>NZ_CP014224.1:1027500-1370000 GCF_001697185.1 Wenyingzhuangia fucanilytica | reverse complement strand
TCTAAAACGTTGTTTAAAAAGCGTAGGTTTTAACGTTTGCTCAAAATCTGTCATCCACTTATGCAGCAGCTCTTCATTATCATTAATTATATATTCATTTTTGTTTAATTTTAAGATGAGGTTGGTTTCCAATAAACCATTTATGATTAATGGAATATTACCTAATGCTACATTGGTTATTTCTGCTATTTCTCGTTGTGTTTGGTTGATTAATTGAGGATCTAATAAGAAATGAAATATTACTTTTAGCCCTGTTTTGGTAAATGCTCTATTTCCTTTTTCTTTTTGAGTTTTTGTTGTTTTATGGGTATCTATATAAATAAAGAAACCGTCTTTATTGATGTACACATTTCCATTTTCTTCTAAATAATTTACTTGGTTTTCTCGAAGTTCTTTCTTTACTTTTGGATATAGTTTTTCTGCTACTAATAAGAAGTTTTTGAATCTATTATTATAATCTATGATATTAAACAATTGATGGTTTTTAACATCTTTTTTAACTTCAACCAGCATTGTAATTTTTTGATTGTTAATTGTGAGGTCTAATTTTCCATCAACACCTATGTCTTTATTATCATTCACAGTATCCCAGTTCCATGTTATTGGAATATCCTTTTCTAAATTATGAATTGCTTTATTTAGTATCTCTATTTCGTCCATTGTATTCCCTCTCTATGTTCATTATTTTTAAATGTTCATTATTCGTGAACACTTATTTAATATGAACAAATATATGTAAATTATTTAAATAAAGTCCTGACGCTTAAAAGTTATGATGGTTAAACTTTGGCAAAAATGAAGAATTTTGCCAAAGTTTAATTTATAAAAAAAAGGTGTTGTGTACTTATTGATTGAAAAATGACATTAATTCATAGGGTTTAATTACCTGCGTTTGTCTTTTGATGTATTGTCATAAGCGATTAAATTGAATAGTTCTCGCATTCTGCTTCTTACGCGGTTTCCATAGTGTTGTTCAATTTCTGATGCAGATAAGTTAGTGGTGATGTGGGTTTTTAGCTTTTTACTAACAAATAAATCATAACGGCTTAATATAATTTCTGCCATGACATTGCATTCGTTACCGAAGTATTTTAAGTTGCTTTCCGTTCCTAAATCATCAAAACAAATGGTGTTGTATTTTGGTTGGTATAGCTTGCCTTTGCTATATCTGTGAATGACTTCGTAACCGTCTTGTATGAATTCAAAACTTACATCTCTACAGGATTTTACATGATACTTTTCTTTTTCGGTAATATGTTTTATCAAGGTCATTAATGATGTTTTGCCACAGCCTATGGGGCCAGAAAGTAAGATGCCTTTTTCTAAAAAAATATTGAGTTCAATAGCTCTTTTTTCATCTTTTAGCATATAGGCTATTAACTTTTCAATAATGGTTTCATCTTCTTTATAAATTTTGAAATGTGTTCCGAATAGTTCTTTGCCTTTTTTTTCGAGCCATTGGGTTATTTCTTGGTAGTTGAGGTTCGAATTCATTATCTCTGATTTTGTTTTTTTACTTTGTCTTTTTTTGATGAAAATATTTCAACTTTGCTCAGCACAGGCTTTAACAAAAAGTTAAGATGAAAGTTTATTTTCTTTTTTCCATTGCTGAAAATACTTCGACTCCGCTCAGTGCAGGCTTCACAAAAAAAAGCTAGTCTTGAATCTTTGACAATAAGATTGATTTTTCTTTTGTCTTAACACAAAAGAAACAAAAAGTCAAGACTTGGATTTTCAGCGGTCAATTACAATCTCAAATCCTAAAGAAAAGAACTCGGCTAAAGCCTCAGGCAGCTTTTCTTTTTACGGATTTTTCAATTGATTGACACTCGCTTACAAATCCTATGTCAAATTGAAATTCTAACTAGATTTGTTATTTTTTACTTTTATTTATGTTTTCTTTTTAGACTCAAACAGCTTTTATTTTTACGAAACCTTCAAATATTTGACATTCGCCTGCTAGATTCTATGGCGGGTTAAAATTGTAACTAGATTTATTATTTTTATTCCTGTTTTTTGACTTTCTAAAAAAAATTGTTCTCGATACGCTATCGCACTCGAACTGACACTACGATTAGGCTCAAGACAAGGTATAGCGTTATAATGGTTCGGAGTAATTTTTATCCGTAGTTGTGTTGAGTTGTTTTGCTCGATTTATCGGTGTTGTGTCGGTGTTGTGCTTAAAATTAGCACTGTTGAGCATCCAATTTTCTGCAGCGGCTTTCCAATCGACCATTTTAGTTTTTCCGCCTACTAACCAACCATTGCTGGTAAAATAATTGTAAAACTTCTGCGCTTCTAATTCTGGGTGTTTTTGTTCTATAAAATACTTATTTACTTCTTCAATAGTCGGCTTCAAGACTGTGCTTGAAGTCACACTATTTTTCTTTTTTTGCCGCAACTTTTTTTCTTTTACATCGCCCTGATTTTTAAACTCTATATTTTTATTTTCAAAATTTAGTGCTTGTTCTTCCAAGTTTAAAATGTTTAAAGTGTTTGTTTTGTTTATACTGTTTATAGAAGATACCAGTGCTTGTTCACTACTAGTTTTTTGCTTGTTTAGAGCTTGTTCATCAATAGGGATATTTTTTTTAGTATGGCGGTCTTTTTTTTGAACTGGTTTTAAGTCTTCTGAAAAATTGAACATATAGACCATACTACCTTTAAATGGATTATAGGATGGTTCGTATTTAAGATATCCCTTGTCATTTAATTCACGTATACATTTGTGATACGTTGCTTTAGAACATATTTTACTAATACGCATAACCTCATCTCTTGTAATGCTTATTGGGTTTTTAAACCGGTTGATATTCCAGTATTGAAATAAGCCTAAGTATAAACTTATATGTGTTGGATTTAAATTTGAATCGTGAATGATGCGGTCAAAAAATCCTGTTAAGTGTTTTATGTAGTTCATTTTGTAAATAATTTAATTATCATTTTCTTTTTTCCATTGCTGAAAAAAGAAACAAAAAAATCTAGCCTTAAATCTTCGGCGGTCAAATTGATTTTTGATTTCTAAAACAAAAGAACTCGTCTTCCTTTTAGTCAGACTCAAACAGCTTTTGTTTTTACGAAATCTTCAAATATTTGACACTCGTCTGCCAGATTCTATGGCGGATTGAGATTCGAACTAGATTTATGATCTTTTCTTTTATTCATCTTTTCTTTTCAGGCTCAAACAGTTTTTGTTTTTACGAAGTCTTCAAATATTTGACACTCGTATGCCAGATTCTATAGCGGGTTGAGATTGTAATTAGCTTTCGGAATTATTAACTTTATTTTCTTCTAAAACCTTTTGAATATCATCGTAGGCATAAAAGATAATACCTCCAACTTTGGTATAAGTGAGCGTACCATTGATGCGAAGGTTTTGTAAGGTTCCTGGAGAGATGTTTAGCAGTTTTCGGACTTCAATAGATTTGAGCCATTGTTTTTCTCGATACCCAGCTTGATGGGTTATGATGGCTTTGATGCTGTTTAGAAGGTCTATTCTGAATTGGTGTAAGTCTTCTTTTGTAATTAGTTCTACTTCCATAACTTGATTTTTAGATTGTTATGGTACAAATTTGTTGGTTTTGAGTGATTTTACATCACAAGGCGAACCGAAGTTGTGATACATTTTATTTTAAAGACAATAAAATCAATCACTTATCTTATTCGTCCGAATTATCCATTCTTTTTATAAGACTCTCTTTAAGTGAGGTCATAAACTTTGTTCTGTCTCCTTTGCGCATTCGAATTTCTAAAAAAGCTCTGTGATATTGACCTAAATTGATATTGAAGGTGTCTTCGAAATAGGCAGCAATGTCTTTTAAGTCTGAAGCTCCATTGTTAAAGACACCTTCTGAATGTAATGCATATAACAACTCTATTAGAGCCACTTTAGAGCCTGTCCAGTTTTGTTTGATTTTCGGGTTAACTTGTGATTTTTGATTGGGTTGCTTATTTTCTAATAGCAATAATTTATCTTCTAGGTATACTTGTAGTAAATCATGCGCTATAATTTTAGCGACTTTGTAACTATGTGTGGTTGCAAAGTTTTTATCAGATTCGAAATAAAAGGAGTTTAAGCTTAATTTTACATCTAACTTACCGCGTACAAAATATTTATGATCTAAATAATTGCTTCCTGTTCGGAAGTATCTATAAAACTCTAGTTCGCTATCAAAAAACAATTTTAGTTTTCGCAATTCATTTCTATAAAATTTTTTCACCACTCTTTGACCTCCATAAGGTCTTTTGGTTTCCATTTTATATATTTTGTTGTAATAAATAAATTTGGAGGAAAATTGAGGCTTGATTTCTTTGAAAAAATTAATTTCTTCGTTTGTTGATTTGAATTTTCTTTTTAACACAAACTTCTTTAATTGCTCTAAAGATCTTAAGGTTATTTCAATGGCTTGCTCACATGCCACAATAGGGTCATCAATCTCAATATTTATAAAATTGAGTTGTTCTTGTAGGTCTATTAGTAGTTTGTTGATTGGGGGTTGCAAACTATATTGTATTTTTTTTGGGGGAACTAAATGGTTGACATATGTGTTGGGTTGTTTTTTAACAAAATTAAATAAACCATACCTTATGGAATGGTGAAAAAGTGGTACATAATGGTGTTTATTGGTTTACACTTTCTTTTCTTAAATTAAATAGATTTACTAAAGTATGGTGTCCCTGGGGTTAGATTGTAAAATCCGTTTTTTAATTCTGAGTTAAATTTAAATTCATTTTCAAATTAAATTTTGATGTAAATCATTGATTGCATCTACAATTGAAATACCATACCCTTTTAATATTTCAAAACCTTGGTTATCAACTAAAGCTATCACATATTCATTTTTAATGTATTCAAACTTTAAGTTTTTTAATTCTGATATGGTAATTATATTATTTTCCATTTGATATTTTATCTTTTTTACATATACCCATTTTCACCATAAGGCTGAATATCTTCAATGATCATTAAAGCAAGTTCTTTTGCTTCTTTATCATAATTAACTCTTTTTGCTGTTTCAGTATCTTGTTTTAATGTGCTTAGTATTTCATACACAAAATTTTCTTCTCCAAATTGTTTCCATTCTTTTTGAAGATTTTTATTTGTATGAATACCAAAGTTTAATTGAAAACGATGTCTATTCCATATTGAATCAAGATCAATACTGCTATCAATAAAAACCTTATTATTAATTGTATTTCTTATTTGAAAAACGCCAATTGGAAACTTTTTTAATTTGTATTCGTCTTTTATTTCTTTTTTGGTTTTCATCATTATTTCAAGTTTAAGATATTGTTTATTTGTGTTTTTGACTTTTCTATAAATTCTAAATATGTTACAGGTTCTGTTCTATTTAAATAAAACACAAGTAATCCTATAGTTGTATATTTTAACTGTGCTTTTAAAGACTCAATTTCATCCTTATTAATTAAATTTTTTGATTCACAATAAACCCAATCCAATTTGCATACATTTTCCAATGATGCATTGATAATAGTAATAATTGATGCTTTTGTATGGATTCCATCCATTTTTACAATATAGAATAAATCAAAAATTCCTGGATATTCCATAAAATAATGGATATAAGCTAGTACCGTTGCAGATAAATGCTCAATTCCTTTTGTTTTTTTACTGGTATTTTTCTCTACAAATTGCTGACACTCTTCTTGAAAATCTTGTATGCAATAAAACAATAACTCATTAACATCTTTGAAGTAATTATACAACGTAGCATAGGAATAACCCGCTCGATTTGCAATGTTTCTTACGCTTAATGACTGAATACCTTCTCCTTTTAATATTTCTTTTGTGGCCTGAATGAAGTACCCTTTCATTCTTTTTTCTTGAATTTCTTTGTTTTTCATGTATACGATTTAACACTGCAAATATAATTAACAGTGTTAATAAAAAAAACATTGTTAGTGAAAATTGAGGTTTTGCATTTAAAATAATTGAGAGAAACTTGTTTTTCTAGTTACAATGTAACCTGTTTACGCTTTAAGTCAATCATTTATGCCCGTTCCTTCTAGGGTTTTAGGGATAGATTTTTCAATTCTTGAAATCAGCGTTTTAGATTTTTGCCTTTGAAAAGTAGAGTAGGTACTCTCTTTGTCTCCATGGGGTTAGATTGGAAAATGCGGTTTTTAATTCTGGTTTAGTTTCCAACTCATGAACCTCCGTACATGAAAAATAGGTAATTTCGAAACATTAAATTTTTGGTTAAGGATAAATTTTGATATGTGTGAAAAACCTTTGTTTTTATTACTGCTTTTGCCTATTTTTTCAACTTTTCGATTGATTTAAAATATTCCATTACTTTTTCTTCAGTTTCGCTTTGTAACTTTATATTTTCATCAAAAAGTGATTTTCTTAAATCTCGATAAAGTTCAACTGAATTACGCAAACTATCTAATAGAGATTGTTTTTCGTATTTTGGAATTGTTCCTTTCAATTCTGCTAAGTCGTTTTTATCTATTTCCATTTCTACCTTTCTGACTGCCCGCGGAAGATTACCATTTTTAATATGCAATAATGGTCCAAGTACGACCATTCTTAAAAAACCAAAAAAGTCCAATGCCTCGAAATATTCGCCCCTACCGATTTTAAGTAAAGAATAATGTACCCATATCCAAAATCGATCTTCAATCCATTGGTAATCTGGTAATGGAAAATGTTCTTCTGATTGCTTTAAGATGTTTTTAACTTGATTCTCTCTGTCAAACAGTATGTGAGGTGTTTCAACCCTATGGCTTAACTCTGAAAGTGTTAAAAATTTAATGTCCACATGAAGGAGCGGATTGTCATAAAGGCAAATTAAAACCCTTGGTTCACCGACATGCTCACCTGTAAATCCTGATAATAGGTTTCCTATTCGATTTGCAACATCTAGCATTTTAACTTTATCATCTGAGATTTTTTCTTTCGTTACTAGAATTAAATCTAAATCGGAATATTCATCAATTTCATTAGATAACCAGGATCCTCCGACTGCCAATCCAATTATTTCATTATCTTTTTCTAAAATTCGCGATGCTTGATTTGCAAAGATTTCTTGTATCATCTTGTGATAATTTATATATGTACTTATATTTTATAAAATTAAGATATTCTTAATATACATTTTAAGTATAATTGTTATGCTAAAATTAATTTTTTATTGTTAATGAATTGTAAAGCTACAATAGCCTGATCAAATTTAAAAAGAACTCTCATGTGGTTTATCCATAAGAGTTCTTATAATAACTAGTCCCATTATTTTAAGGCGCGGTTTTCAAATTTAAAGCGTTTTCAATCTTTAATATTTGTTCTTTTAAAATATTAAGAATCATTTCATCATGTATAAAAACCTTACCCTTCTTTAAAAATGAACTGAATTCCGGAAGTTTAAAAGTTCCAATAATGTTTCCGTTGAAAAAAGGAAAAGATTTTTCAGCTATACTTAATACAGACTGACCACCGTTCGGACCCGGAGCTGCATTGAACAATAAAATAGGCTTCCCTCTAAAAAAAGAACGTTCAACTCTTGTAAGCCAATCTAAAACATTTTTAAAAAACGCTGGATAATTTCCATTGTGTTCAGGTATGGCAATGATATAAGCGTCATAACCAATTACGGTATTATAAAGCGACATCAATACATTTGAATGTCCGTTTTGTTGTTCTTCTTCGATGCTAAACATTGGAAGCTCGTAATCACGTAAATCAATAATATCAACAGGCACATTAAGAAATTGTGTACTATATTTAATGAGTTCCTGATTGATGGAAGTCCTACTATTGCTTCCGGAGAATGCTAAAATTTTCATATTCCAAGTTTTAACCATTAAAAATATCTCCTGAAGAAGCGACTACTTGCATTATTTCAATTTGTGGTAAATTTTCCAAACCACTATCGTCCCTTTGTTTTTGGAAAGATAGAAATGAGGGTACCTGAAGCAATCTGTTTTGAATGTCCTCATTTTTGTAATGAGAAAGATGAACAAAAGTTTTGCCGTCTCCGCATATATAGGAAACGTAGCTAAATTCATTGGTGTTCATTTTTTTAAAATCAACCATAAACAAGTTTATGTTTTCTTGGTTCTTCTGAACGAAATCAGGTTTTACGGTGTACGTTACTTTTACGCTTATCATTTTGTTTGTTTTTAAATTACTATTACTTATAAAACAAACGAGTGATGTAAAACGTGACAAAAGCTACTAATTGATTTATTTTTTTAACTTTTCAGGGTCAACAATTGAATAAATCGTCATTATTTTTTCATTATCTTTTTCCAATTCAAATACCTGACAATTAACAAGTTTGCCATCGTTATAAAACATTAATGCAGGTTGATGGTTTACTGTGCTCTCTACTATAGAAAAAGATTTTTGGTACGTATTATATACGTATATCATAAGTTTAATAACTTCTTTAATTCCGACCATCAACTCACTTACAATTGAAACATTGCCGCCATCCGTTTTAACCATGATATCATCTGATAATAATTTTTCTAATGCACTGACATTACCAGTCTTGATACTGGTTATGTATTCTTTCAAAAAAGTTGGAGAAGCCATTGGTGAAGGTTCAAAATCCTTTTTCATTTTTTCTAGTGCTTTTTTTGCTCTACTTAATAATTTTCGCGAATTTTCGATAGAAAATGACATAGCTGTAGCAATTTCTTCGTGAGAATAATCAAAAGCTTCTTTTAATATAAAAACAGCCCTTTCTTTGGGATTCAATTTTTCTAAAAGTACCAACATAGAATAGGAAATAATTTCCTCACGGTTTATGTTTGTGTCCGCTTTTTCCTTTGAAATAGGTTCTGGAAGCCATATTTTATCACCAATAGTTTTTTGATTTCGTTTTTTGATATTGATTGACTGATTGATTACACCTTTGATAAGATAGCTAATCTCATTTTCGATGTTTGGTTTGGAGGATGAAATATATTTAGTTATCACGTCTTGAATGGCATCCATAGCATCATCAACAGAACCTAGAATATTGTAGGCATAAGGAAATAATGTATTTTGATAATTAGTATTTAAGTTCATTTACTTTAGATTTCTTTGGTTAAATAATTGTAAGGTTCGTGAAGCTGACGAATAACGTTGAGCATATGCAAAGTAGGCGATTACAGGATTCCAGCCTATCAAACTATTGAAAAGTTGAAGCGGGCTACAACCGCTAAATTTACAACTATTTCGCCTATTTTGTACATGCATTCTTGGCGGTTCGTTGTTTTTTTCTTTCCTCACGTTAATGAGCTAAACTTTATTAATACTAGGTTACATTCTACTAATCATATTTTGTTTAATTATCTTTCAATATCGAAATGAATCAAGGCTATGACTTTATGAGATTGATAATTTCTAATATAGCGCTTGCCACAGCACGAAAGTCATTTTTAAGAATTGCCCCGTGATTGCTGGGAACCTTTGCACTTATTTTGATATTCTGATTACGCTCAACCACTGGATTAACTCCGGTACGGATTTGTTCTTGCTCAGCACCTTTGCTCCCGAAAGATACTCCAGATGCAAGTACATAGCGTGTTGGGGCAATGATTCTGTCTAAAACCGGACCTAATTCTTTTTCTCTAGCTATCTTTCCAAGTTCAATATTAATTTCTCCCATCTGTGTAGCACTCAATCTTGGTGTTAGACCTGTTGGTCGAAGTAGCCACATTAGAGGATTCAACAGTTTGAAGAGTCTTCTTATCCTTTCCTTAATATCTTCGGTTAACCAGTCGTATGGTTGTGCACCATCGACTAGAACTGCACCTAGACAGGAGCCGGGGTTTCTACTCGCCCAGTGCGCTGCAACAAATGCCCCATAAGACCAACCGACAACTATACACTTCTTTACACCTCTTGCTGACCTAACAGCATCAACATCTCGGACACATGATTCAAAAGAGTAATCGGATGACTTACCTGATTTTTTGCCCCGTGCCCGTTCGTCAAAAGTTATGTGTCTATAACCAGAGCCTAGTTCAGCTATTACTCTTTTCCAGTAGGATTGATTAGCGAATTGTCCGTTCAGGTAAAGTATTGGAATACCTGAACCACCAGTGTCCTTAACGAATAATTTTGTATCTTCAAAAGGAACCAAGCCAGACCAGGGTTCAAATGCATTAGGCTTTGTCATCATTTTATTATTTTATTTCACCGAAGTATTTTCAATTCAGCTTCAACTTTCATTACTTGTTATCAGGATCTTATCAAAAGGCTGTTTGGAGGTACGAAGTTTTGGGGATTTTGGAGCTGCGACATATTAACTCTAAAAACATTGCCAACGGGGCGATACACACGGAAAATCTCCTAACCCCTACTATTTTATGCCCGTGTGTTAGTAGGGTGGGGAGTATTTTTATAGGTTATAAAAATCCATTATTTAATAATTACTCCTGTTAAATCAAGAATTCTCATGTTTTGAAACATGGCATAAGTAACCTTATCCATGATAGCACCTTTAAATTTTATAGTGGTTAGTTTTTTATAGTACTTATTGGTTATAGACCAAGGGCTAGTAAATCTTACATTATTAAGTGTCGCTCCTTCAAAGGATAAATTCTCTAGACTACATTTCTCAAATTCTACATCGGTAAAATAATTATTTGCTAGGTTCATTTCCTCCATTTCGCATAATCGAAATGTGGTCCCATGGAATTTGCATTTTTGAAAACTAGTACCTTTTAAATCAACTGTTGTGAAAGTAGCACCATCAAATTTTGCATTGCTAAATATTGCACCTTTGCCAGAAAGCGTAAAAGTTGTACCTGTTAAAGTCGACTTGTCAAAACTCGCACCCTGCAATTCGGAGATCGAGAAAACACAATCGGTAAGGTTGGCTTTGTCAAAATTTGCATTTTGGGCATCCAGCACTTGAAATATGCTTCCCGATAAATCTGCACCTTGAAAATTAGCATTGATTAGCGGGCAAACTTTAAATCTTGATTTAAGCATAGTAACACCGGCAAAATCACTATTGCGAAGGTCAATGGCGTTAAAGCTAAGATTTTGTCTTCCTGCAGGATTGTTTTTAATGGTTTCGATTTCCTCCTTACTCACTTCAGTATCTTTTGTAGTCCCAGTTGGCTCTGTGGTAGTATATGCAAAGTAGTTCAGGTCTACATCCAGTATAAGCGCCAACCTACTAAAGGTCGCAATATCAGGCATGGATTCGCCACGTTCCCATTTGCCCACTGCCTGTGCACTAATAGCTACTCTTTGTGCCAACTCGGCTTGTGAAAGCTTCATTTTCTTTCTCGCTTCGACAATCTTATTGCCAATGGTTTTTGTACTTAACATCTCTTCTTTCTTTTAAAATTTTAATGCTACAAAGATATTTTGGACATTCAGCCGAATCGAAAATTTGCAAATACTTATAGTTGTATAATCGCTACTTTTGGTTGTGATTGACCATCCAACAGTTGTAATCAGTCATTAATGTTGGCACACTCGTTTTATCAATTTTCAAGTCTGATTCATTGTTTCGGGTGTCGTCCTTACAATGACCGCCAACAAATGGCTAATAGGAACGTTCCTATTATTCCATTAGTATATTAACCACTCTTTTACCCGATAATAACCGTTTGTAATTGATTCTATTTCTAATATATGGTCGTTTGTCATGAGATAAATGTAAGGAAAATTTAGAATATTCATATTAGGTTATGATAGGACACAGATGAAAATAATTCAAGGGTGCGACGATAGGAGCATTTATCTGCCCTTGCAGGTCTATTTTTGTGAGAGGGGTGATGAAAAACCGAAGACCTTATTTCCTTTTCTTATTTTTTTCGCTTGTAATACAACCGCACCAATCCCGTATCAAATGTTTTGGCACTTACGAATTCCAATAGTTGTTCTGGTCTGCCTTCTTTAAATAATCTTGTACCATTACCTAATAATATTGGAATGACAGAAATAATAAATTCATCAATCAAGTCATCTTTTAAAAGTTCGTTAACTACTTCAGCACCACCATCACAATAAATATCTTTTCCCTCATCGCCTTTAAGCTTGGTTACTAAGTCTTTTATATTACCTGTATAAAATTTAATTCTACCGTTGTCAGAACGTTCTGTTCGCGTAATGACATAGACATCTCTTTCGCCATTATCGTAATGCGAAGCTCCAATCTCCTTTACCACATAATCATAGGTTTTACGACCAATCATAATAGTATCAATGGTTGAAGTAAATGCTGCATAACCATAATCTTCTCCTTCTTTTTCAACTAACTTTAAAAAACTAAGGTCATCATTTGGTTGAGCTATAAATCCGTCTAAACTGGTTGCTATAAATAGTTTTATTTTTCTCATTTTGTGTTAAATTTTAATTTTCTACAAAAATAGAAAGTTGTCTAGTGTTTTTCTTTGGAAAAAAACGACATTTTAAAGTTCGGAGGGTAAATACCCTGTATGACGTTTTATAGCATTGGTGAGATGCGAATGGTCATAATATCCACATTCAAAAGCTATATCTGATAATGAGGTATGTTCCTTTTGTGATGTAATTAAATTTAAGGCTTTTTGTAGACGAATAATGTTTGCGTATTCTTTTGGGGTTAACCCTATAAAGCTGTTAAATAACCTCTCTAATTGCCTTATTGAAATTCCATTTTGTTTTGACAATTCATCAATAGTCATTAAACCTCTTGATACCTGTATGTCATCTATGACTGAACATAATTTTGCGGCCTTATTATTTTTTCTATCCGTAAAAAATTGATTTAAATAATTGGTGTGGTTATCCTTAAAAAAATGGTCTCTATCAAAAGAGAGATTTTTATCAAATAGAACTGTATTATTTTTTATCTCGCTGAGAGAGCAATAAGAGAAAAATGATGCAAAAGCTGAAGGTTTAAGACAAACTCCTATGAGGTGTGTGTTTTCATTGATGTAACTTTCTTTAAAAGTAGTCATTGCTCCAACGAGATAGGTTTTACCGTGTTCCATTTTTACTGTGCCATTATCGGTGGTACAGTTGTCTCCAAGGTTCATAATCAAACCTGGGCAACCATCAGGAAAAATACGTTCCCAATGATTACTCGATGTATCACCCCTTATTTTCCAATAGCTGTGAATTTGATTTTGGAGGTTACGACTTGGATTTATTTCTTTATACATCATTGATAAAACTATAAGAAGTTTAATTGTTGTTTAACTTGTTTCGCCCTAATTTCTAAAGTTATTCGTTTTTTATTGCGGTATTTTGAATACACCAGTCTAATTTTACATTATGCAGAACATTTATGTATAAAAGTTGTGTGTGTGTGAAGATTTCCTAAAGAAAAATTAGAAGCTAGCAAACGAGCAACTAATTTTGGTTTAGCTAAACCTAGCATTTTTTATACGTGTAACTTGTTCGCTTTTTTTCAGTCGAGTGAATATTCCGAATTATCTTTTCCGATTATAAATACACTACCTGCTGGGTCCATTATCCAATGATTATCTTTTGGTATTTCTTCCAATTCATCGCAAGTTTCAATTCCGTTGGATTTCAAATATTCTGTCGCTTTTTCCACATTTGGCGTTTTCAGCTCCAACCAAGTTTCCGAATGAGTATAATTGTCTACGCAATCCAACCAAATTATATTATTTCCAAATTTAACTTCGTGAGTTTTAGAAACTGTTGGGTTCTTTATTTCTTTTTCGGTCACTTCCAATTTCAGGATTTCTCTATAAAATTTCACAGTTTCCTGATATTTAGATTTCGGGATTTTTATTGCGATATTTATTCCGCCATTAAATTTGATGTCGTTCATTGTTCAGATTTTAATTTTGTTGTTTGGCACGATCTATTTTCAGCTTGCAGCTAACAATTGAATAAAATCATTGATGCTATTCTACTTATAAGAACTAAAATAATAATTGTAAATGGGATTCTTAAAAATTCTATTTGATTGATCAGTTCTTTTTTATTTCCCATTGTCTATCAATTTGTTTTCAACCTCACTTTCTATAAGTTTTAAAGCAATTTTGAGAGCCTCAATTCTATTTTTTAGTAAAGTATGTTGTGATGTTCTATCCGTAAGTTTTAGCCTGGACTTTTCACATTTATGTAGTAGTGACTCAATAACTGTTGAGGCTTGTATTAATTTGTCTTTAGGATAGTTTTCCATAGCTAATTGGATGTTTTATACTTCTCAATCATTTAATCCTTTTCCCTCAAAAATTTTCGGTTTTGCTTTTTCAATTCTTGATATTCGTGTTTTGGATTGTTTGGCTTGTGAGAAGTAGAGTAAATATCCTCTTTGTCTCCCTAGGGTTAGGTCATAAAATGCTGTCTCTAATTCGGGATTACTTTTTAATGCTTCTTCAAGTTCTTGAGGAATTTCATATTCAGAAGTCTTTTTCATTTTTACTTCCAATCCTGCTTTTTCCACCTCTATGGCTTCAAATATATAGGTTTTTATAACTACTTTTAAGTCAACAATCTCCTGTTTGTTTCTAAATCGAATTTGACGAGCTGACTGCACGTTTTCGGTTTGTTGAATTAAAAGGTTGTTAGCATCATTAAGTAATGCTCCTTTATGAAATAACAAGGCACAATACTCCTTAAAACCGTGAATAAGTACAATGTTTTTACCTTGAAAAGTATAACAAGGATGCATCCATTTAAAATCCTCTTCGAGACCACATTCTAAACAGATTTCTCGCAATAGAATGGTTTCTTCTTTCCAGTTCTTTATCTTTTCGATGTATTGGTCTACTTTTTCCATTTAAATTTCGTTTAATTTAGCTTGCTCTTTTACCAAGCTTATCAGTTCTTCTGAAGGAATATCTTGGTTAAATTTTATTTGAATGGTTTTTTTTCCTGTTTTATATCCCTTTTCTTCCAATATTTTACGCATTTCTTCTGTTAATGAGTCTATGCCAAAACTTACGTGTTTTTTAGCCAAGGAAAATCCAGCAAGAATGCCATTGTATTTATAGATGGGCACATTCCAACTAATACCACTTTCTGCATTTGGTTCAGTAGCTTCAATTAGCTTTTTCAGCTTAATCATTACTTCTTGAGATTCTTGTGGTGAAATATCAATAAACTCATCAACTGTTTTAGGTTTTAAATCTGCCATATTTATAGTTTTTCTGATTTTCTGCTTGCTGGTCTAAAATACCAAGATACAATTGTAAGAACCAAAAGTAAGGTAGGCCCAAAAAGTGTTACCGTTTCATCTCCAACTGCTAAATGTGAAACAATAGCTCCTGACATTACAAAGAAAAATCCTGCGTATGCCCACTCTTTAAGTAATGGGGATTTAGGAATTAAGATGGTTATAACTCCCAGAATTTTCCATACACCTAGAATACTTAACAAATACATAGGATAACCTAGTAATTCCATACTTTGAATATTTTCTTCTAATTGCAACAATTGTACAATTCCTGTTGATAACATCCCTAAGGAAAGCCAAACTGTGGCTATCCAATAAATGATTTTGTCTCTTTTTTTCATTATGACTTTTTTTAATTTGTAAATATTACCTCTAATTTATCGTGAGCCATATTTAAACCATAAGCAAAAGGTAGTTTTAATTGCTCAGCACGGTGTTTTTCTGATTTGTATATAATCTGAATGGTTAACATGCTTTTGTCTTCTGTAACTTTTTCAAAATTCAAGAACTCCAATTGTACGCCTATCGACATATTTTCCATTTCAAAAGTTCTTACTATCTCTTGATTTGGTACGATTTTGTGAATTGTTCCGTTTGCCTTAAACATTACGTTTCCTTCGTGTGAGGTTTCAAATGCATAACTTCCGTGATTTTTGTTTTCCAGTTTTAGTACGTTGGTTCCCATCCATTCTGCTACAAATTCTGCTTCGGTATAGGCTTTGTAAACAAGTTCAACAGGAAGGTCAAATTCTCTCGTGATAGTTAGCTCTTGCTTACCTTCTAGGGCATTGATTTTAGTTTTTTGCTCCATTGTCTATTTAATATTTGATTGATGTTTCTTCATAACAGCTTCCAATGAATTAAATCGTTCATCCCATAATTTTCTAAACGGTTCTATAAACTCAGCTATTTCCTTCATCCCATCAGGATTTAGTTGATAATAGATTTCCCTTCCCTTTTGTTCCTGTTTCAACAATTCACATTCGGTAAGAATTTGAATGTGTTTGGAAATGGTTTGTCTGGAATAATCAAAGTTTTCGGCAATAGCACTCGGTGTCATTGCACTTGCCGCAACCAACGTGATAATGGTTCTTCGTGTTGGGTCGGCTATAGCTTGAAATACATCTCTCCTTAATTTCATTACGCAGTTATTTGACTGCAAATATAAGTGCAGTTATTTAATTGCGCAATTTTTTTAAGAAAAATACGATAAAAAAAGTGTATTATTTTAAATTAGACAACTGTAAATGAATGGTTAGATTAAATAATTTGTAATGGAAAAATATTTAGAAGCCACAACCAATAGTGGTAAACAATTTTATCAAAACTTTAAGGACAGGGGAGAAATAGTAATGTTAAATCTATTAAAATTTAAAGAAATAGCTGATTATACAGATTTAAAACATCTAAGACCCAAACAAGAAATTAGTGGAGAAGAAGCCTATCAGCTATATCTCGATACCACAAAATCACAATTTCTAAAAGCAGGTAGTGAAATTGTATATTATGGAAAGGGAAAAGATTTTTTAATAGGACCTGAAACTGAAAAATGGGATGCAATATTATTGGTTAAACATCAATCGGTACTAAAATTTATGGAATTTGCTCAAAGTGAAGATTATCTAAAAAATGCTGGTCATAGAACTGCTGCACTTGAAGATTCACGTTTGCTACCAAGCTCTGAAATAAAATTTTAAGCATCTAATAGTCAATAAGATTTATTTCTAAATTGTTTAAACTGCCATAGTTGAGAATGCCTAAAATATCAATACCTGTATAACTTTCTATACGAAGTACTTTATCACAATCCTCTAAATCAAAATTGATGTGATACTCAGGATATAATTGCTTGAAATCAGCTACTATTTTGTTGGCTAACTGATTATGCGTGACATTGGTTTTGAAAATCTCGACAGTGGCAGAGGTAGTATTAATCTGGGGATTCACTTTCATTTTCTTCAAGAGATTTATACTTCTATACAATGAATGTAAGTCAAACTCCAAACTGTCTTAAATGATGATCATAATGCTTATAAGCGAAAATTCCAATTTGTTCTTTGGTCATTCTACCGAAAAAACCGTGAATAAAATCTAGGTTGTTATAGCACCCGTAATGTTCAGTTAAATCAAACAATTTTTGTTTTTGCTTCTCAAAATCTCCACTTTTCTCTTTGATGGTAAAGTTTGAACCTGCTGGTGCACCTTTACCCATCGGTTTGTCGTTTTTGGTGTTGGCCTTTAAGACCATTTTTCCAATAAGTTTACCAAGAAAGTCTTGTTTATAAGGTATATTGTTATCAATACCTAGCACCCATTGATTCCAAATATTCAAATGTTTTATCATTTGGTAAACATTCATTTTACCCCATTGCGCTTTACTGTCTGCATTGATTTGTTCAATTCGTTTGATTAGCTGTAGTCTGATGTTCGGGTCAAAAATGGTTTTCATCTTTATAATTTTATGCAGTATGATGTTATTTCTTTTAATTTCTCTCCTTTAGCACTCTGAAACAGATAAAAATCAGAAAACGCATACTGTTTTCCATTTTCCATTGTCATTACCCCATTTGCTGCACCTTCTTTACCGTGGGATAGGATTTGATTTAATATCAATTCAGATGCTTTTACAGATTGCATTTTTTCTAATTCTTCCGTAAACGCTTTTATTCCTTTTAATTTTTTGTCGCCAATCATATTCCAAACGATGTCGTCTGTTACATTTTCTGTTAAAAAGGCAACATTCCCTTCGACAAAGGCAATATTAAATTGTTTTAAAAATTCCATTTTGGGAGAATTACCGCAATTGGGACTTGATATTATTTTGGTCATTTTTAAATCATTTTTATTTCCTAGTTCAATGAATGAAACCCAATAGAATTCCCTTCAGTATCTTTAACAATAGATACAAAGCCGTGTTCTCCAATTCCCATTTTCGCTTGAATAATTTCAGCTCCATTTTCAGCTGCTCGATTTTCTAAAATTTTACAATCTTCACAACCAAAATAAACAAGACTACCATTTGTAGAAGGTGTTATCCCATCCATTTTCATTAAAGCTCCAGCTGCACCGTAATTTTCCATATCACTAGGGAAACATTTCATTTGAACATTTTTATTTGTTGGGTCACTCATATCTTCCAATGTAACTTGAAATACATTTTGGTAAAACTTTACAGCTCTATCTATGTCATTTACATAAATTTCGAACCACACTACAGGATTAAATTTTTTCATCTTATCTATTTATTTAATTGTTATGATTACAAAAATGAAAAAAGGAAAGCGAAAAAATCTTGTCCTATGGCAAGTTCTCTGATTGAGACAATACTTCTTTTCTTATCCTACTTAAAGACGTATCGGTAATCCCTAAATAAGTCGCAATATATTTTAAGGGTACTTCTTTGATTATTTGTGGGTTCTGAATCATTAGTTCTAAATAGCGTTGAGAAGCACTTTGTGTATGCATATTTACAGCACGATGTTTTGCCATAAAAAGTTGCTGAGACATCCAGCTGCGACCCCATTCGGTAAAGCCTTCTATAGTGCTATACAATTTTTGAAAATCATTGAACTCAATTTTATAAACTTCACAGTCTGTTAATGCTTGTATGGATTCATTAGAAGGTGTACGAAGAAATAAAGAAGCTACTTCAATTAAAATATCATTAGGACTAAAAAAATCGGTAGTAATCTCGTTGCCTTTATAGTCAATAACAAATGAACGAAACAAACCTTTTTTTATCAAAAAATATTCATTACTTATTTTGCCTTCATTAAGTATGATTTCATTTTTTACAAACTCAACTTTGGTGTGGGCGGACATAATAGCTTTATAGTCCTCTTTTTTAATACTTGGATAGTTATAAATACTTTCAAAAAAGGAATCTGTCATTATTTTTTTGGTTTAAAAATACAAAATATTGAGATTCAATAATCTTAAAATTGGAGTAGGTAAACATTCCTTTTTATATATAGGTTTTAAAACTTAAAAATATCATGTGAAGAAGCAACTACTTCCATTACTTCAATTTCTGGCAAGTCTTCTAAACCACTTTCATCTCTTTGTTTCTGAAAAGACAAAAATGAAGGCACCTGAAGCATTTTTTTTTGAATGTTCTCATTTTTGTAATGAGATAGGTGAACAAATGTTTTGCCGTCTCCACACACATAGGAACCGTAGCGGAATTCATTAGTGTCCATTTTTTTGAAATCAGTCATAAACAAGTTAATGTTTTCTTGGTTCTTCTGAACAAAATCAGGTTTTACAGTGTACGTTACTTTTACGGTTATCATTTTGGTTGTTTTTATATTTTTATAATGTAAACTATTTCCTTCTAAATATTTTTTCCGCTGGATTTCACCATATTCTTCCATTGTCATTTGGTGTGGAACGAATTTTTCGGGTAAATTAACGATGGTTTTTATCCTGTCTATTCTAAAATTTCTAAATTCATTTCTCAACCTGCACCAAGCTACTATAATCCAATCTTCTGAAGAACTATGGTAAATAGCAAAAGGTTCTATTTCTCTTAGAATTGGTTCTAAGTCAGATTCTTTTTTATAGGCTATTTTTAATACATTAAAATTTGTTAAAGCACGTTGTACTACAGAAAGAAAATTACTTGTTTTTTCATTTTGCCAATTCTTTCCTATAAATGTTCTATTCGCTAAAAAATCAGCTTTTGATTTTTCTTCACTTCGTAATACTGCTTTTACTTTATCTATGGCATTATTAAATTCATTTATCAAAGATTCATCTTTGGTTTTTGCCATTATCTTTTGTGCAAAAATGAGTGCATTTGCTTCAGTTTCTGTAAACATTACAGGTGGAATTTTATACCCGTCCATTAAAGTATAACCTTTTCCCTCCACAGCCACAATAGGAACATTGGCTTGCTCTAAAGCGTGTAAATCTCTATAAACAGTTCTTTTGCTAATATTGAATTGCTCCGACAATTGTTCTACTGTCACATATAAATTAGACTGTAATTTTAAATGAATTGCCGTTAACCGTGAAAGTCTTGAAATGTTATCTGTATATGCCATCACAATAGTATTTTAAATGTTTACTATAGAAATTTCATCTGTTAGAATTTCAATATTAAAACCTTGTTTTTGAACCATATTAATAATAACATCATTGTCTAATATATCGTTAAAATTTTCGATTCTTAAAATATGATCACAATCTTCAAGATCAAAATCAATACAGTAATTAGGAAACCTATTTTTTATTTGTTTCTTTATTCTCCTAGCTTGTTTCTTTTTTAAGATATTAGTTTTATATACTTCTATCATTTTATAACAATTATAATTTTATACAACAAAGAAAACTAGGAATTGTGACAACCCTTTGACAGTCTTTTTTTATTTAAAAAAAACTAAACACAATGTGACAATAAATTGATTGTTGCTCCGTTGGGATCTTTGACAAAAAATCGTTTTACACCCCAAGATTCGGTTGTTATTGGGTAAACTATTTCAATATCTTGTGTTTTTGCTCGTTCATACCATTGGTCAATATTCACCACTTCTATGGATAGAAAAATGGCTTTATTATCCAGTGGTTTGTTCTCCGTATTTTGAATAATTGTGATTTGAGCCTTTGGGTTTTCTTTGGATGCAAAAGTTAAAACCCATTCCATATCCATCACCAATTTCATCTCTAAAAACTGAGTATAAAACTTTTTGCTTGCTTCCACATCATTGGAATAAATGTTAGGAACTATTCTTAGAATGGTTGTTTTCATTACACATCTTTATTTGTTATCTAATTCAATCGCTTGTAAAATATAATACTCAAGTATTTCATCTTTATAATCTTTGGGGTCACTCAATCTTAAATTTAATGATTTTTTTCCGACTCCTTCAAGTAGTTTATACTTGTCTTCAAACTGTTTACCATCCGTAAAAGAAAAGGTAATTCCTTTTAGGGTAGGGCTCACGGAGATGATAATTCTATTGTGTCTATAAACTGGGACACCATAATATTTTTCGGTTCCTCCTCGCATTTCTTCTTTTAGTGTTGGGAATTTTGCTTTAATCAAGCTCCTAAACTTTAAAAAAATAGGTTGATGCTCTTCCTTAATTTTATCTTTTATGAATTGATTGATGATATTCATATGAGCTAATTTTTGAAATTAGATTTTTGGAGATAATGAGCACAACTCCAAACCCAAATAGCACAAAATACGATAACGATTCTACCAAGCCAACCAATAGGAGTCTCTGGTGTAATCATACCATCCGTTTCACTCAAATAAACACCCATGACAATTATTAAAGCAACCTCTAAACCCCAAAGAATTATAGTAAATACAAACATATTTTTTCTAAATGGTTTAAGCTGTTCCTGTTTTCTAAATTGATAAGTAATAAACACCGTAGCCAAAATCATAAAACCTAATAGTCCTGCTGCTGCGTTATGAATTTGGCCACTCATAGTCATGTACTCGGGTAAAGTATCTACAGGATCAGTATTAAAAATGCCTGCTAAGAAATTACCAAGAGATGCTATTACTAACAACACTCCTCCAATTTTAGAACCTATTTTGGGTAAGTATTTAATTAGATATAAGCCTAAGGTTAAAAAACTTATACCAAGTAAAAAGAATACAATCTGCATTAACCAACCTGTATTTCCTAATGCATATTCGCTAATGGGTTGCCATATTGGATTTACTGATGTGTTTATGAAATGTAAAATGACTAATAGGACAACAAATCCGATAGCACTTATTTTTGTGAC
The DNA here is from genome assembly GCF_001697185.1 of Wenyingzhuangia fucanilytica. GTDB lineage: Bacteria > Bacteroidota > Bacteroidia > Flavobacteriales > Flavobacteriaceae > Wenyingzhuangia > Wenyingzhuangia fucanilytica. Next base: position 1,348,140 of record NZ_CP014224.1, on the reverse strand, counting down.
AGTTAACTTGTTCATTTAATTATAATTTTAAGGATGGTAGTTTATTCTCTTTTCCCTTTTATATAGGCATACATAGCCATTGCATGACCATGGCCTAACTGAAAGTCTTCTTTCAACCAATTGGTCACTTCGGTAGCCTTTACAACTAATTCTCCATTCCTGGTAAAGCCTTTTTGTTCTGCTAATGTTTGAAAATCTTCTGCGGTTTTACCTGTTTTATCTTCTATGTTTTTGATGTATGTTTGGAATGACATAATTATATAGTTTTAGATTTATGATTAATTTTTTGTGAGTAGACATAAGATACACTTAGAACAATTCCTACCACTATAGGCATTACAATGTTGGCTATGACTTGGTCTACCGCTATATGACTTATAGCTGCAAAAATTAAATTGAATGTTAAACCGGCATACGCCCATTCCTTTAGTTTAACTGGAAGTTTTGGAAGCATTATCGCGGTTGCTCCTAATATTTTGCAAACAATTAAAGCGTAGGCGAAGTAATCGGGATAGCCCAAAGGTTTAGTTCCTGCGTTAAAATATTCGTGTGCGAATAAAAGCGTTGCCAATGGCATTAGGGCCTCTAACGCAAAAATGATGGAAGTTGCTATCCAAAATATGATTTTAATCTTTTTCATTTTCTTACATTTATTAATAACTCATCCAATCTTTCTAACGTTGATTTAAGTCCATCTTCCATTCCCATTTCTATTATAGTTTCTAAATCTTTTAGAGAATTGTAGGTTACAATGGTCTCAACTTTTGATTTTTCATTCAAATCTAAAAAACTCACATGCCATTTTGCTCTTGGCAAACCTGAGTTTAGATTTCCATTTTTATCACAAAACCCATCTAATGATCTATAATAATCAATAGGTTTAATTTCTGTAAAATCTGTTCGTCCCCAGTGCTCAGTTCCGTTTGGTTCTATCATAGCGTATAACCAATAACCGCCTTCCTTAAAATCCATCGTCTTTGTTTTGGCCGTCAATGGTTTTGGTGCAAACCACTTTTCTAATAATTCACTTTTCGTGTAGCAATCCCAAACAAGTTCTCTTTCTGCGTTAAATTCACGCACAATAGTAAGTGTGTTATCTTTCTTGTTTACTAAGAAGTCAAATTGTAGTTTATTCATTGTTTTTTATTTTTAGTTAATAATAATTGGTCTAAGTTTAAAAGAGCCATTCCGAAACCTTCCTTAAAGCCCATTTTAATCAATGTTTCAATGTCTTCTAGTTTATCGTGTTTTAAGGTAACATCTACTAATGTAATGTCATTTTTTTCTGTAAAAATATTTGTCCATAATGAGCGTGGTTTTATTGTATTTTCATTTCCATTTTCGTCACAAAAGGCATCTAACCAAGATAATAACTTGTTTATTTCAATTCCTTTATAATCAGCTTTACACCAGGTCTTTTCGTTTTCAGGGCTTACCATTGCATAAAGCCACATTCCGCCAATTTCTAAATCTAAAGTTTTAGTTACAATATGATAGGGTTTTGGTGCCCACCACTGGTTTAATAATTCTGGTTCTGTCCAAGCTTTCCAAACCAATTCAAGATTAGCATTAAACTCTCGCTGAATGTTAATAGTTTTATTTTCCTTATTCACGGAAAAATTGAATAATAAATTACTCTTCATTATTTTTGTTTTTAAGTGTTTCTAATAAATTATCTAGTTGGTTAAATCTATTTTCCCAAATGGCTCTAAATTGCTCTAACCATTTGTCGATTTCTTTCATTTTTTCAACTTTTAACTCGTAGTATATTTCTCGACCTTGTTGGTTTGCATCAACCAAGTCACATTCATTTAAAATTTGAATGTGTTTAGAAATAGTAGGCCTCGCAGCATCAAAATTTTCAGCAATTGCTCCTGCTGTCATGGATTGTGAAGTAAGTAGTACCAATATTGCTCTTCTTGTTGGATCGCTAATGGCTTGGAAAATATCTCGTCTTAATTTCATTATGAAGTTATTTGACTACAAATATATGTGAAGTTATTTGGCTACGCAAATTGTAAATATAATTTCATTACAAAATAAGGTTAACCTTATTTTATAAAATGGTGCAAAAGCGGGAATAAATGGTGTTTATCGGGTTGTGTAGTTTTTTCTGAATGTTAGTGGACTGGTTGAAGTATGCTTACGGAAGAAGTTACCAAAATTAGAAGCGTCAGAAAAGCCTAATTGATGCGCTATTTCAGCTATGCTTAAATTAGTGAATTGAATCAGTGATTTTGCCTCCTTTATAAGCCTGCCATTAATATGCGAAAGTGCTTTTTTATTTGTTTCAGTTTTAACGGTTTTAGATAAGTGACTAGCACTGATATTTAATAAGGTAGCATATTCTTTAACTGTTCGTTTTTCGAGGTAATGAACATTCACCAATTTTAAATATTGATTTGTAATGGAATGACTAGAATTTATTAATGGTTGTAATTCATTTTGAATCTTAGTAAATTCTTTTAGATTATAGAGTAAAGCAAGAAATTTATGTGTAGTAACTTTGGAAAAGACATCTATATTTTCATAAGATTTAAATACCTCTTCAAATACTGGTAATAATTCTTGATATTTATTATTTTCTAGTTGAAATAAGTTGATGTTTAAAATATTAAAAAATGGGAATTCATTAAAAAAATCAAATTTTAAAAAATTAAAGTATTCCTGTTTAAAATAAATGAGATAACCTTCCGTATTTTTTTCTTTGTAAAAACTATAAATCAAGTTTGAACATTGAAAGGTGAGAAATGACTCTTTTATATGGTCATCTTAATTGTTATATATAACATTGGTTTTTCCATTAGATGTTATTAAACCGATAAAAAAGAAATCTCTACGAAATGGAGCTTTGTAAATTTCATCTTTATGGCTCTTCTAAACGCATACAATAAAACATAGGATTTTTAGTCCTATGATTGACAGGTATTGATTCTAGAAAATCATTAATAGAAGTATAAAAAGGAATACTTTTCTCTTTCATTAAATCTCTATTCTTATATAGTTAATGTTTGTTTTGAATTACAAAGAAAAGATATTTAGAAAAACAATCATAGTTATAAGTTATTTGATAGTAGTTTATTATAATAAGTTAAATTATTTTTTTTATGAGATTTTATATCGGTTAAACTGAATTTATCTCTCAAAACCTTCATATCCTCACTTACTTTTTTATCCAAAATTTTTGCATAATGTTGGGTAGTCCGTAAATTTTTATGCCCCAACATTTTACTTACGCTTTCTATAGGAACGCCATTTGTAAGTGTTACGGTGGTTGCAAAAGTGTGGCGTGCAATATGAAAAGTTAAATCTTTTTCAATTTCACAAACACCTGCAATTTCTTTAAGATAGGCATTCATTTTTTGATTACTCAAAATAGGGAGCAGTCTGTTTTCGTTTATACATTGCGGGTGCTGTGCGTACTTATCAATTATCATTTGTGTAACAGGGAGTATGGGGATTTTTGAAGCGGATTCTGTTTTTTGTCTGTGAGTAAATATCCATTTCTCTCCATCGATTCCAATACTTATATGCAGTTTTGTTAAATTTTTGACATCAATGTATGCTAATCCTGTAAAGCAACTAAAAAGGAAGATATCACGAACTAGCGATAATCTTTCTGTCTTAAAATCTTTATTCAATATGGTTTGGATTTCTTCTTCTGTTAAATAGACACGCTCAACTTCTCTAACTTTTGCTTTATAATTGGCGAATGGATTTTTGTCTAGCCAATCATTGGCCAAACATATCTTTATGATTTTACCGAAATTCTTGATGTACTTGACTGCTGTGTTATTATTACAATTTCTAACGCTTCTTAAATAAAATTCATACTCTGTTATGAAAGCATGATTGATTTTTGCAATATCTATATCCGATATTTGATATTTCCATTCTAAAAAAGCTATTGTGTGTTTTAAAGATGTTTTGTAACGCTCTAATGTTCCTGGAGCATATTCTTTTCCAACCAGTTCTTTAATTTTGTTATTATGATCTTTGAAGATTGGAATTAACATTCTTTGTTTATCATCAACACCTTGAAGTTTAGATTTTAAAACTGCTGAGGTTGCAGTTATTTTGTCTTTTAATATTGTGTGGTGTGTATCATAAACTTGCTGCTCTAACGTTTTAAGATACCTATTTAAAGATTTTACTTCTTCGGATTTACCTATCACTTTCTGAAGTTTACTATCCCATAAATCGGGTGCTACATATCTTTTTGATGCAATTTCTTTTGGTTTTCCGTTAATGGTTATCCTTAAATAAATTGGGGCTGTGCCATTGGCTTTGATTTTACTTTTCTTAATCAAGAAGAGTAAGTTGAATGTTTTGGTCATTTGTGGTAACTTTTTAGGTTGATAAAACTATCTCTTAAAACCACTTGAAACAAGATGTTCAAAACGTGAACTCCTTATTATACAAGTGTTTCAGCGTTTTCTAGTGACCTATTTGAATTTTAAACAATAGGTCACTAAATAGGTCACTGAAAGCATACCATTTAATGAACTTTATGGGATAGTCACAAATGAAAAAACGCCGTAAAACATAAGTTTTACAGCGTTTTGGTTGAGTTTTTCAAACTCTTAGCGGAGAAAGAGGGATTCGAACCCCCGGACCTGTTACAGTCAACAGTTTTCAAGACTGCCGCATTCGACCACTCTGCCATTTCTCCTGAGCGTCTCACGATTTCTCGTTTGCGAGTGCAAATATAACAAGTCTTTTTTGTTATACAAGTCACATTCCTCTTTTTTTAAATTTTTTGTTGATCATTTTTAGCTAAAAAAGATACGTCTAAAAAATAAACATAGAAATAACTAATCTAAAAAGAAACCCCTATATTAGTGTTACCCCTATGAATAACCATTAGTTAATTACCTCTATAAAAAATTATGCTATGAAAATTTTAATTGCAGAGGATGATGCATTAATATTGAGTACTTTAGAATTTAGATTAAAAAAAGATGGCTATGAAGTGATAACCGCAGTAGACGGACGTGAGGCTTTAAAAAAAACCGAAGAACATATGCCAGACTTAATTATTTCTGATATTATGATGCCTTATGTTTCAGGATTAGAAATTGTTGGAGCTGTTAAAGAAAAATATAAAGACCAAATTGCTATTATTATCTTAACCACAATGGGACAAGAAGAAGTTGTCTTAGAAGCATTTCAATTAGGTGCTGATGACTTTATTCCTAAACCTTTTAGTCCAAGTGAATTATCTATTAGAATTAAAAGATTTGCCTTAAGAAGAAAGTAATGATACAATTAAAACCTTTAATATATCTATTTTTGGGTACTTCATTGGTCTTGCTTCTTTACATGCTTGTTATTTTGTTATTAAAAAATATAAACAGAAAAAAATACATACGTTGGACATCAATCTGTAATAATATCATAAACAATACTGTATATTTTGATAATAAAGGTATTGAACAAGATAAAAAGCGAATTAAAAACTTACTTGTTCTAAAAACTTTTAGAAAATTAATTACCAACAAAATATTATTAGCTACAAAAAGCTTTTCAGGAAATGCTAGTGAATCCTTAAAAGACCTATACCTACAGTTAAAACTTGACAAATATGTTTTAAAAAACATTGATGCAAAAAACTGGCATATTAAAGCAAAAGCTATTCAAGAAATTGGAGTGATGAAACTAGAGGGTATGCAAGATAAGGTCTATAAAAACACCAATCATAAAAACGATTTGGTTAGAGCAGAATCTCAAATTACCATCATCAGATTAACTGGTTTTGAAGGGTTAAAATTCTTAGACACATTAACTCAACCTATATCAGAATGGTATCAAATTATATTGCTAAGAGAACTATCACATTTTACCTATGATAGTTTTAATGGTATTGATATTTGGTTAAAATCTAAAAATAATAGTGTGGTAATATTTGCTTTAAAATTGATTGATGAATATCACCTTTTTGAACTTTATAACGAAGTTTTATTATGTATAGAACATCAATCAGAAAAAATTAGACAACAAGCTATTAAAACCATTGCTAAAATATTTAACAGCACCACTCCTAGTTTATTTATAAATATTTTTGACAAAGAAGTATATGCTAATAAACTAGTCATTGCAATTGCACTACAAGAAATTGGAACAGATAATGAAATTCCTTTTTTAATTGAAAAACTACAAACAGAAAACATTCAATTAAAAACAATACTAACAAGGACTATTGCAAAAATCAACCCCAATCAATTTGAGGATATCTGTAATAACTCAATTTCCAACCATTATCCAATGGATTTAATTGTTAAACAAATAAAAGAAGAAATTACCATATGAGTTGGCAGTCTTTATTATTTGATTTTTTCAGTTTTGGAATAATGATGTATTCTATCATACTCATCACTTCCTATATATTTATTGGTATATACTCCATTGGAGAAACTAGATATTATCTAAATAAAAATAGCTTTACAGATTACAATGCTATTTCTTCCTCATCAGAAGCTCCTAGAGTATCTATCATTGCCCCTGCATATAACGAGGGCGCCACAATTATTGAAAATGTAAGATCCTTACTTTCTTTACATTACAACAACCTAGAATTAATTATAGTAAACGATGGTAGTTCCGATGATTCTTTAGAAAAATTAATAGCCAAATACGATCTATATAAAACCTCATATTTTGTTGATTCACAAATCAAAACAAAGCCTGTTAAAGGAGTATATAGAAGTAGGAAACTAATTTACAGAAAACTAATTGTTGTTGATAAAGAAAACGGTGGTAAAGCAGATGCTTTAAATACAGGTATTAATATTTCTAGTTATGAATACACTGTTTGTGTTGATGTTGATTGTATTTTAGAACAAGACTCTCTTTTAAAACTAGTAAAACCATTTTTAGAAAACACTGAGGAAAAAGTAATTGCTACTGGTGGAGTAATTAGAATTGCCAATAGTTGTGTTATAGAAAATGGTAGATTGATTAAAGTAAACCTCCCTAAAAAGTTTTTACCTAGAGTACAAACGCTAGAATATATTAGAGCTTTTTTATTAGGTCGTATGGCCTGGAGTAGATTAAATGGTTTGTTGTTAATTTCTGGAGCTTTTGGTGCTTTTGATAAAGAAATCGCCATTAAATGTGGTGGTTATGATACAGAAACTGTTGGTGAGGATATTGAATTAGTGGTAAGAATGAGGCGTTATATGGAAGAACTCGATTTACCTTATAAAGTTAGTTTTATTCCCGATCCTTTGTGTTGGACTGAAGCTCCTGATAGTTTTAAAATATTAGGAAGACAAAGAAACAGATGGACCAGAGGAACTATTGAAACACTTAAAATTCATAAAAAAATGTTTTTTAATCCAGATTATGGAATTTTAGGAGTACTAAGCTATCCTTATTGGTTTTTCTTTGAATTTTTAGCACCTATCATAGAATTTTTAGGACTGATTACTTTTATCCTTTTTGCTGCTTTTGGATTGATTAATTGGAGCTATTTTATCCACCTCCTTTTAATGGTTTTTAGTTTTGGGGTTTTATATTCAGTATTTGCTATCTTAATGGAAGTACTAACTTATAACCAATACAAAAAACAAAGTGAAATTATAAAACTAGTGTTTACTGCCATGTTAGAACCTATTTTCTTTCATCCTTTTGTTGTCTATTCAGCAATTAGAGGAAATATAGATTACCTAAGAAAAAAGAAAAGCTGGGGAGAAATGACCAGAACAGGCTTTGGAAATACTGACCAAAATACAACATCATGAAATCAATAAAAGAAACCTCCAAATTTCATCAGTTTTTAGAAGCCAACAGAACTTTTGTTGGTATTTTCTCTGTTTGGCTTATGGTACTTTGTTTTGTATCTATTGGAGAAATTATTTACAATGGTATTACTAACGAATACCCTAAAAACATTGTTAAAGTTGGTTTTTGGTCAATTACCCTAAATATAGTCTTTTGGATAAAATGGTTGTTTTATGAATATACTATCTACACCATTTTATTTATGATAAATAAAAGAATTGCCAAAATTACTGCCTATATATTTATTCTGATATTGGCAATTATCCATTTGTGTTTGATACAATATTTTAACACAGCTTTAGTTCCTTTAGGGGCAGATATTTATAGCTATTCTATAGCAGATATTAAACAAACTTTAGGTTCCGCTGGAGGTGTTGGTGTTTTGCCTGTGATAGGAATACTAATTTTTTCTGCTTTATTAATATTTGTACTACATATTGGTTATAAATTTTTAAAGCTACCTTATAAAGTTGCTTTTTTATTCCCTATTATTTCTATTCTATTGCTTTTTGTTAATACCAACAGCATTTCACAATCTTTAAAATTAAATTCAGATTTTGAAAACAACTTGGTACTAAACAAAAGTGATTTTTTTTACAAAAGCACTTACAAACATTTTTATCCTGAGGTATATGAAATGGATATTTATGCTGATAGTTATATTGGAGATTATGAAGGTGACGAAGTAAAAATATTGTCTTTTGAATATATTGATGAAGAAAATTATCCATTCTTACATCAAAACAACAGTCCCGATGTACTTAGTACTTTTTTTAATAAATCTGAGAAAAAACCCAATATTGTAATCATTTTAGTTGAGGGATTAGGAAGGGCTTTTACCAACAAAGGAGCATATTTAGGAAACTTTACTCCTTTTTTAGATTCATTATCAAACCAAAGTTTGTATTGGAAAAACTTTTTAAGTCAAGGAGGAAGAACCTTTGCGGTACTACCTTCATTAATGGCTTCACTCCCATTTGGAGAGAATGGATTTTTAGCACTTGGAGATAAAATGCCTAAACATTTATCCTTGTTTAATATTTTAAATAATAACGGATATCAAACTTCTTTTTACTACGGAGGTGAGTCTAGGTTTGATAACATGAAATTGTTTTTACAACTAAACAATGTAGCCATAAATGATTACGATAGTTTCCCTAGCAATGCAGTTAAATTACCTGCCTCATCTACTAGTGGATTTTCTTGGGGTTACAGTGACAAAGCCATGTTTAAACATTTTTTAAACAACCAAAAACAAAACGATAAACCTAGTTTAAGTGTATTATTAACCGTTGCCACACACAGTCCATTTTTAGTAGAAGAACAAGATAGGTACAACCAACGATTTGAAGAAAGATTAGATGAACTTAATCTTGATGAAAAAACAAAAAATACTCGCAGAAACTATAAAGCTCAATTTGCTTCTGTTTTATATGCTGATGATGCTGTTAAGGAATTTATAAACGAGTACAAAAAAAGACCAGACTTTGATAATACCATATTTTTAATTACCGGTGATCACAGATTACCAGAAATTCCTATGGCTACTAAAATAGACAGGTATCATGTTCCTTTAATCATATATTCTCCTATGCTAAAAAGAACCGAAATGTTTGCTTCTGTTTCTACACATTTTGATATTGCTCCTAGCCTATTATCTTATTTAAAAAATAGCTATAATATTAAAACTCCTAGTGTTGCCAGTTGGATGGGTGATGGATTAGATACTATTCGCAGTTTTAGAAACATCCATAGCTATCCTTTAATACAAACCAAAACAGATATTAATGATTACGTTTTAGGGAATTATCATTTAAACGGAGATAATTTATTTGAATTAAATCAAAATATGGGGGAAGCTAATTTACAGGATGAAGACATTAAAAACAGAATACAAAACTTATTTAATACCTTTAAAAGAAAAAGTCAAAGCATTACTGTTGATAAAGCTATTATCCCTGATTCTATATACCAGAAATACACAAAATAATTGTTTTATTTATTTAAGATAAGTTGTTCTTCATCAAGAATGGTATTTAGCAATGGAAAGTAAAATTGCCAAAAGAAACTTTTTCTTTCCATAGGTCTAGATTCATCAAAGAACATCCATTTAAAATATTCAATTCCTTTAAAATATGAACTAGTTATGCTGATTGGATTATCAGAAAAATCTCCAGAAAAGTAATAAAACCTATATCCTCCCCTTTTATGTCTAATCACTGCAGGAAAGTTTTTAGGAATTTTATTAGCCTTTAGTTTTTTTGCACCATGCTCATTTACCTCTAATTGATAGCCAGAAATTATTTCGTTAACATTTGGATCTATATTGATAATATCAAACCAAAAAGAATATTTTATTTTTTCTGGTAAGCCAAATTGTTCTTGACCTTTTTTACCTGAATGGATATAAGGCAATTCTTTATTTAAATCTAAACTATCTTCTAAAACCACAACTCTTCCCCCATTATTTACAAAGGCAATTCCAGACTTTTTAAATTTCCATCCTTCATCATTGTATTTTTCGTAGTTCTTAACTAACCATTTAGGAAGTTCTAAATTTTTAATAGTATCAAAACTATCAAAATAACGACCTGTCCACCCTGTCCATTGCATACCAAAAAGCTTTTCAAAACCACGTCTATTACTTAAAGTTGTTGGAGAAGCAATGGTATTAAACTCCGCTAAAATCAATTTCTTTTTAGCTTTCATATGAGTTAAAAACTCTAAGTCTTCTTGACTTAAACCTCCGTATAATTTACCATATCTTATTTTAGTAGAATCTTTGGTATACCACTCATTATTATAAATTCCATAAGTATCTGTATAGTAAGCAAAATCAACATCTTTACTTAATTTTTCTAATTGATCTCCTGTAAATCTTTCTAAACCTTTGGTTCTAAATTTTTCATCCTCTTTAGGAAAAAAACCAAAATAATCATGGTCTACTTTATATAGTTTTGTTGGTGTTTTGGTTAGCTTTTTATGGTTTAACATCCAAGTAAGCGAAATGTGTTCTTGACCACTATTGGTCAAAACCGTTTTATCTACAATAGAACCTAATAAATGGGTTTTAGGAGTAAATAGCCAAAACAACCACATCCACAAAGGAAGAAACAACACAACAGCTCCAATAATATATATATGTTTTTTTTTCATTTATCTAAAACGTCTTGAATAAGTCACTCCAAAATCAATTTGATTTCCTCTTGTATCTAATCTATACTCTTGATTTTCAAAACCAAAACTTAAAGTAATTACATTAAGTTTTTTAATGGTTTTTCTGTAGTTTAAGTTGATGTTACTAGCTGATAAATTATTACCCGAATTCCCAATAGTATTAGCGTTAGAAGAATCATCGGGAGACAAACCTGTACCAACTCTAATTCCTATATAATCATCTGTACCACTGTAATAATATCTTGTTGAAAAAGAAATAGATTTAGATAAATCACTTTCTGATGGAGTTAAATAAGTTCTAAAATTAAACCAAAAACTTTTGTAATATTTACCAACAGATGCAGTATAAATCCAAGTATCACTACTAAAGTTTAAATATCTAAAACCTGCTTCTATCTCAAAACTTTTTGGTAAATCATGATACAAAGAAAGTCCAACTCTGTAATTAGGAAAAATACTAGCATTGGAATAACCAACATTCATATAAGCCCTAAAATTTTCTGTAAAACTTGGATAGGCATCTATTTCGTATTGAAATCCGTTGGTTAAAAATCTATTCGCATAATTTACTCTAGCAATTACAGAACCTATTGGCGTTTGGGTGCTAAAATCTACACTTGCCAATTGCCAAGGATCTCTACCATTAAAACCATCATCAAAATAAACATACTCATAAGACACACCCACTTGACGTTTAAAAGAATTGTCTTTAATTTTAATTAGCATGGCTCTAGCTTTTTCGTTTTTATCATCTTTTTCTAAAATAGACTCTACAACTTCTTCTGCCTCAGGCCATTTTTTTATATCATTTAACAACCTTGCTTTGTACAACAATAAATCTATGGAGTTAGGATGATGTGACAACCCAGAATTAATCACTTTTAAAGCCTCTCTAGAATTATTGTTCCAAAATTCTAAGTTGGCATATGCAACACTAGCTTCTTCATTATCTGGACTTTTTGCTAACACTCTTTTAAACTCTTTTCTAGCATCTTCTACTTTGTCAGACCAAGTATAAATTCTCCCTAAAAAAATTCTAATATCAGCGTAATCCGGACTTTTTTCTAAAGCTTGTTTGCTTAACTGTATTGCTTTTGGATAATTATCTTCATCAAAAGCAGCTGTTCTAGCTTGTAAAAAAAGTTCATCCGATGAAAAATCTTGAGCAAAACCAAATTGACAACAACAAATAAATATTAAAAACAAAGTAACTTTTTTAAAAGTCATGCAATTATGCCTCATAAGGGGAAATTATTTAATGATTAATAAAGTTAGGAAAAAAGTAGGCTTTAGCTATGTTTTATCTCATAATATATTCTTATTTTCATTAAAACTTATCTATAAGAAATTCTCTTATAAATTAATCATTTCTATAAAAACAGTAACCTCTATGAGTAACTTAGATAAAAACACGAATCAAAAAGAAATTGAAAGACTACAAGCCTTACTTGATTACGAAATCTTAGATACCGAAGATGAAGAAGATTTTGATAGAATTACCAGACTAGCATCTTTAATATGTGAAACCCCTATTTGTTTGATTTCTTTATTAGATGGAAATAGACAGTGGTTTAAATCTAAACAAGGGATAGATGCTACAGAAACTCCTAGAGAGATTGCTTTTTGTAATCATGCCATTATGCAAGAAGATGTTTTTGTGGTAGAAGATGCTACAAAAGATGATAGGTTTAAAAACAATCCTTTGGTTACTGGAAACCCTAATGTTAAATATTATGCCGGGCAGCCACTAGTAGATCCTAACGGAAATGCCTTAGGAACTTTATGTGTTATAGATACTGTTGCTAGAAAAATTACAGATCAACAAGCTGAGGCTTTAGAAATACTAGCAAAAGAAGCTACCGAATTAATTGTTAAAAGAAGAAAAATAGAAGAACACAAGCACTTTGGAAAATTGTTTTTACTTTCTAAAGACTTAATCTGTATTGCAAATACCAAAGGTTTCTTTAAAAAAGTAAACCCTGCTTTTACCGATCGTTTAGGATGGGAATCCGATAAATTATTAAAGAATTCCTTTTATGATTTTATTCACCCAGACGATGTAAAAAGTACTCAAGAAGAAATTAAAAAACTTAGAGAAGGTGAAGAAGCCATAAACTTTACTCATAGATTTAAAACTAAAGATGGGGATTACAAAGTTTTACAATGGGTAGCAACGCTTGAGCCTAAGACAGATAATATATTTGCCAATGCACGAGATATTACCGAAGATATTAGTCTAACCCTAAAGTTAGCCAATAGCGAAAAAAGATTCAAATCCTTTTTTGAAAACTCTCAAGGTTTGATGTGTACCCACGATTTAAATGGAAAATTACTTACCGTAAATGAGTCCGGTGCTAAGGCCATTGGATATACTGTTAAAGAAGTACTTAACTTTACCTTATATGATATTGTTCCCAAAGAAAGACACGAAAACATAGACAATTACTTAATAGCCATTAAGCAAAATAAGATATTTAAAGGTCAAATGGTTACGATATCTAAAGATGGGTCAAAACGTATATGGTTTTTTAGCAACACTCTTCAAGACAACGAACTAGGAGATGATTACATTATTGGTAATGCCGTAGATATTACAGAGCAATATTTACTTGAAAAAGATTTAACCAAAACAAAAATCTTATTAGAAGAAACTAATAAAGTTTCTAGAATTGGTGGATGGGAAGTTAATTTAATTACCAACAAAGTTCACTGGACAAATATGACCAGAGAGATTCACGAAGTTGATGACGACTTTGAACCTAACGTAGAAACAGGAATCAATTTTTATAAAGAAGGTATTTCAAGAGAAATCATTTCAAAAGCAATTGAAGAGGCTATTACCCAAGGTAAAAGTTGGGATGTAGAGTTACAACTTATCACCCAAAAAGGAAAAGAAATATGGGTAAGAGCCATAGGTAATCCTGAATTTAAAGACGGAAAATGTGTAAAGATTTTCGGTACTTTTCAAGACATCAATGTCCGTAAACTTGCAGAAATTCAAATCAAAGAGTCTAAAAAATTATTAGATGATGTAGTAAATGCTGCTACACAAGTAAGTATTATAGCAACCGACTTAGAAGGAATTATAACCGTTTTTAACAAAGGTGCCGAAAACTTATTAGGATACACTAGCGAAGAAATGGTTGGTAAGCAAAGTCCAGCTATTATACACAGTATAGATGAAGTCCAAAAAAGAAGTGTTGAGCTAAGTGAATCAGAGGGTGAAAAAATAGAAGGTTTTAGAGTTTTTGTTCATATGGCCGAAAAAAACGGTTCTGAACAAAGAGAATGGACTTATATAGCTAAAGATGGTAAAAAACTAATTGTATCATTAGTGGTTACCGCCATAAAAGATAGTAACAATCAAATTATTGGATATTTAGGAGTAGCAACCAATATCACCATAAGAAAACAAATTGAAAATGATTTACTAGCCGAAAAAGCTAGGCTATCTGCCTTTGTAAAAAATGCTCCAGCTGCAGTTGCTATGTTAGATAATAACATGAACTACATAGAGGTCAGTAAAAAATGGATTGATGATTATCACTTAGAAAAAGAAGATATCATAGGAAAATCGCATTACGATATTAATCCTGTATTAGGAGCTGAACTAAAAGATGTTCATAAAGATGTATTAACAAAAGGTGTTGTTCATAAAAAAGAAGAAGACCAATATGTTTCTAAAACCTCAGGAAACAAACATTTTATTACCTGGGTAATGAGGCCGTGGTATACTTTTGATCAAAAAATTGGAGGTATGATGATTTTTACACAAAACATCAGTACCATGATTAAACAAAAGGAAGAACTTAGAAAAGCAATAACACTAGCAGAACAAGCTAGTATTGCTAAATCTGAATTTTTAGCCAATATGAGTCATGAAATTAGAACTCCTTTAAATGGAGTGATTGGTTTTACTGATTTGGTTTTAAAAACCAACCTAACAGAAACACAACAACAATACTTAAATATTGTTAATCAATCTGCAAATGGATTGTTAAATATTATTAACGACATTTTAGACTTTTCTAAAATTGAAGCTGGTAAATTGGAATTGGATATTGAAAAATGTGACGTTTATGAAATTGGAGCACATTCTACCGACATTGTCAATTATCAAATCCAGAAAAAAAACCTAGAGATGTTACTAAACATTTCTCCAGATATCCCAAGATTTATTTGGGCTGATGCTATCAGGCTAAAACAAATCCTAATCAACTTATTAGGAAATGCTACTAAGTTTACTGAAAGAGGAGAAATTGAATTAAAAATGGAGATTTTAGAAAGTAAAGAAAACTTAAAAACCATCAGATTTAGTGTAAGAGATACTGGTGTAGGAATCAAATTAGACAAACAACAAAAAATATTTGAAGCCTTTTCTCAAGAAGACTCTTCTACTACCAAAAAGTATGGTGGAACTGGTTTAGGGTTAACCATTTCTAACAAACTTTTGTTAATGATGAATAGTAAACTTGAATTAACAAGTACACCTGGTGTTGGAAGTATTTTCTATTTTGATCTTACGCTAGATACAGAGCGAGGAAAAGAAATTGTTTGGGAAAATTTAGATTCAATTCATAGTGCTTTAATTGTAGACGACAACGACAATAACCGAAGTATTTTAAAACAAATATTAAAACTTAAAAACATTCACTCCGATGAAGCTAAAAACGGTTTTGAAGCATTACAACATTTGGCAGATAACAAAATATATGATGTAATTATCATGGATTATCATATGCCATATATGGATGGAATTGAAACCATTCAAAAAATTAGGAATAGTTTTTATCCTTCTCCTAAAGATTCTCCTATCATTTTGCTTTATAGCTCTTCTAACGACTCAGATATATTCCCAAAATGCAAAGAACTTGGGGTTGCAAAACGTTTAACTAAACCTGTTAAAGCACATGATATTTATGCGACTTTATCTCAGTTGCGAAACCAAAACAATGAATCTAACATCATTTTAGAAACTGAAACAAAAGACAAACCAATTCTTGATAGCGAATTTAAAATCTTAATTGTAGAAGATAATAGTGTTAATAGATTTTTAGCCAAAACAATTGTTAGTAAACAATTACCTCAAGCCATTATAACAGAAGCTGTAAACGGATTAGAAGCTGTTAAATATTATAAAGAAGATAAATTTGACATGATTTTAATGGACATACAAATGCCAGAAATGAATGGGTATGAAGCGACATTAAAAATAAGAGAACTTGAAAAAGAAAATGGAACCCACACTCCTATTATTGCCGTTACTGCAGGAAATGTTAAAGGAGAAAGAGAAAAATGTTTAGGTATAGGTATGGATGATTTTTTAGTAAAACCTATTGTAGAAAACAATCTAATATTAGTGTTTGATGAGTGGCTTTCCATAAAAGAAACAAGTGAAAAGAATATAGAAAAGAAACTTACTTTAGAAGAAAGTAATGAACATTTTGATATCAATCAACTTAAAACCTATTATGGTGATGACCAAGAAGCTTTAAATCAAGTACAGCAATTGGTTAAAGAACAATTAGAAGAATCTATAAATACTCTTAAAAACCATATCAATAACAAAAGTCTTGAGGGACTTAAACAAATAGGTCATAAATTAAGAGGAACTACCTCTACTGCTGGAATGAGTAAGTTGTCTGAAATGGCAACACGATTAGAACAAATAAACGCTATTGACGAAGTTGATTTAGATATGATATTTAACGAAATTCAAGAAGAAATTATCCTTATTAAAAAACTGATGAATTAAAACAAAAAACCTCATAATCATATAGATTATGAGGTTTTTATTTAGAATCTAACTTATAATTATTCAACTAAATTGTTATCCCTTTTTTTTCTTAAACACTCTTCCTCTTGGCTCATCACTTTTGTGAAGCACAATATCTGAATGTAAAAATTCTGCTGCTGCTGCAGAATCTTTTACTTTTATAGCACTTCTTTTTAACATTTCTGATTCAAAATCTTTTAATACCGAAGTCCTAATTCCAACTTCTTTCCACAAAGATAAAGGCCTACAACCTTTTGATATGCCACGTGCTAAAGCTAATGCATCCAACAAAGCCTGATTGGCTCCTTGTCCTTTAAAAGGACTCATGGGATGCGCTGCATCGCCAATCAATGTTACCTGTTTTCCTTGCTCTAAAAATTCTGGTTTAAGCAACGCTCTATCATACACCGGATATCCAGTGATTTCAGATTCTAAGGTCGCTTCCAAAATCTGAGGAATAGGATGATGCCAAGGAACCCTAGTATAAGCCTCTGCTTTTAAAGCTTTAGCCCCTTTAGCGCTTAACTCTTTTGCCTCATCTTCTAACATCGGAAAACTTAATTGCCACATTACAGAATCTTTTGTAAAAGGCATCATATAAATACGCTCATTCCCATTAGCTGTTTGAAATACCGTTGCTGAATCTAACAAAGGACTACTTACTCCCTCTAAAAAATTTAAAGGACAAATTCCTAATATTACAATGCACCCCAAATAACGTAAAGGAGTAATTTCATCACCAATCAACAATTTTCTTACAGAACTACGAATACCATCTGCACCAACCAAAAGATCTGATTTGGCTGTTTTCATCTTTCCATTTACCTGAAAATCAAGAGTTACTTCATCATTTTCTTGTTGTTTAAAATCAACCAATTGATGTCCCCATTGTACTGTATTGTGTTTGTCAAGTTGCTCTAACAATGCTAAACGTAAAGATTGTCTTGGAATATGAACATTTGTTCGTTTTGATGATGTCGCAACATCGTCGGTTTCTAACCATTTTCTCATTCCCCATTCTCCTATTATTTCTCCTTCCATTGTGTGTACCACATGCCTAGTAGACACCACCCCATCTTTTAATGCGAAAATACCAAAGCCCTCAATTGCTTTACTCGCCTGTTGTAAAGTAAGTCCATAACCTTGAGATCTGGCATCAAAACGATCATCACGCTCATAAAGAGTAAAAGGAATTCCTCTGTGTAAACAAGCCACAGCCAATGCCACTCCCCCAATTCCGGCTCCAACTATGGCAATATGCGGATAGTTGTCAGTGTCTATAAGAGGTTTTATTTCAGAAAAAATCAAGCCTGAACCCTTACAATCATGGCAAACATAAAGCTGCCCCTTTGGACGAACTGGAAGTTTTCCTTCTCCTTTTGATTTTTCAAACTGCTCTAATGCTCTTTGGTATTGAAGACGAACTTTCTTTTGAATTCTTCGTCTTTTTTTACCTTGTCCATAACACGATTTGCAAGTTGACCAATATTCCTTTTTACTTTCCTCCTTATTCACTTCCCTTTGATTAAACTTGAATTTTACATTACTAAAATACTTCTTATTGTCTTATTAGAAAATACTTTCACAAGATTAACTTACTTTTACAAACCTTATGGATTCATTAACACAAATAGTATTAGGGGCTGCCGTTGGAGAGGCCATATTAGGAAAAAAAGTAGGTAACAAAGCCATACTTTATGGAGCCATTGCTGGAACCCTTCCAGATTTAGATGTATTGGCTTCTTATTTTACAGATACAGTAACCGCACTTTCTATACATAGAGGGTTTACCCACTCTATTTTATTTTCTGTCCTATTTGCACCTATTTTCGGTTGGATTGTTTCTCGTTATGAAAAGTATAAAAACTTTAAAAACTGGTCTTGGCTGTTTTTTGGTGCCTTTATCACACACCCTATATTAGATGCACATACTACATGGGGAACACAATTATTTTGGCCTTTTGATATAAGATTGGCCTTTAAAACCATATTTGTTGTTGATCCATTATACACCTTACCTTTTTTAGTGTTTTTAATTCTTGCTTTTAAACAAAAAAGAAACACTAACAAACGTAGTATTTACAACAAAACTGGATTGATTATCAGTACTACTTATTTAGCACTCACTTTCCTTTTAAAAGCTATTGCTTATAAACAATTTAAAACTGATTTAGAGAGTAAAAACATAACTTATTTACAAATAGATACTAGACCTGCTCCGTTAAGCACCATACTTTGGAGTGCCAATGTAGAAACCAAAGATGCTTACTTATTAGGAAATTATTCTTTTTTTGATAGTCAACCAATCACCTTTATAAATTACCCTAAAAATCATGATCTTTTAGGAAAGTTAAAAACAAACCCTAAGGTTAAGCAAATGATTGCTATTTCCGAAGGTTGGTACACCATTAGTCAAAAAAATGGGAATCTATATTTTAACGATTTAAGGTTTGGTCTTTTAAACTTTAACCCCGATGCTACAAACTTTGTATTTCAATACAAAATAGAAGTAGATATAACAGGAAAAGTCAATTTTATAGAAGTTCCTAAAAACAAAAAGGATGGTAAAAAAATGCTATCAGAATTGTGGACAAGAATAAAGGGAAACTAAAAAACGGTATAAAGTGTTGTTACAATAATTCCTTTATTATTTTTTAATACAACCGAATTTAACTCCCTTGCTTCCTTTACTTTAAAATTAAAAGGATGTGCTAATATATTTAAGCCACTTTGTTTTTTTATTCTAATTCCTTGACCAGAAATAATATCTTTATTAGGAATAAAATCACCTTTAGGAATATGCTCTGTTAGCACAATATATTTATATAAAGCTAGTTTTTTCAATACTTCTTGAACCTCTTTATTAGATAAATGTTGTAAAACTTGTCTTACAATTACACAATCAGCAGTTGGTAAATCATCTACAGCAATATCTAAACATTTAAAGGCTAAATTTTCAATCTTAAATTGTTTTTGATTGTAATCAATTAAACTTTTTACAATATCTACGGCAATGTAATTTTTGCAAAATTGCACCAAGTTTTTACCAATATTAAAATCTCCGCAGCCTAAATCACATAGTGTAAGAGGTTCTTTAAAAGAGGATAAAAAAGTTTTTAGTGCTTGAACATATGGATTTACAATTTCAGGCAAATGTGATCCTTCTCCAGAATAAAACAAATCATCATTACCTCCCCAAAGTTTCATCTCATACACCTGTTCCATCGCATCCTTAGTTGGCCAAGGCTTTTTAATTTTAGGTATATCCTTTTTATTATTCATCAACTAATTACTCATCTCTTTTACAAAATCGTTTTTCAAAAATACACTTAAAACACGTAAGTATAAAAACAGTAAATGCCCTTTTGAAAATCAAAAGGGCATTTTAACATAAATAATTTAACCATTATCTCCTTTGCGATCCGTTTGTAGGTCTTGGAGCATTATCAAATTCTTGTTCCGAAATAAATCCATCTTCATCTGTATCTAACTTAGAAAAACCATCTTTTAAAGGTCCTTTTACTTCATCTTTAGATAATTTTCCATCTTTATTAGCATCCATATGCTGTAAAATCTGAGTAAAGTTAGGTCGCTCTCCTCCTTCTCTACGTCCTCTTTGTGAATTTCCATCTCTTGGTCTTCTGCGTTCTTCTTGCGCTACTTCTCCCATCAAACAACGACTTACATAAGGAAATTCATCTGTAACCAAATACATGTATTTTCCATCAATAGTAATTCCGTTACACTCATCTAAATCACCTGCTCCTTCAACATATTCAAAATCCGAAGTATAAGTTCCATCGTGATGATCTACAACTGGAACATCAATAGTTTTCTTTGGATTAGAGTAAGTACAATCTTCTCCTTCTCTATTTCCATCAACCAACTTGTAACTTGACTTGTAAGTTTTGCTTTTAGAATAGTAAATAGGATATCCATCGTGAGCAAAACCTATATGGATTAAATCCTCGCCTGTATCATTATTTTTTATCATAGAAGTTGGACTACCGTGATAATGATACGCACCTGTAGGCTGCACGTGAGCATTGTTAAAATCAAGACCTAAATCAATTAAATTCTGAAAAGCTTCTACTTTATAATTTTCTCCTGTTTCACAAACCACAACTTCGGCAGTTCCAGGCTCAAACTTTACACCATTTATAGCTACCCCTGGTTCTCTTACCCATTGTGGCTCTCCAATCCACTTGGGTTGTAAAGGGAATTCATAAGTTTTATTTTGCGCAGAAATACGGTTTGGATTTCCTTTTCTTGGAAACTCACCAGTTTCGTGATCTGGTAAAGAATTAGTAACCATAACACGTTTGTTATTGGTAATTGTTACTTTGGTTTTGGTTCCAAAACTTTCATCTTCTAAATCATAATCGCCAAAATAATCGTGTTGATGAGCTTCATCAGCTCCATGGGTGTGTCCATCATGACTATGAGTATTGCTCTTTTTATGACTATGACAACTTGCTAAAACGCTTAGGACAACTGCCCCAACAATCAAATGTTTTTTATTCATCTTTAATTTATCTTATTTTTTAAAACAGTATTTATTTATAAAACAGGAAATTATAGAAATACCCTACCCTTAAAAATAGAAGATTCAAAAAAATTATCACCACACGAGCTTAGATTGTTTATAAATTTATTTTTTTCTTCTAAAAAAACAGGTCAAAACAAGGACGAAACAATTATTTTAGTCAGCCTTAAAATCACCTACTTCCTCTTTTTATGGCTAACGAAAAAAACTGGTTACAATATTATAAAAACAGCTTAACGGATAGTGAAAACCTAGCTATTGATATCAATAGAATTAAAAATTTATATCAAGAAAAAACTTGTTTTATTGGTAATGGAACCATTAGTGCCAAGCATGCTACAGAAATGTTAGATGCCGAAGAACGCAGGATAAACCGACTGAAAGGAATTAGTAAAAAAGACAGTAGTAATTGGAGAGAAATAACCGAAACCGAAATATTAATTGCTCCATTTTATTTAGAACATTTATCAGAAAACACTTCTTTTCAAAACAAAACCATTAGACCTTTTTGGATTCCTGCCAAAGTAAATCGTTCTGGGCAATTGTCTACTTCTAAAGAATTATTCCCTTTAATTGTTAGGAATTACTTAGCTCCTATTGCTGATGTTCAAAATGATTTTATTTTTTCGTCTACAGAAAACATTTTAGATGCAAGAGAAATAGAACAACCTTTTTCTGATGACGAAGAAACTGCTATTCCTTGGGATGAATATTGGGCTTATGCCAATCAGGTTTTTAAGAATATTACTTACAGAAATATTAGTAATTATAGAACTGAAGATTATCAAACAGTTCACGAAGTGATGTATTTTGCCACCAGTTCTAAAATAGCTACCGCAAAAAGTATTTTGTTTTTATATGATAATATTATCAATGAAGTTGAGGAACTTCCTTTGTTATCTAAAATTATCAACCCTGTAAATAGAGAACGTAAAAATGCCATTACAAATGATGGATTTTTAAGTTATAATCATTTTCATTCCGGGCAAATGTCTAATCAATTTCCTTTGTCTATTAGTCAACGTAAAACCTTGTTGTCTTATTTAACATCCGAAGAAAATGCAGTAACCGCTGTAAATGGACCTCCTGGAACTGGAAAAACTACTTTATTACAAAGTGTTGTAGCTACCGAATTTGTAAAATCTGCTATTATTGGAGAAGAGCCTCCTGTAATTTTAGCTTGTTCTAGTAACAACCAAGCGGTAACCAATATTATTGATAGTTTTATCAATTCAGAAAGTACCTTAAAAAGTTTATCTAATCGATGGATTCCAGATTTTAACGGTTATGCAACCTATTTGCCTTCTAATTCTAAAAGTCCAAAATCTTTAGTAAATATTAATTACTTAAAAGGAAACTTGTTTGGTCACGAAGGAACTTTATGCGATTTAGAAAATGAAAATTATATTGCTGATGCAGAAACTTTCTTTTTAAACAGATTTAGAGATTATTATGAGTTTGAACCAGAAACTTTAGAAGATGTTTATAACCATCTTCAGGAAGAAATTATATTGATAGATGATGAACTAAATAATGGAACACGCATTTGTAGTGATTACATCAATTCTATTGATAAAATCAACGAAATTCTGATTCATCCTAAAGACAAAATAGAAAAAGATAAAATCCATATTTTAAATTTAAAAGAATGGAGAAATCAAATAAACAAGCTAAAGTTAGCGGCTAAAAATGCTGATTTTATTGAACAGGTAAAAAAAGTTTTTAGTACCAATCCTCAAGACCCTCATCATCTTGAATATACTTTTTATGTAAGTGAAACAATTATTGCCGATGAAAAACTAGCATTGGAATTTGTAAAAGATTGTTTGGCCAATTTTAATTTGGCCATACAATCAAACATCAAATTAAACGATTGGAAACAAAGGAATAACATTAAAGGATACCCTTTTGTTTCTGAAGAACAAATGTGGGATTTTGAGTATGAAAAAATGAACGCTAGCACAAAAAAACATCAATATTTTTATGATGAATTAGACGTTAGTTTACGCCATAAAGCATTTTTATTAGCCACTCATTATTGGGAAGCCAGATGGTTAGAGGCTACAAAAGAAGCTTTAGAAAACGAAACAGAAAAAGGTACTGGAGAAAAAGCCATTAGTGAAAAATGGAGACGTAGAGCTATGCTAACGCCTTGCTTTGTTGCTACCTTTTATATGGCTCCTCCACATTTTATTTACAGTCAGTTCCAAGGAGAAAATCCAGAAGGAAAACCAATTTTTGAATACCTTCCGCTCTTTAATTTTATAGATTTATTAATTATTGATGAAGCAGGACAGGTAACTCCTGAAGTAAGTATTCCCCTATTTTCATTAGCTAAAAAAGCAATAGTCGTGGGAGATTTACAACAAATAGAACCTATTTGGTCCATCCCTACAAAAATTGATCAAGGGAATTTAGTCAACCAAAATATTATTACTCATTACGATCAAACAGAAGTTTTAAAAGAATTAGGTTTTTTAGCGTCAAACGGAAGCATCATGAAAATGGCTCAAAACGCTTGTGAATTTAAAACCATGTTGCCCACAGGTTCTCAGCCAGGAATGGTATTGTTAGAACATCGTAGGTGTAATGATGAAATTATTGGTTTTTGCAATGAGTTGGCTTATGGTGGAATATTAAAACCAATGAAGGGAACTGCTCCCGAGCATCAAATTTTCCCATCAATGTTGGCTTATCATATAGAAGGTGTTAGCGAACGCAGATACAATAGCAGATGTAACTTAAACGAAGTAAACGCCATTATTAAGTGGTTAAGACAAAACGAAGTTGCCATTCAAGAAGCTTATGAGGTAGAAACTATTGAAAAAGTTTTAGGAATAATTACGCCATTTGCCAGTCAAAAAAACGAATTATCTAAAGCTTTAATTGAGGCTGGGTACAATATTAACGACATCAAACTAGGAACAGTTCACGCTTTACAAGGAGCCGAAAGAGATATTGTTTTATTTAGTTCTGTTTATAGTAATTTAGATGAAGGAACTTTGTTTTTTGACAAAGATGACAAACCCAACATGTTAAATGTTGCGGTTTCTAGAGCCAAAGATAGTTTTATATTGTTTGGAGATACTAGAGTGTTTGATGAAAGTAAACAAACCCCTTCTGGAGTCTTAAAAAAACATTTGAGTGTTTTGGAAATGGCTTCTTTAAACTAAGCTTTTCATGATAAAATTATCTCAACTTATTTGATTATTTTTAATTCTTAGGTATATAAACAATAAACACAATGGCACACTTAACTTTTGCTAGAGTAATCCACATCCTTGCAGTAGTTTTATGGATTGGTGGAGTTTCTATGGTTACCACCGTAATAATTCCCGCTGTAAAAAGATTAAAGTCTAAAGAAGATCAAATCAAAACTTTTGAGGAGATTGAAGGACGTTTTTCTATACAAGCAAAAATCACCACTTTGCTTACCGGAATTACAGGGTTTTATATGCTTTATGAACTAAATGCTTGGAATCGTTTTTTAGATTATCGTTTTTGGTGGGTACATGCCATGACATTGGTTTGGATAATTTTTACAGTAATTATTTACATTTTAGAACCTTTATTACTGCACAAATTGTACAAGAAATATGCAAATGAAAATCCTGAAAAAACATTCAAAATTATTCACAGGGCTCATTGGGTTTTATTAATCTTAAGTCTCATCACTATTTTTGGTGCTGTAGCAGGAAGTCATGGTTGGTATTTTATTAAATAGCCCAATCTTAATTTATTTTGTATGTTAAAAATTCTTTTTCAAGACGATTATATTTTAGCTGTACACAAACCTAACAATATATTGGTTCATCATTCTGTAATGGCAAATAATCAACTAGAAGAAAAATCTTTGGTGCAGTTATTAAATGATGAGCTGGGTGCTAAATTTTATCCCATACATAGATTAGATAGAAAAACCTCTGGAATTATTTTATTTGCTAAAGAAAAAGAGTTTGTAAAATC
The DNA here is from genome assembly GCF_001697185.1 of Wenyingzhuangia fucanilytica. Taxonomy (GTDB): domain Bacteria; phylum Bacteroidota; class Bacteroidia; order Flavobacteriales; family Flavobacteriaceae; genus Wenyingzhuangia; species Wenyingzhuangia fucanilytica. The sequence continues at coordinate 1,322,893 of NZ_CP014224.1, read as the reverse complement.
TTTTCAGAATTTATTCATTAATAATCAAATTCAGAAAACATATTACGGATTGGTTCGTGGATTTATTCCCGAAGAAGGAAAAATAGATAGCCCTGTAAAAGGACGTGATGCCAATGTTCATAAAGAAGCGCTTACTTATTATAAACGCATCAAAACCTTTGAAGTTCCTATAAAAGTTGGACCTTATGATGTTTCTCGTTATAGCTTAGTAGAGCTTGAACCCAAAACCGGTCGTTTGCATCAATTGCGAATTCACATGAACAAAATTAGTCACCCTTTAATTGGTGATCCTAAATATGGTGATCGTTTTCACAACAGAATGTTTGAAGAAAAATTTAACAATCAAGCCATGTTTTTGCATGCCAAAACTTTAGCTTTTACAAACCCTTTTACCAATGAAAATCATTTACTAGAAACAGATTTTCCAGAAAATTGGAAAAGAGTCATAAACTTATTAGACGCTTAAATATTGATAAACAATTCCTATTACAATGGCTATTCCAAAACTTAACAAAGTCCCCACCAATATATATTCTGTTAATTTTCGGTCTTTGGCTTTGGTTAAATCGCCAAAACGAAATACAGATTTTGCTGCCAATAAAAAACCAATGGCTTGCCACTGATTTAGCACCACAAAAGTAAACACAAACAAACGTTCTAAAATCCCAATATATTTTCCTGCATTTTTTAAAGAACTATCCTCTTTACTTACTTCTTCTATTTCCTTATGCCATACGCTAAAAATTACTTTTAATACTATAGAAGTTACCGAGGTTAACAGCAATAAAGCAAATACTAATAATAAATTTTGCTCCGTAATAATTGTTTTCACATCAAACTTTAAATTGCCCCATTGTAGCGCAACCAAACCAATTACTATTAAATGTGCTATTTGATCTGCAAAAAACAACACTCTAGTATTTTTAATAGGTTTTAGTAATTTAATTCCATCTATTAGCAAATGAGAAATACTTATCAATATAACCGTCCACAAATATTTTGTTTGAAAACCAAAAGCGATTAACAACAACAAAGCATGAATTGCAGTGTGAATATATAAGTATTTTGAGGCAAACTTTTTCTTTTCTTTGTCTTTTACCCATTTACTAGACTGCAATACAAAATCGCCTAATACATGAGCAATTAGTAATTTTAACACTAACATAATTCACTAATTTTTTGTTTGTAAAATTGAATACAATCTAAAATTTCATCATATCCCGCTTTTTTTAAACTATAACTAACATTGCTCTGTTTTTTTTGTAAAGCTTTAGCAATCTCAATTTGTTTACTTTCTGGGTGTTCTAATTGCTGGGTTACAATTTCGGCCATGGCTGGTTTCCAATTATCCATGGTTAAGGTTGCCAAATTTAGCATAATGTTTAACGTTTTATCAAACGTTTTCCAAGGCGATTTTATGGCTAAAGTATTTTTCTTTAAACCATCAAAAGCTTCTCCTGCATGTATAAATGCAGCACCATTTGATGTAGTTACTTTTTCTGACCTATAACTAATTTCTCCAATACCAATACCAATTCTAATATCTAAATTGGGGGTTTGTTTAATAACTGATTTTAATAAAATAGCCAATTCTAACGCTTTTTTAGGCGCTGTTATAATTTGTATGCTATCTCCTCTAAATATTTCCCAAGTAGTATACTCCTCCCCTATATTTTGCAAAGTTTTTGTTAACGTTGTTAACCAAACCTCTGGAGAAACTTCTCTTGAATTGATAATATCTGCTGTAATTACTGCCTCCATCATATTATATGCTTTTTATCATATAAATACAAATATATGCTTTTTATCATATAAATAAGAATATATTCTATTTATCATATAATCGAAAATAGATATATGCAGAATCACTACACCTATGTAATGGTTATTTGCAGCTATAATTTAATTATTATGTTGCTACTATTTTTGTCTTTTGCTGGTTTATTTTTTATTCAAAAAGATGATGAAAACCCTATTTTTAGTCTTAATTTAAGAAGAAGAAAAACAATCATCACTTTGATAAAAATATTGCTGAGTATATCATTTTTCTTAGTATTAATGATGATGAATTAAAATTTAATCCTAAAACTAATATTAGGCATAAACCCTAAAGATTTTTGATTTACCTCAATGGTTTTATCGGTATTATTAGTATCTACTTCATAATATCTATTGATGATATTTTCTCTGTTAGTTAGATTTATCACTCCTAACGTTAAAGAATTTTTAATGGTATTAAACCAAGTAAAATGATATTTTATAGAAGCATCTAGCCTCATGAAATTTGGCAAATTTTCATCATTAGGCACATCGTAATTTACAACAGTATTATTTCCATTCTGAATAGTTTCTTTGCCCTCAATAGGTTTTGTATACGGTTGCCCCGATCTTAAAACCCCACCTAAAGACATTTCTAAATTTTCTAATAAATTATAATTAAAAGCCAAAGAAACAGAATGTTTTATATCTACATTATTAGGAAAAACAGAAGGAGTAAAACTTTTAAATTCATATTGATTTACACTATAAGTATAACTAAACCAAGTACTGTATTTATTACTTGTTTTATTGGCTAAAAACTCAATTCCTTTTACCTGATAATTCCCTGTAGCTCTTAGGTTTTGAAAACTATTGTAAAACCCTTGATTAGAAGCTGTAATACCATTAACAAACTTGTAAAAACCATCGGTGCTTAACACCCAATTATGTTGATGAAACTCTACACCCAAAGAACCTTGTTTACTTTTAGAAATTGGAATATTTTGATTGTTGGCTAAAATCCAACGTCTTTTTTCTACCCCTAAAAAATTGTCTTGAAAGTCGATTACCTGAGTAGCAGATTGATTTTTAAACTCTCCTTGAATTTTTACAGCAAATTGCTTGTTTAATGTTTGTCTAAAATTAAATCTAGGTTCTAAAATAAACTTGTTAAACTTCTGAAAGTAATTTGCTCTAAATCCAAGTCTAGCATAGGTACTTCCATTGTTAAATTCAATTTCACTAAACAATGCGTGGTTTAGTAAAACATCTTTTTTAGTTTTAGAATAAGAGGGAACATTTACTGTAGTTTGATTTAAAATTCCTGTTTCGCTAAATTGATATCCATTTAAAAGTGAAACATTTTTATGAATTTTATATGTTGTTTTCAACTTTAAACCTGTTTCAATCACCTCATTGGCTTGGGTTAATTTTTGATCAGATTCAATTTTATAATCTATTGCATCAATATTGTATTTAGAATAAAAAGCAACAATATCCGTTTTGAATTTATTTGTCCAAATGGCATTCCACTGAAACCCTGCTCCCAAATTTTGTTGTTGTAAATTATTGGTTCTAGAAATCGTTTCATTCTGCGTGTTGGTATCACTTTCTGTATAATCAAGGTGATTATAAATTCCAATAATATTAGCTCGTATTTTATGGTTTTGATTAACATCATACAACAGTTTGGCAGTATAATCATAAAAGTAAAAGTCTGAAGATTTATTACTTTCACTAATATTATCAGAACTGGTTAATTCGCTATTTTGAAAACTTCTTTTAAAATAAGTATCATAAGTTGGTGAGGTAAACACATCAGTAAAAGATCTTCTTCCAGAAACGTGGACAGCCAATTTTTTGTTGATGGGAATTTCTAAAAAAACATCTGTATTTAACAGGTTTACTCCCAATCCCCCATTAATTTCTTTGCCAATTTCATTTTTTGTAAACATGTTAATGATACTAGAAACCCCATCACTAAACTCGCTAGAAGTTCCGTTTTTAGTTACCACAACACTTTGGGTTAAATTAGGGTTATAAGCAGAAATCAATCCAAAAAAATGTCCTGCATGATACATTTTAATACCATCCCAAAGAATTAAATTTTGATCGTTACTACCACCTCTTACATTGATATTGGCAATACTTTCATTAACACTTTCTACCCCTGGTAAGGCTTGAATAGATTGTAAAATATCAGGTTCTGTAAGACCTGGTAATATCCCAAATTTTTCTGTATTTAAAACAGTACTACCATCAACTCGTTTTTGCAAACCGGTGGTTAAAAATTTAGAAATTAGTATTGGATTTAACATTTCTGCCTGCTCTATCAACACAATTTCTTGACAACTTCTTAAATCTTTTGCTTTTAAACTTAAGGTTTGATATCCTATATAAGAAATGTTTACATCTTCATTTATATCAACGTTTTCTATTAAAAACTCCCCATTTACATTGGTTACCACTCCCTTATTAGCCCTAGAAAGCATTAGGGTAGCACCCAACAAAGGTGCTTTATTTTGATTTGTTAAAACCCCACAAATGCTTACCTTTTTTTGCAAAGTAGATACCGTAATATAACGATCTGTTAAAAACTTAAAGTTTAATACGGTAGTCTTATTTAAAAAATCTATGACTTGGTTTAAAGTAAAATTTTTATTTGGTTGTGTAACCCAAACCCCATCTACATCTTCTACAGCATAAGAAAACTTAACATCAAACTTAGCCTCTAAATTAGGGAGTAGATAGATGAGCTGTATTCTTTCTTGCATTGAAATTGCAAAAGAAAAACAACCATAAGTAATACATAGAATTAAAAATAGTTTACTTTGTTTCATAGTTATAAAACTCAACTTTATTTCCTTGTATTTTATAACTTAATTTAAGCGGTATGGTTACCGATTGTAAAGCTATATTTTGGTTAGTATGTGTAAAACTTCCTGAGAATATTTTAGTTACATCCACGTTTTTAGCTTCTATTTTTATGTTGTATTGTATTTCTAATTCGTTTATTACTTGCCATAAAGGAACGTGATCAAAAGTAGTTTCTTTAGCCAACCACGAAGGATTTTCGGCATTAAAATCTTTTGTATCTATTACTTTTCCATCTATCACTCTAAAAGATTTACCAGGAGATAAAATTGTTTTTTTATCCTGATAAGTTACACTTACAGAACCTTCGTAACATTGCACCTCAAAATAACGTTCACGTTCTTTAACATTAAATTGTGTTCCCAAAACCTGAATGCTTCCCGCATCAGTAAACACTGTAAATGTATTTCCTTTGGTGACTTTAAAAAAGGCTTCTCCATCAAGCTCAAGTGTTCTGTTATTTTGCCATTCTTTTTTATTGTAATTTAATTCAGATTGCGCATTTAACACTACCTCTGAGTTATCTGGCAAAAAGAACGTTTCTGTTTGGGCTATTGTTGTATTATAAGATGCCGTATTGTTAAAAAAGAAAAAATACGATGCACCAAACAAGACTACTAAAATAGCCGCTATTTTTAAGAAGAACTGTGCGTTAAACGAAACCACTTTAACTTCTTTTTTATGAAAAGTTCTAGTTTTAAATTCCTCCAAAGCTTTTTCTGCATCTACTTTAGGCACTTCTATTTGCTTTGTATAGAAACTTGCTTTTTTAAGAGTTGAAAAATCTTCATCAGGATACTTTTGCTGTATCATTTCTGTAGAAATCTCACCATCAAACCATTTTAATATGTCGTTTTCTTTATTCATTTTCAATGCATTCTATAATTAAGACACCTATTTTATATATTACCCTATACTAATGTCTAAATATTTACTTTATTCATTTTACTGCGTAGAAATTTTAAGGCTAAAGACATTCTTTTCTCTACCGTTTTTTGAGATATTCCTAACAGCTCTGCTATTTCTCTATATTTTTTTCCCTCTATTCTATTTAACAAAAAAACTTCTCTTTGTTCTTCGCTTAAATCAGCAATGGTGTTCAATAATTTTTGTTTAAACTCCTCTTCTTCCAAAATATATTCTGGATTTAAATTCGTTTTGTCTATATAGGGAGATTCCTTTGCATAAGACATCACAACTTTTTGATGTCTAATCGTATTTAAGAATAAATTATTTACCGTTGTAAACAAATAGGTCTTTGCTTTTTCAAAATCAATCTTAGCACAATTTTCCCATATTTTAGCAAAAGCATCTTGTACCAAGTCTAAAGAGGCAGCATGATTTCCAGATTTATAAAAAGCAAAATTACTAGCGGCCTGAATATGTTTTATATAAAAGCTATTAAAATAAGATTCTTCGCAAAGTTTATGCTTGGGTTTATTCATAAATTCTCTTTATAATGTAGATTTGTACAAAAGTAGGAATTATAAACATACTTATAAACAACAGTATTTTAAGTATTTAACTTTTTAATTTAAAAAAATTAAAAAAACTATAGGGTAAATTTAAGCTTAAGAGTCTTAAATACAGAAAGGCGAAAAAATCGCTTTTATGTTTAACCTAAAAATAAGTATCAATGAAAACTTTAAAATTAATTACAGCTCTTATGTTTGTTTCCTTCTTAGGATTTATTTCTTGTCAAAAAGAAATTGATGAGGAAAACGGACAAAACCCAAATACAAACTCAGTAAATTCAGAAACAGCAAAAAACTTACAACGTACTGCAATGTACGATGGTAGTTTTGATGACTTTTTAGATGGAACTTCTTGCTCTTCTGTTTTATTTCCTGTAACTGTTTGGGTAAACAATCAAAAAATAATATTAACTAACAAAAACGATTATCAATTAGTATTAAATATTTTAGGCGAAGTGATTAATGACGAAGATACCATTACTTTTCAGTTCCCTATTAGTGTAAAACTAAGTAACTACACAGAAGTACAAGTAGAAAATCAAGCTGAATACAATGCTATTAAAGACACTTGTGAAGAGGCGGAGGCAGAAAAAGAAAATGCCATTAATTGTTTAAAAATGAATTACCCAATAAGTATTTTAACTTATAATATTAGCTTAGAACAAACTAGCACTACAGTTATAGAGTCTAATCAAGAGCTATATACTTATATGAGTAATTTTAATGAAGATGAAAAATTCTCTATCAAATATCCAATCTCAGCAACATTAAGTAATGATACTGAAGTAAACATTTCTAGCGATGCTGAATTTAAATCTCACATTTCTGATTGTTTAGGTGATGAAGATACTATGGATGATGCTCAAGAAGATGCAGAAACTTTAGAAAATATTTTAGTAGAAGGTACTTTTAGAGTACAATCATATATAAACGGAGGAGTAGATACCGCTAACACTTATGCAAATTATACTATTGACTTTGCAAACGATTTAACTTGTTCTGCTACAAACACCGCTAATGCATTGGCTGAAAAAGCAGAAGGTACATTTTCTGTAACTTCTGAAATGGAAGTATTTTTAACTTTAGAATTTTCTAGCGAAGCTAATTTTGAATTGTTAAATGATACTTGGACAGTAACCAACTACTCTAGCAGTAGTATAACTTTACAAAGTACTACCAACACTTCAACCGCATTGGTATTAAATCAAATTTAAAACCTAATTAATAAAGGTTACGTACATATAAAACAGCTGCTTTTTAAGTGGCTGTTTTTATAAACTATAAAAGATACCTGATGAAAACTTTTTACCTCATTTCCTTTTTATTGATTTCACTCCTATTTTCTTGTACTAAAGAAAATGAATCAGAGGTTAGCAATGGAATCAATCGTACTTTAAATCAAAAATCAACTGGGAGCTCTTCTAATGATTTACTTTCGGATGACAAGTACAAAAAGATGATTGTAGAATTAGTTTATGTTGATGGGTATAAACCTACACAAAATGCGATCAACAATTTTGTATCATTTTTAGAAAAGCGCACCTATAAACCAGAAGGAATTATAGTTGAAGAAAAAATGATTCCAAGTCCTGGAAAAAATCGCTATACTATTAATGACATCATTACTATTGAAGAAAACAACAGAACCCATTACAATACAGAAAAAGAAATTGCTGTATGGGCATATTTTACAGATGGAGAATCTGATAAAAACACCGATACAGGTACTGTATTAGGAACAGCTTACCGAAATACTTCCTTTGTTATATTTCAAAAAAACATTCAAAACTTAAGCAATAGTGCTTTTGAACCGAGTAGAGATGTTTTAGAAACCACAGTTATTACTCATGAATTTGGTCATATATTAGGTTTAACCAATTTAGGGGCAAGCTTACAAAGCCAACATGAAGACACAGAACATGCTAAACATTGTAACGTGGAGAGTTGTTTAATGTATTGGTCTGCAGAAACAGGTGATGGAATATCTAATTTATTTGGTAGTAATTCAGCTCCTACGCTAGATGCTCAATGCATCGCCGATTTACAAGCCAATGGAGGAAAATAATGTGAAAAATCATAGGGTAAAAAATAATTGAAGTGTCTTAAATATAGAAACAGAAGTATTCACTTTAAAAACATACCATTATGAAACTTTTAAAAAGAACATTATTAATTATTACCATAAGTTTAGCATCGACCTTACAAGCTCAAAACACAGAAAACGAAAACAAATCTAGTTTAGATAAAGAATCTTATTATCAAAAAAGAGCAAAAGAAGATGCTAAATACGAGCAAGAATTTAGCGCCAAAACCAAAGAAGAAGAAAAACAGTTTTGGAAAGATCAAAAAGCGTATGAAAAAAATCTAAAAAAGAAAGATAAAAAAGCATACAAAGCCTATATGCAAGGAAAGAAAGATGCTTATGCGGAACATTATAATGAATGTAATCACCATTGTCATCATAGTGATCATTATTACAGTCATGCATCTTTTTACTACTATAGATATAACGATTATTACTACGAAAGATCCCCTAGAAGCAGAAGTATTAATACCAATGTACGTGTAAATACCCCAAGTGTAAAACTAGGATTATTTTAAACTACACTCTAAATGTTAAAAAAAACGCCAATCATAAATTATGATTGGCGTTTTACATTATATGTTTTAAAAACTTAGTCTTTATGTAAAAATGCTTGCTTAGCTAACAATTCTTCTTCAGTCTCTACCACATCTTCATCAGGTACACAACAGTCTACTGGACAAACAGCTGCACATTGTGGCTCATCGTGGAATCCTTTACATTCTGTACATTTATCAGGTACAATGTAATAAACTTCATCAGAAATAGGCTCTTGCTCTTCATCAGCATTCCCATTATTTCCGTTAGGTAAAACAAAATCTCCTTCTAAAGAAGTACCTTCAGAATACTTCCATTCTTCAGCACCTTCATATATTGCATTATTAGGACACTCTGGTTCACAAGCTCCACAGTTAATACATTCGTCTGTTATTATAATTGCCATCGTTCTTTTTTCTTTAAATTTGTGCCACAAAAATAATACATTTTGTATTCATTCAAAACCCACAAACTAACTTATAATGAGTTTAGATAAGAGAAAACAAGCATTTATTACCTTAGGACATTTCCTTTCGCAATTTACAACATCTGGAATTGTTAAAAAAGAAGATGTTCCTTTTAATGATTTATTTTTTGATGCTTTTAGCATGCAAATAAAAAGAGCAGAAGAATACAACAGTTGGTTTACTCAAAACAATGTGTTATTTGCTATGGAAAGTTGGGCCAAAACACTAAGCCCTAAAAATATTGATCAATGGCTACAAGACTATAGTATTCCAGATCATACAGACAAAACCATTGCTGTTATTATGGCAGGAAACATTCCTTTGGTAGGTTTTCATGACTTTTTATGTGTCGCTATTTGTGGAAACAAAGTATTGGCTAAGTTGTCTTCAAACGATAAATATTTTATACCACTTATTGCAAAGTATTTAGAACATGTAGAACCAAGTTTTAAAGGAACTTTTACATTTACCGAAGAAAAACTTCAAAATTATGACGCTGTAATTGCTACAGGAAGCAATAATACCGCTCGTTATTTTGATTATTATTTTGGAAAACATCCACATATTATTAGAAAAAGTAGAAATTCAGTAGCGGTTTTAGATGGAAATGAAACACATGAGCAACTAGAAGCTTTAAGTGATGATATTTTTAGATACTACGGTTTAGGATGCAGAAATGTTTCTAAAATATTTGTCCCTAAAAACTACGATTTTGACAAACTTTTTAAAGCAGTTTATAAACATAGAGATATTGTTAAGTATACCAAATACGCTAATAATTACGACTACAACAAAGCGGTTTATTTAATGAGTTTATTTGATATTAAAGAGAATGGTTTTTTAATGTTAAAAGAAGATCAGAGCTACGCCTCTCCTATCGCTAGTTTATTCTATGAATATTATCATGATTTAGACAGTCTTAAAACCAAATTAAAAGAGGAATCAGATAAAATTCAATGTATCACTTCTGAGTTAAATATTAAAGATAGTGTAAAATTTGGGCAAACACAGGTGCCAAAATTGTGGAATTATGCTGATAACGTTGATACTGTTAAATTTTTAATAACATTATAAAAAAACGTTAAAAATAAATAGTTAAACGTAAAGGTAAAGCGAGTAGATTTTATAAATTTGTGCTTTCCAAAAATTAAATATATAATGAAGAAACATAATTTTAGCGCAGGTCCTTCAATTCTCCCTCAAGAAGTATTTCAGAAAGCTAGTCAAGCTATCTTAGATTTTGACAATACAGGTTTATCATTAATTGAAATATCACACCGTAGCAAAGAGTTTGTTGCAGTATATGACAAAGCCGTTGCATTGGTAAAAGAAATTTTGAATGTACCCGCTACTCACGAGGTTTTATTTTTACAAGGTGGTGCTTCTACTCAATTCTTAATGACCGCTATTAACTTAATGAAAGTTGATGGAGGAAAAGCTGCATACATCAATACAGGAGCTTGGAGTAACAAGGCCTTAAAAGAAGCCAAAAATTTTGGTGAAGTAATTGAAGTTGCTTCTTCTGCAGATACTAACCATAACTACATTCCTAAAGGATTTAACATTCCTAGCGATGTAGATTATGTACACTATACAAGTAACAACACCATTTTTGGAACTCAGTTTAAAGAAACTCCAGAAACAGATGCAGTATTAGTTGCTGATATGTCTTCTGACATTTTCTCTAAGCCAGTAGATGTTTCTAAATTCGGAATTATATACGCTGGAGCTCAAAAGAACTTAGGTCCTGCTGGAGCTACTCTTGTAATCATCAAAAAAGATATTTTAGGTAACACAGGAAGAACTATTCCTTCTATGTTAGATTACCAAATTCACATTAAAGGAGAAAGTATGTTTAATACACCTCCTGTATTTGCAATTTATGTTTCTATGTTAAACTTAGAATACATGAAAGCTCAAGGTGGTTTAGAAGCTATTGCTAAAAAGAACGAAGAAAAAGCAGCTTTACTTTATAACGAGATAGACAACAACCCATCTTTTATAAACAATGTAGCTAAAGAAGACAGATCTTTAATGAACGTAGTATTCTTATTAAAAGATGCTTCTAAAGATGCAGAATTCTTAGCAGCATGTAACGAAGCTGGAATTAGCAATGTAAAAGGACACCGTTCTGTAGGAGGATTTAGAGCTTCTATTTACAATGCAATGCCTATAGAAAGCGTTCAGGCATTAATCGATGTAATGAAAAAATTTTAACGCTTAATTTAATTAAGCACAAACAATAATAAAATGAAAGTTTTAGCAAACGACGGTTTAGCACAATCAGGTGTTGATGCCTTAGAAAAAGCAGGATTTGAAGTAATTTTAAACACAGTTGCTCAAGATCAATTAGAAAACTACATTAACGAAAACAACGTTGATGTTATCTTAGTAAGATCTGCAACAACTGTAAGACAAGAGTTAATTGATGCTTGTCCATCTTTAAAAATCATCGGACGTGGTGGTGTAGGAATGGATAACATTGATGTACAATATGCTAAAGACAAAGGATTACACGTAATCAATACTCCAGCAGCTTCTTCTCACTCTGTAGGAGAATTAGTATTTGCTCACTTATTTGGTTTGGTACGTTTCTTACAAGATGCTAACCGTAACATGCCATTAGAAGGAGATACTAAATTTGGTGCTTTAAAGAAATCATACGCTAAAGGTGTTGAATTAAAAGGACAAACTTTAGGGGTTATTGGTTTTGGACGTATTGGTCAAGCTACAGCTAAAATCGCTTTAGGATTAGGTATGAAAGTTATTGCTTTTGATCCTTTCTTTGACAAAGTAGATTTAGATTTAGAATTCTTTGATGGACAAAAACTTACTTTTACTGTAAACACTGTTTCTAAAGAAGAAGTATTAAAGAATGCAGACTTTATTACCTTACACGTTCCTGCTCAAAAAGAATATGTAATTGGAGCTCCTGAGTTTAAAATCATGAAAAATTCTTCTATCTTAATTAACGCTGCTCGTGGTGGTGTTATTGATGAAGTTGCATTGATTGAAGCTTTAGAGAATGGTGAAATTGCAAAAGCAGGTTTAGATGTTTTTGAAAACGAACCAACTCCATCTATGAAAGTATTAATGAACCCTAACGTTTCATTAACTCCACATATTGGTGCAGCTACTTTAGAAGCTCAAGACCGTATTGGAACTGAATTAGCAGATCAAATTATTTCTATTTTGAAGTAATTTATTTAACTATATAAATCAATCCCCATGGACAATGTTCATGGGGATTTTTTATTTTTACCAAAAAAACTATGAAAAAATATATCCTTTTAACTATTCTTCTAATAAATATGTTTGTTCAAGCTCAAGAGAGCATAACAAATCAAATAAAAAAGTCATCTTTATTAGATTATAAGAAAAAACATTTAGAACTAGATTTAGTTGACAGTAACGATGATTTTACTGTAATAGTTAAATATTTAAATTTAAATAACCCATACTCTTCAACTAAAAAATATACAATTGAAGTATTTAATAATGATTTAAAATTAATAAACACCAAAAATTTAAAAACCAAAAAATATATCTCTGAACTAATAGTTAAAAATGATAGTATTTTTTTATTTGAAAATAGTTTAAGAAAATCCCTTAAAACAGAAAATCAAAAAAAAGTAATAGATAAAGTAAGTTTAATGGCTTATGTATCATCCATAAATAAATTAGACTTTAAAATAAAGCCTCATTACGAAATTAAATCAAACGATCTTTTTTTTGATTTTAAAAAAATGTCGTTCTCAAGTCCAATTCAAACTGAAATAATTATAAGTAATAATAAAGAATATGAATTAACTCTGTTTACTCAAAAATGCGAAGCTCCTATAAGAGCAGGATCACAAAATTTTGATTTTATTGAAAGTGATTTTAAAACCTCTGAAGAAAAGACTTATAGTCAAGTATATCGATTTATTTTACGTAAAAAAGATCACTTATTATACACTAAAAATGTAATCATTAACCATGGATCTGGTTGGCCAAATTTTTATAGACTCCGAATAAACGACATTAATGGAGACATTATGTTTTTAGAAACTGAACAATTAGAACCTACTAAATTTTTTAATTTTAAAAACTATAGATTATATACCAAAAGTATTATAAGAGTTAATAAAAACAATACTTTGAGAAAAAATATTGGTGCATTTTTTAATAATAAATACCTGGGAGCATTAGATATTAATTTTCATAAAAATTATATTTACTTAACAGGTTTGTATGCTTCTGATGAAAAGCAAAAAAAATATGAAGGTTTTGCAAAAGCTAAAATTGATGTTAATAACCTAAACCTTAAAAACACTAACTTACTTCCTTTTTCTCAAGAGTTTCATTTAGATAGGCTTAACACTAAAAAAGCCAATATATTAAATGTTCGTTCTTCTATAAACAGTAAAGATTTTGAAAATAAATATGACAATATTTATACCGATAAAGTTTTTTTTGACGAAGATGATAATTGCATTATAAACATGAATGAATATTATTACGGCATCAATAGTCAATATAAAAAAACACATACATTTGCAATTACAGCAAAAATATCTAATGACAATAAACTCTTATGGTCTAGAGCTATTTATATTGGAGGAAGAAAATTTTCTAAACAAACAAATTCTTTTACATCATATTATTCAAATAATAAAAACTTCATTTTATTTAATCAAAAAGAATCTTATTTAAAGTTCATCTATAATAAAAATGATAATCGTTCTATAGACAATAATCAAACGTTACCTTTTGTAGCTATTATAAATAATAACGGAGATTTAAATTTCTCAAACCTATCAACTTCTACAAAAACTGACTATCTTTTTGAAAGTGCAAAAAGAACTGATAATCAATTATTTTTTTACAATAGGAATTCAAAAAAAGGAGAATTAAATATGATTAATTTTAAACAAAAAGATACTTTATGAGCATTTTTCAAAACCTATCTACAATAAAACATACAATTCCAAAGGGAGTTACCTTAGTAGCAGTTTCTAAAACCAAACCCGTTTCTGATATCCAAGAAGCGTATGATGCTGGTCAGCGTGTGTTTGGCGAAAATAAGATTCAAGAAATGGTTGCCAAGTACGATGAATTACCCAAAGATATTTCTTGGCATATGATTGGTCATTTGCAAAGTAACAAGGTAAAATACATGGCTCTTTTTGTTGATTTAATTCATGGTGTAGATAGTTTTACAACTTTAATAGAAATTAACAAACAAGCCAAAAAACACAACAGAGTTATTAACTGTTTACTACAACTAAAAATTGCTCAAGAAGATTCTAAATTCGGTTTAACCAAAGAAGAAATCAACAATATATTAAGTTCCTATGACTACAAAAACATGGAGAATATTAAAGTAGTTGGTTTAATGGGAATGGCAAGTTTTGTAGAAGATGAACAACAAATTAAAAATGAATTTGCCACTCTTAAAACCTTTTATGATGAGTTAAAAGTTCATCATACTCAATTTAACACCATTTCTATGGGAATGAGTGGTGATTATGAATTAGCAATTGAACAAGGCAGTAATATGGTACGTGTTGGAAGTGCCATATTTGGTAATAGAAATTATCATCAATAAAAAACTGTCTGAAAATGAACATTTGGCCAAATTGAACTTGTTTCAGTTTCTCATAACTACTATCACTCAGTAGGTTGTGATTCTGAAATAAATTCAGAATGACGTATTTTGATTCTTTTCAGACAGCTTTTTCTTTTACTTAATTTTCATAAACCTCGCTTGGCCAAACATCATTAGAACTATTGATGTCTGGTAAAATTTTATTAGGATCTATTTCTACTGATTTTACCTTTTTATTGGTTTTTAATAAATAATTCCAACTATCTCCTCTTTGCCAAATTTCAACGGGAATATTTTTTTCTTCAGTAATATCATCATCATAAGTAACTTTTAATTTTACAGGCATAGGAATATCTCCCCTGTTTTCTAAAACAATTACATAATTTCCTTTGTATGGTTGAACATAAGAAATTGCCAAATCAATATTTCCTGTTCCATAAAACCATCCTCTCCAAAACCAATTTAAGTTCTCTCCTGCACCATTCTCCATCGCGTTAAAAAAATCTGATGGTTGTGGATGCTTATAGACCCAATTTTTAATGTACTCTTTAAAAGCATAATCAAAACGTTCTGCACCTAAAATATACTCTCTTAACATAATTAACCCCACACCAGGTTTTCTATAAGCAGTATTACCCAAATTACGAGTATTTACTATATCTGGATAAGTATCAATCCCTTCTCTATTTTTAGAGTTATAATAACTTAAATTATTTCTACCTTTAATTAAATCGTTTGGATATTCTCCGTTGTTAAAAGCTTTTGCACTGTAGTAATTGATAAAGGTATTAAACCCTTCATCCATCCAAGGGTATAAACGCTCGTTAGAACCAACAATCATTGGAAACCAATTGTGACCAAATTCATGATCTGTTACTCCCCACAAGCCTCTTCCTTTGCTTTTAGAATTACAGAAACTCACTCCCGGGTACTCCATTCCTCCAACATTAGACGCCACATTTACAGCATTTGGATAAGGATACTCAAACCATTGATTAGAATAATGCTCTACAGAAGCTTTTGTGTATTCAGTTGAACGTCCCCAAGCATCAGTCCCTGAAACTTCTTTAGGATATACAGATTGAGCCAAACTCTTTTTTCCGCTTGATAAATTGATTCTTGCGGCATCCCAAACAAAAGCTTTTGAGGCAGCAAAAGCAACATCACGAGAATTTTCCATTTTAAAATGCCAAGTAAGTGTTCCCTTTTGTGTAGGGCGTGTTTTGGCAACATCGTTTACTTCATCAGGTGTAATAATATAAACACTGTCATCACTTTTTGCTGCTTTATCAAAACGATTTATCTGTGTTGACGTTAATACCTCTTTATCATTCACCAATTCTCCAGAACCTACTACAATATAATCATAAGGCACCGTTATTTTATAATCATAATTTCCATAGTCTACATAAAACTCCCCTGCTCCTAAATAAGGTTCTGTATTCCATCCTTTTACATCATCAAAAACAGCAACTCTAGGATACCATTGTGCTAAAGAATAAATTGTTCCGTTTTCTGTTTCTAACCTTCCCATTCTATCCATTCCAGATGTAGGAATTTTATAAGTAAAATCCATACTTACAGTTGCAACACCTGTTTTGGCTTGAATAGGATCATTAAAAATGATTTGCATTCTGGTATCAGAAATAATGTGTTTTGATGAAGCTTTACTCCTTTTGTTTGATTTAGCTTGAAGATTAGAAATATCACAACCTCCATCAACATCGCCAGAATAACGATTCCCCATAATAGGAGTTGTTAAAGTTCCTCTAGAAGTTTCTGTAAAACGATTTTGCTCAACATACATCCATATATAATCTAAATCATATGGACTTTTATTATGATAGGTTAAGGTGATATGACCTGTAATAGTATTATTTACAGGATCTAAATTAGCCTCAATATTATAATCTGCTTGGTTTTGCCAATACTGATCTCCTGGTTGTCCTAATGCAGACCTAAATGGCGTGCCTTGGCGGTACATAATAGGATTAAAATCACTTTGGTTATTAGGGACTACTTCTTGTGCGGTACTAGTAAACATCTGTAAGGAAAACAGACTTAATACAGACCATTTAAAAACTTGTTTCATAAACTCAGGGTGTTGTTTTATAAATAAGTCATTAAATTTACAGTATTACTACCAAGCAATCAAAAGAAAAGCTTAGTTAAAACGCTGTTTTTAAACATTTTTAACTAAGCTTTATAAATATGATGATTCAGTAAATTTAACTACACGAACTAGCCAATACCAAAGATTTGTTATTGGTGGCTTTAAACACAATAAAAATGATGTTTCCTAATAAAGAACAAACAAACATTCCTATTCCAATAGGAAGCAAATCATTGGTATGAAAAATGGCTACGGAAGTTCCTGCTAAAAAACCTAACACAAACCTTGTAATACCAATAGCGGCGTTTGCAGCACCACTTACTTCTGGTTTTATATCTAATAAAATTGCCGATCCATTTCCAAAAATAAAACCAATACTACCAATAAAAAGTGCAATTAAAATAAATACATTCCAAAAAGTAACCAAATCTAACAAGGTGATTATAAACAACGAAAAACCTGAAATTAACTGTATGGTTATTCCTAATTGAAATAGTTTTTTAGCATCGTACACCCTTAATAAATAGGTGTTTGAAAATGACGCCAATACATTTAAAATAATACTTATTGCAAAAATCAAAGGAAAAACACTCACTTCTACATTAAAATATTCTAAATAGATAAAGGAAGCACTTGTAATAAACACATACAATCCAGATACAGGAAAACACAAAGCAAATAAAAAGATTACCGCTTTTTTATCTGATAATAATATTTTGTATTTGGCTACCAATTGCTTTGCAGTAATTTTATTGGTGATTTCTTTTTGTTCTCTTGACTCTGGAATAAGCAAATAAAAGATCGCAAATAACAAAATAGCTACTGTAAACAAAAAGTAAAACACCAATTTCCAACCTTGTAGATTGATTAAAAAACCTCCTAAAACTGGAGCAAACAAAGGAACCAACATCATAATCATTGCTGTAATGGTAATTAACCTAGCCACCTGTTTTCCTTTGTACCAATCTTTTATAAATAAATTAGCAGTAACTGTTGCAAAACCTCCTCCAAAGGCTTGAAAAAACCTCAATAATAAAACCATTTCTATGGTATCACAAAAAGGAATAGATAAAGCAGATACTCCATAAATTCCAATTCCTGCTAATGCTATTTTTTTTCTTCCAAAAGCATCAGACAATGGACCACCAAAAAAATTACCAACAGCAAAACCTAAAAAATAAATAGTTATAATTAATTCTATGGTATTAATTTCTACTCCAAAAAAGTGAGCCATTAAAGGCATTCCTGATAAAAAAGAATCTATTGCTAATGATGACAAAGCTGTAAGAGATGCAATTAACACAGTAATTACTCCAACATTTTTACTTTTATCTAACCTAAAACTTTTCATAACTAAACTAGTTTTGTTTAGCAAGCAAAGTTATTGTGTTTACCAAAAACACAGCAATACAAAAGTATACTAAAATGATACTTTTTATGGTAGTTTTCTAAAAGCCAAAGGAGTAATGTTTTGGTCTTTTTTAAAAAATTTGATAAAATTAGTAGTTTCTTTAAAGCCCATCATATACGCAATCTCGTCAATAGACTTGGTGGTTTGAACCAATAATGATTTTGCTTTTAGAATTTGATAATTGGTCAATACTTTTTTAGCGGATAAACCCGTAGATTTTTTAACACATTCTGACAAATACAAAGGAGTAATTCCTAATAACTTTGCGTAGGATACTATACTTTTATAACTTTCATCCTCTAATAAAATTAGTTCCTCAAACTTTGATGTTATTTCTTCGTAACGTTTTAATTTAATGTTTCCTGAATCCCCTTTTAAAATTCGAGTGATGTAGTTTAATAAAATCAAAAGGTAAGCCTGAATCATTTCTTTACATTGCGGTTTATTTTCTTCGCTTTCAACAAATATTGCCTCCAGCGTTTTTTTTATAAACCTTTTTTCTTCTTTGCTAATTTTATAAATAGGTGTGGTATTTAATTTAAAAAAAGGAAAATCTTGCTGTATGTTATATTGATGTCTTTCTGGAGTAAAAAATTTAGCATTAAAAAAAATAGCATACCCAACAGGCCTTTCTATTCGGTTAATAGACAAGGATTGCATGGGTGAAGTAAAAGTAATTGTATTGTTTAAATCGTGTAAAGTAGTATGGCCTATTTGAATTTCATTCTTATTTTCTTCATAAAAAGAAATCTCAAAAAATCTTTTATAATGCGGAAAGTTTTCAATTCGCCTGGCATAATCAATTTCTTCAAACTTAAAAATATAGAAATAAGGAGAAATACTTTTTCTAGTTAAGTTTAATTCAACTAACAATTCATCAATCGTATTAAAAATCTTCACATTATCTTGTTTTGTTCTATACAAATGTACTAAAACAAAAAGTTCTCCATGATTTATAAAACATATATGTACTGCATCTCAAATAGTTGTGCTAGTCCTAACATGAATCAACTAGGATATGTTATATTTGTGAAAAAACACAGAGCTTAATACTAACCGTTAATTGATTAAATGTACGCTATTCTAGACATAGAAACTACTGGAGGAAAATATAATGAGGAAGGAATGACTGAAATAGCCATTCATAAATTTGATGGTAAAAAAGTGGTAGATAAATTTATTACTTTGGTCAATCCAGAAATTCCTATTCAACCCTTTGTGGTACAATTAACAGGTATTAACAATAAAATGTTGCGTAACGCTCCTAAGTTTCACGAAATAGCCAAACAAATTATAGAAATTACCGAAGACTGTGTTATAGTAGCTCACAATTCTAGTTTTGATTATAGAATTTTAAAAAATGAATTCAATCGTTTAGGATACAATTTTGTAAAAGATACTCTTTGTACTGTGGAACTAAGTAGAAAGCTAATTCCAGATCAAGAATCATACAGTTTAGGAAAACTTTGCAAAAGTCTTGGAATTCCAATGAGCGAAAGACATAGAGCAAATGGAGATGCCTTGGCAACCATCAAACTTTTTAAAATGTTGCTAAATAAAGATGTTGATAAAACTATTATTAAAGCAAACTTAAAAGCCGAAGGAAAAACCAAGAGCAAGCTGAGCAGCCATTTTCAAAAATTATTGGATAAATCTCCAAGAAAAACCGGTGTTTTTTATGTTCATAATGAACAAGGTGATGTGATTTACATCGGTAAAAACAAAAACATGAGAACGGGTGTCAATCAATTATTGATGAGAAAATCAAACCGTTCAAAATCTTTACAAAAAAAGATTTACGACATCACTTTTGAAGAAACCGGTAGCTTATTAATTTCAAGCATTAAAAGTTACCAAGCCATAGAAAAAAACAAACCTAGATTTAATACTGTTTCCAAAAAAAATATTCCCACTACTGTTTTTAACTCAAACAATGCTTTGTTTATTGATAATGGTAGAGGAACTGCCGAAAAGTCTATTTTCTTATTAGAAAACGGACAATTAAAAGGATATGGATATGTAGAATTGGCCTATCAAATTACACATATAGACATTGTAAGAAACCTTATCTCTCCTATAGAAGATAATCTTTATAACAGAGAACAAGTTAAAAAGTATTTAGATACAGGTAAATTCAAAAAAATCATTCGTTTTGAATAACAAAGAACACAAAACCTTAAAAAAAAGGTTACATGAAATTATTTACGAAGCAGATACTCCTGCTGGAAAATTGTTTGATGTAATACTTTTAATACTAATTTTAATTAGTGTTTTGGTAGTGATGTTAGAAAGTGTTGAGTCTCTAAATGCTATTTACGGAACATACTTTCAAATCATAGAATGGATCATCACCATACTTTTTACCATTGAATATATTTTAAGAGTTTTTACTGTTAAATCTCCTCTTAAATATATTTTTAGCGCATATGGATTGATAGATTTAGCAGCTACTTTACCTAAGTATTTAGGACTGTTTATTGGTAAAACCGAAGCTTTATTAATTTTAAGATCGTTAAGATTATTAAGAATTTTTACCATTCTTAAAATTGCAAGATATATTGGTGCAAGTAATCATTTAATAAGAGCTATAAAAGCTAGTAGAGCCAAAATTGGTGTTTTTGTTTTTGCGGTAGTAGTTCTTTCTATAGTCCTTGGAACTATTATGTATTTAATAGAAGGAACTGCCAACAGTGGTTTTACCAGTATTCCAAGAAGTATTTATTGGATTGTGGTTACCATGACAACCGTTGGTTATGGAGATATTGCTCCTGTAACTGCTTTAGGACAATTTTTTGCAACCTTAGTAATGATTATGGGATACGGAATTATTGCCGTGCCAACTGGTATTGTTTCCTCTGAATACAGTGATGTTAAAAAATATAAAACAAACACACAAGTTTGTAACAATTGTAACGAAAATAACCATGGTGACGATGCTAATTTTTGTCATCAATGTGGAGAAAGACTTTAAGTAAATGAATTATTTAATTACCATTGTAGGTCCAACAGCTATAGGAAAAACAGCCTTGAGTATTAAGTTAGCACAACATTTTAATGCTGAAATAATTTCTTGCGATTCTAGACAGTTTTTTAAAGAAATGACTATTGGTACTGCCGTTCCTGAGCCTGAAGAATTGGCTGCTGCTCCTCATCATTTTATTCAGAACAAAAGCATACAAGAAGAATATAGCGTTGGTCATTTTGAACGAGAAGCATTAGAAAAATTACATGACCTTTTTACCAAACACAACATTGTTATTATGGTTGGTGGTAGTGGATTATATGTAGATGCTGTTATCAATGGGCTTGACCACTTCCCTACTATAGACCCTTCTGTTAGAGAACAATTAAATAAAAGATTAGCATCAGAGGGTTTAGAAAGTTTACAAAAACAATTAAAAGAATTAGACCCTGAAACTTATCATGAAATTGCGATTGAAAACCCTCATCGAATTATTCGTGCTTTAGAGGTTTGTATTGGTAGCGGACAAACTTATAGTTCTTTTAAAAACAAACCTAAAACGCCTAGAAACTTTACCCCTATTAAAGTTGGATTAAAAGCAGAGAGAGAAATTATTTACGACCGAATTAACCGCAGGGTTGATATAATGCTACAAAAAGGACTTTTAAAAGAAGTAGAATCATTATATAGCCAAAAACATTTAAACGCCTTACAAACGGTTGGTTACAGAGAGATTTTTCAATATTTAGATGGAACTATTGATTTTGATTTTGCCATTTCTGAAATCAAAAAAAACTCAAGACGTTTTGCCAAAAGACAACTTACTTGGTTTAAAAAAGATGAAAATACGCTTTGGTTTGATTATTTAGAAGATGTGAAAAACATCATAGACTCCATAAACAAAGTAACACTAAATAGACTCTAAAACTAACAATAATTCATCTTTAAAAGCTTTTTGCTGTCAAATATTCATTAAAACGGGTTTTAATTTATACATATAACAACAATAGTTATACATCAATCATAAATTAATCATTAAAATTGCTCCCTAAACATTTTAATAATTAATTGCATATGAAAAATTCAAACTTTAGTACGAAAAAACTTTTAAAAGGAACTGTTTTTTCAACAATCTTACTATTTAGTTTAAGCTGTAGTAATGAAAGTGTTACAGGCTCAAGTGAGGAAGAAATTATAAATCCCTCAGAAATATCAGACTTACAATCTTCTTCTAAAACCACAAACACAACAGCGTATAAGGTTCACGATTTTGATGATAATAGCCTAGGTCCATTTACAGAAGACCAAGGCTTTACAGGTTCAGATATATATAATGAAGGAATGAGTTTCCAAAATGATTTTGTGGGAGGTAAAAGACTTAAACTTACCTGGAAAGAATCTGAGTATGATGGAACACGTAGAGAACGTGGACATGAAATTAAACTTGGAGTAAATGATAACAAGGAAATATATAGTGGGTTTTATCTATTTATTCCATCTGGTCAAAGCAATAATTTACTAAACAAAAACACTATTATTTGGCAATTATACAATTGGAATTCTGCAGGATGTAGTAACTGGACAGCACATTTGGTTTTAAAAAACAACGATCTTTACTTAGATTATCGAAGCGCATGTGTAGCTGCAACAGAAGTAAAAATTCTTGATAATATTGATACTGATGTAGAATTAGCTTTTCAAATAAGATGTGTATTATCAGGAAACAACAACGGAAGAATTACCGTATTAATGGATGACACTACCTTAATTAATGAAACCAATATCAATTTAGGTTTTGGAAGTTTTGATAGCAACGACGAGGCCGAAACCTCTGTTGCTGGTGTTAAAATGGGATTATACTGCTATGATACTAGTAACTATACTGATAATGAAACAAGAATTATTTATCTTGAAAATGTTGCTTCATCTTTAAGAAGTGGTTCTGTTCAAAACAGCTTAAACAAAGTAAAACCAGCTAATAATTATTAAAACACACTTAATAATTCTATAACAAAAAGGCTATCTAAAATTTAGATAGCCTTTTTTATTATTTTAAATTAACAACCTTATTCAACCGTTACTGATTTTGCTAAGTTTCTTGGTTGATCTACATTACATCCTTTTAAAACTGCTACATGATAAGAGAATAATTGTAAAGGAATCACTGCTACAATTGGCTGTAACATATCAGATACTCTAGGTACTTTAAATACAAAATCTGCCGTGTGAATCATTTCACTATCATCTTCATTTACCACAGCAATAATTGGCCCTTTACGAGCTTTTACTTCTTGAGCGTTAGAAACTAATTTATCGTAATATTCATTATTGGTTGCTATAATTACCGTTGGTAAAGATTCTTCAATCATTGCAATAGGTCCATGTTTCATTTCTGCTGCTGGATATCCTTCTGCATGTATATAAGAAATCTCTTTTAATTTTAAAGCTCCTTCTAAAGCAATAGGGAAATTGATTCCTCTACCTAAAAACAAGAAACTAGTAGTTTGTGTATAATTTTTTGCAACACTTTTAATATGTTCATCTGTATTAAAAATATGATTTACTACAGAAGGAAGTGTTTTAATTTCTTCTACCAAACTATTTGCTCTCTCTTGAGTTATTTCATTTCTTTCTAATCCTAATTGAATCGCTAATAAAGAAACTACTGCTACTTGAGCTGTAAAAGCCTTGGTAGACGCTACTCCTATCTCTGCACCAGCATAAGTATAAGCGGTAAAGTCACACTCTCTAGCCATAGAAGAATTAAATACATTACAAATACTAAATGTAGTTGCTCCTTGTGCTTTAGAATAACGTAAAGCTGCTAATGTATCTGCTGTTTCTCCTGACTGAGAAATAGCCATTACAATGTCATCTTTGGTAATAATAGGATTTCTATATCTAAATTCCGAAGCATATTCCACTTCAACTGGAATTCTAGCCAATTCTTCTATAATATATTCTCCAACAATTCCTGCATGCCAAGAAGTACCACAAGAAACAATAATAATTCTACTAGCTTTTACTAGTTTTTCTTTTAACTCATCTAAATTCTCAAAATGAATATTAGAATTTTCTAAGTTTAAATGGCTAAATAAAGTGTTTTTAATAGTTGAAGGTTGTTCAAAAATTTCTTTAAGCATATAATGCTCATAATCTCCTTTACTTACCTTGTCTAAGTTTAAATCTAAAGTTTTAACCTTGTATGATTTCTCTACTCCATAAAGGTCAGTAATTTTCATCTTCTGCCCTCTTTCTAACACCACTACTTCATTATCATTTAAATACACTAAAGATTGTGTATGTTCTATAATAGGAATAGCATCAGAAGCTACGTAAAACTCATCGTTTGTTTCTGTTAAACCAATTGCTAACGGACTCCCTTTACGGGTTACCACCATTTTGTTTGGTTCTTTTTTATCTATAATGGCTAAGGCATAAGCTCCATTTACATTTTGCAAAGCTTTTTTAACAGCATCATCAATATTTAATTGATGTTTGTCTTGAATGTATTGGATATAATTTACCAAAACTTCTGTATCTGTTTGTCCTAAAAAAGTAAAACCATGATCAATTAATTCATCTTTTAAGAATTTATAGTTCTCTATAATTCCGTTATGAACCAATACTATTTCTTGATTATTAGATTTATGAGGATGTGCATTTTCCACTGTAGGCTCTCCATGTGTAGCCCAACGAGTATGTGCAATTCCTATTGTTTTTCCTTCTACCTTTTCATCAACACTCTCTTCAAGATTAACTACTTTCCCAGGCTGTTTATAAACCAAGATATCTTGATCGTTATCTAAAACAGCAATTCCTGCACTATCGTAACCTCTATATTCTAATTTTTTTAAACCATCAATTAAAATATCAGAAGCCTTCTTTTTTCCAATATATCCAACAATTCCGCACATAATTTATCCTTTAATCTCTTTAATTTGAGCAATTATTTTATCTCCTAATTTTTCTTTTCTGTCTATATGACTTAATATCTCTAACACTGTTGAGTTACTTTCAAAAGCACCTCTTACATTTTTAAAATCTGCTAATTTTTCTTTTTCTTCACCATCGGCACCAAACCCTACATAAGAATGTAAATCAAATTCTTTACTAGCATCTTTATATAACATTTTATCTAAGTCTACTACCGCTTTTTTCCAATTACTTACAATATTAATAAAGTTTTCTGTGGTAATTTCCTCAATTTTAATTTTATAAAAACTCTCTATTAATTCTACTGCCCAATTCCATTCATATTCATAATAATGATTATTGATTTCATTTAGCTCATTAATAGCATCTTCAACTGTTTTTACCTCTAACTTTTCTACCTTATCTACAAAAAGATTTAAAGCAGAAATAGGACATAACAAACCACAAACATCAATCCATTTACCTTGCCCTATTGTTGATGTTGGTTTTAACACTTCTCTTAACTCTTGAACAGTATTAATATTTTTGTTCTCTACTCTACTAATTATAGAGTTCCCCAAAAACTTATTAATAACAATGTTATACATTTTAATACCATTGTGTAAACTAGATTTTTTAACCACCATATCTTTGTAGTTATACTCATCTAATTTATCTCCAGACAAATCTAAAATATCATATAAATGTCTTAATCCTTTTGATACTTTGTGAATAGTATAAGGACTTAATAAGTTAAAGTTGATAATATCTAACCTATTGTTTTTTGATCTATTATCACGTTTAGGCCATTTTTGTGCATCTCTAACAGTTCCAACACTTTTTAAATTGGCTCCTGGAATTAAATACGATTTGTTATTTCCTTCAATCAAATATGAAAATGGGAAATCAGAAGAATCTACGTGTTGATAGTGTCTTCCCATAACCAAAGTAAATGGTCCTATTTTAGATGGCCACAATACATAAGAATCACTTGTAGTTTTGGCACCACGCTCCATAATTCCTTGATGTATTGGCCCTAACTTATACATGTGATTACTTTGGTTAGAACCACTACCTGCATTCATAAACGAAAATAATCCTGCTATTAACAAGGTAGATTTATGATGTGTAACTGTATATGGCCCAGCAAATATTGAACAAGCTTCTCCATTAAACCCTTGGCTATTGGCAAAAAAGATGGAATGTTCAATAGAATAATGTTTATCAATTAAACAACCTTGACCTATAAAACAATTGGTTAAAATAGAAGAGTTATCAACTTTTGAATCACTTGAAATGATAAAATTGGTTGCCATTACATCTGTTCCTATATATACTTGCGATTCTTTGGTAGAATTTATACTTCCGTTAATTAATTTAGATGCTGAGTTAATATAAGCCCCATCACCAATACAAACTCCCTTAATGGTGTTTGCATTTAAAATCTTAACATCATCACCAATATGTCCTACGCTAGAAGTTACTGATAAAGTATATTCCTCTATCATTCTCTTTAGTTCGTCAATCAGAACTGTTTTGTGTCTGTATAAAGCTAATAAATATGCTATTTGAGCAGAAAGTTGATTAAATATTAAAATATCTCTACCACCTCCTTCATTAATCACATCAACCGTAACACCATTTCCAAAACTACACTCACCATCTACTGCAATAATATCAACATTGTCAATCATTACATTGTCTCCAATGTTATAATTGGCTATATAGCTTTTAACATTGTTAATAAAGGCATTATCCCCTATTTTACAGTTGTGTAAATGAACATTTTTTATACTATTTTGTTTTATTATACCTCCATAAAACGTTCTAGTTCCCTCTATATGTCCAATATAATTTTCTCCAGAAAAAGTAACAGATTCAATTTTTAGTAAATCTGTGGTAGGTTTTATGTAAAGCTTATCCCAATCATCAGATTGACATCCTTGCTGGATAAGTTGTTTTATTTCCTCCTTAGTTATACCTCTATAGTTGTTCAAAAGTTTAGTTTTTCTATGCGCATCAAATATAAAAAATTAACACAGATCATTTTTTAAAAAGGCACATCAATTTAAATTTTATAGAATTTCATCAAACAGGATAAAAACAATTCATATTCACCCAAAAAGTGGCTTTTTTTTAGTAAAAACACCTAAAACCAATTATTTAACTTTTAGTTAAGCTGGCTTTAACAATAATAAGATAGGTTTGTCTTTATTAATTTTTACAATTTATATGCCTACAACAAAAAAGAAACACAAAAGAAAGGTAGATGTAGTTGTTGTTTCAGACATACACTTAGGTACTTATGGTTCAAGAGCAAAAGAACTATTGAACTACTTAAAAACCATTAACCCTAAAACATTAATTCTTAACGGAGATATTATAGACATATGGCAGTTTAAGAAAAGTTATTTTCCTAAAGCACATATGAAAGTAATAAAATACATTACTTCTTTGGTAACCAAAGGAACAGAGGTTTATTATATTACTGGAAATCACGATGAAATGTTAAGAAAGTTTGTTGGTTTTGAATTAGGAAACTTTCAACTAGTTAACAAACTTGTTTTAGAATTAGATGGTAAAAAGGCCTGGTTTTTTCATGGTGATGTTTTTGATGTAACCATGCAACACTCCAAATGGCTGGCAAAATTAGGTGGCGTTGGTTATGATTTATTGATTATGATTAACACTCTTGTCAATTGGATAAGTGAAAAAATATTAGGAAAAGGAAGAATATCTTTTTCTAAAAAAATAAAAAACAGTGTAAAATCAGCTGTAAAACACATCAATAATTTTGAAGATACTGCTGCTGATATTGCCATCTTAAATCAATATGATTATGTAATCTGTGGACATATTCATCAACCACAACACAAAACCATTAGCAACGATAAAAATCAATCCGTAGAATATTTAAACTCTGGTGATTGGATAGAAAACTTAACGGCTTTAGAATATCATAAAAAGAAGTGGAAAATTTACCATTATCAAGAAGATGAAATTGCTCAAAAATTAAATCCAACAGACCACGATCACGAAAATGATTTGGGAAAAGCCGATTTAAAAAACAAAGACCTATTTCAGCAATTGATGCAAGAAATGAATGTGATAGACAATAAACTTATTCCATAATGAAAGTTCTTTACGCTATACAAGGAACTGGTAACGGACATTTAAGTCGTGCTAAAGACATTGTACCCATACTACAAAAAAAAGTAGACTTAGATGTTTTGGTTAGTGGAGTTCAAGCAGATATTACACTTCCTTTTAACATAAAATATCAACTACAAGGTTTAAGTTTTATTTTTGGAAAAAAAGGTGGGGTTGATTTATGGAAAACAGTTAAAAATTCTGATTTTAATAAATTCCGAAAGGAAATGAACAAGATCAATATTCAACAATATGATTTGGTGATTAATGATTTTGAACCTCTTTCTGCTTGGGCTGCTAAATTAAACAACATTCCATGTGTTTCTATGAGCCACCAAGCAGCTGTAAAAGCTAAAGAAAGTCCAAAACCTAAGAAAAGAGATTTTATAGGAGAACGTATTTTAAAACGTTACGCTCCAACAAATACCTATTACGGATTTCATTTTAAAAAATACAACTCTCATACATTTACTCCTGTTATCCGTAAAGAAATAAGAGATTTGCATCCTATTAGTGGGCGACATTATACCATTTATTTACCCGCCTATGGTGATGACAAACTCATTGAGTTTTTTGGTCAATTTGAAAATACCGTTTGGCATATTTTTTCAAAACACACCAAAACCTCATATTATCATAAAAACCTACTGATTGAGCCTGTAAACAACGAAGCTTTTATAAAAAGTTTTGAAACTTGTAAAGGAATTATTTGTGGTGCTGGTTTTGAAACTCCCGCAGAAGCTTTGTATTTAAAAAAGAAATTATTGGTTATTCCTATGAAAAATCAATACGAACAACAATGCAATGCCGCAGCATTAAAAACATTGGGAGTACCAGTCATTAAAAAACTAAAAGACAAACACACCCAAATAGTTCACAAATGGATTGTTGAAGAGCAAAACATTCCTGTTGATTACCCAGATGAAACAGAAAAAATTATTGATTTGATTTTATCTACACATTCCTCTAAATCAAAACTGTCTTAAACATTCCCCTAAAACCATAGCTACAGCATTTCCTAAATTAAAACTTCTGATAGGTCCCGGAAAAGGTATCGTTCTTAATTGGTTTGGGTATTGTTCTTGAATTTCTGCAGATAAACCCTTTGCCTCTTTTCCAAATACTAACCAATCTCCATTTTTAAAAGTTGTTTCATAGATAGAAGTTTCTGCTCTTGCAGACAATAAAAACATTCTCTCTTCATGATCTATCAGCTTTAACAAATCATCAAAAGATTCATGAATAGTAAGATCTAAATCTTTCCAATAATCTAAACCAGCTCGTTTTACTTTAGTGTCCGTAATTTCAAACCCCAAAGGTTTTACCAAATGTAATTTTGCGTTACAGCCTACGCAAAGTCTTCCTATATTTCCCGTATTATTGGGAATTTGTGGATGTACCAATACGATGTTTAAAGAATTCTTATCGCTCAAATTTTCCTCTTTTAAAAATCGCAAAACTAAACAATTTTATGAGTTTGTTTTGGGTATTATAAATAACTTAAAGTCTTTCAAAAAAAATACCTCTTTGAAAATAAATTCAAAGAGGTATTTCTTAATTATATCATTTGGGTTTAAGCCAATCCTGTAATAACCCACTTACCTGTTTCTAATAAAGGAATTGCTTGTTTAAACTTGGTTTCCTTTTTTTCTCCAGTTTGCACATTCTGAATGATTACTTTATCATTTCTACCAATTTTTGGCTGCTCTCTCACCATTGTTTCTGGTCTAGCCTGTTCTGCTCCTTGAGAGTTTTGAATAGCTTGTCTATTTGCAGCTTCTGAAGAATTTAATACTTCTTGCTTAGAAACTTGTACATTCTGTTGTACTTTTTGCTCTTTAGCTTCAGAAATCTGTTGATTACTTTCTGGCAATTCTCCTTTAAACAAGAATGATAAAACTTCTTTGTTTATTTTATCCAACATCTTTTTGAACAACTCAAAAGCTTCAAACTTATAAATTAATAAAGGATCTTTTTGCTCGTATGATGCATTTTGAACAGATTGCTTTAAATCATCCATTTTACGTAAATGATCTTTCCATTCATCATCAATAATAGCTAAAGTGATGTTTTTCTCAAAATCAGAAATTAACTCTGCTCCTTGTGATTCATATGATTTTTTTAAATCTGTAACCACTCTTAACGTTTTTACTCCATCACTAAAAGGAACTACAATACGCTCGTATCTATCTCCTTCGTTTTCAAAAACATTTTTGATAATTGGATAAGCCGAATTAGCATTTCTAGCCATTTTATCAGTATAGTGTTTCATCACTATTTCGTACAACTTATCTGATAATTCTTGTGGTGGCGTATTGGTAAATTCTTCTTTAGAAAAAGGAGAACTCATAGAAGTGTTTAAAATTAACTCAAATTCAAAATTCTGAAAATCATTAGTTAATTTATTATCATCAACTATCGTTGCACAAGCATCATAAACCATGTTAGCAATGTCTACTTGTAAACGTTTACCATCTAAAGCATGACGTCTACGTTTGTAAACTACTTCACGCTGAGAGTTCATAATATCATCATATTCTAACAAACGCTTACGTATACCAAAGTTGTTTTCTTCTACTTTTTTCTGTGCTCTTTCAATAGACTTGGTAATCATAGAGTGTTGAATTACTTCTCCTTCTTCTAATCCCATTCTATCCATCATTTTGGCAATTCTATCAGAACCAAACAAACGCATTAAGTTATCTTCTAAAGATACGTAGAATTGAGAAGAACCTACATCTCCTTGACGACCTGCACGACCACGTAACTGACGGTCTACACGACGAGAATCGTGACGTTCTGTACCAATAATAGCCAAACCACCTGCTGCTTTTACTTCATCAGACAATTTAATATCGGTACCACGACCTGCCATGTTGGTTGCAATAGTTACAATTCCTGGCTTACCAGCTTCTGCAACAATATCTGCTTCTTTTTTGTGCAACTTAGCGTTTAATACATTGTGTTTAATTTTTCTGATAGATAACATTCTACCTAATAATTCAGAAATTTCTACAGAGGTTGTACCTACTAAGACTGGTCTACCTGCTTCTACAAGTTTTACAATATCTTCTATAACAGCATTGTACTTTTCTCGCTGTGTCTTATAAATTAAATCTTCTTTATCTTCTCTTGCAATAGGTTTATTGGTTGGAATTTCCACTACATCCAACTCATAAATTTGCCAAAATTCTCCAGCTTCTGTAATCGCAGTACCAGTCATACCAGAAAGTTTGCGATACATTCTAAAGTAATTTTGTAAAGTTACTGTTGCGTATGTTTGAGAAGCTGCTTCAATCTTTACATTTTCTTTAGCCTCAATTGCTTGGTGTAAACCATCAGAGTAACGACGTCCTTCCATGATACGTCCTGTTTGCTCATCAACAATTTTCACCTTATTATCCATTACTACATACTCTGTATCTTTTTCAAACAAAGTATAAGCTTTTAGCAATTGATTTAAAGTGTGAATTCTTTCACTCTTAATACTAAAGTCTCTGTATAATTCTTCTTTTTGAGCTACTTTTTCTTCTTCAGAAATATCTTGTTGATCTAACTCTCCAATTTTTACTCCAATATCTGGTAACACAAAAAAGTCTCCTCCTTGGTCTCCTGATAAAGTAGCAATACCTTTTTCTGTTAACTCAATAGAATTGTTCTTTTCTTCAATCACAAAATACAATTCTTTATCAACCACAGGCATTTCTTTGTTGTTGTCTGCCATGTAGTGATTTTCAGTTTTTTGTAATAACTGTCTAATCCCTTCTTGAGACAAAAACTTAATTAAGGCTTTGTTTTTAGGTAAACCTCTATAAACTCTTAATAATTGAAAAGCTCCTTCTTTAGTATCTCCTTCTTTGATTAATTTTTTAGCATTTGCTAAAACTCCAACCAAATATTTACTTTGTAAAGCAACAATATCTGCAACTTTAGGTTTTAACTCGTTAAATTCGTGTCTATCTCCATCTTGAACTTGACCAGAAATAATTAATGGTGTACGAGCATCATCAATTAATACAGAATCCACCTCATCTACAATAGCATAATTTGGCTTACGTTGTACCAAGTCTTCCATAGTACTAGCCATATTATCACGTAAATAATCAAAACCAAATTCATTATTTGTTCCGTAAGTAATATCAGCGTTATAAGCTTTTCTTCTTTCTGGAGAATTAGATTTGTGATTATCTATACAGTCAATCGTTAATCCGTGGAACTGAAATAAAGGTGCCATCCAAGCACTATCACGCTTTGCTAAGTAATCGTTTACAGTTACAACGTGTACTCCTTTTCCTGATAATGCGTTTAAGTAAATTGGTAAGGTTGCTACCAATGTCTTACCTTCCCCAGTCATCATTTCGGCAATTTTACCTTGATGTAATACAGAACCACCAATTAACTGAACATCGTAATGAACCATGTTCCAAGTTACTTGAGTTCCAGAAGCATCCCATGAGTTATGCCAAACCGCTTTGTCCTCTCCTACTAACTCCACATAACTATTGTTAGCAGACAACTCTCTATCATATGCACTTGCAGTAACCTCTATTTGAGTGTTTTCTGTAAATCTTCTAGCAGTTTCTTTAATAACAGCAAAAGCTTCTGCTTGAATGTTACTTAGTACTTTTTCAGAAGCTTCATAAGCTTGATCTTGTAAAACATCAATTTGATTATAGATTGCTTCTTTATCGTCTATAGCCGCTGTTTTTGCTTTTTCTTCTAAAGCAGCAATTTCATCTTCTATAGTTTTGGTTTCTTTGGCAATTAAATCTTTAAACTCAACTGTTTTCGCCCTTAATTCATCAATCGTTAATTTTTTAAAAGCTTCTTCAAAAGCTCTTACTTCACCAACTATTGGTTGTAATAATTTTAAATCTTTTTGTTGTTTATCTCCAACAAATACTTTTAATACTGAGTCTAATATGCCCATCATTTATTGTTTTATGTTTTAAAAATAAATAAAAAAAAAGCCTCTAATGAGACTTTTTCTTTATTTAATATTCAAATATTTTAATATTCTTCCTCGTTCCAAAGATAGTCTTCTTCAGTAGGATAATCAGGCCAAATTTCTACAATATCATCGTAGATTTCACCCTCGTCCTCTAAACTTTGTAAATTTTCTACAACTTCTAATGGTGCTCCCGTTCTTATTGCAAAATCTATCAATTCATCTTTCGAGGCTGGCCAAGGTGCATCTGCTAAATAATTAGCTAATTCTAAAGTCCAATACATTTCTTTATCAAATTATAATTATTGCAAAAATAATTTTTTAATTAAAAAAGTCAAGTTTTTTTTAGTCTTTTAAAGAACTTATTTATTTTTTGATGGAATCCACTTGGTTTCAACCACCTGTAACTGTTTAGACAACATTCGTGCCAACACAAATAAATAGTCTGATAGTCTATTTAAATATTTTAGAATACCAACATTGACAGTTTCTTCTGACTGCAACAAAACACAGATTCTCTCTGCCCTACGACAAATTGTTCTAGCAATGTGACAATGTGACACCACTACATTTCCTCCTGGTAAAATAAAATGTGTCATAGGTTCTAGTTGACCATCAAGCGCATCAATTTCCTTTTCTAACACAGCCACTTCTTTTTCTCCAAATACATCTAATCTTAACCTACTTTTACCGTTTTTTAAAGTTTCACTCTCCTCTGGAGTAGCTAAAAAAGCTCCGATAACGAATAATTCTTCTTGAATGTTGATTAAAAACGTTTTATGATGATTATCTATTTCTAAATCTCTTAGCAATCCTATATAAGAATTTAATTCATCTACAGTACCGTAAGCATCAATTCTAATATGCGATTTTGGAACTCTTTTTCCTCCAAATAATGAGGTTTCTCCAGCATCACCTGTTTTTGTATAAATCTTCATTTTTAAAATCTAATTTTAAAATGTTCTTTAGCTTGTTCTCTTCTAAAAAACACCAATCCCCATTTAAATAAATCTACTGTTACTTTTACCTTAGGATGATTTTTAATCACTTCCCAAGCTTCTTCCATTCCATCAGACCAATAAATATCATCAAAAATAAAAACAGAATCGTTGTGAGTACTTTCTAAACATTCTTCAAAATATTTTAAAGTAGCTTCTTTTTGATGATTCCCATCAAAATAAATTAAATCATACTTTTTTTGAGACACTAACGATGGCAACACCTCATCAAAACCCGAGTTGTAAGAAGTAATTTGTGATTGAAAATCATGCTTTTCAAATTGGTTTTTAGCAACCTCTAAAGTTTCTTTACAACCCTCAATAGTATCAATTTTAACTTCTGAATTATTAATACACATGGCAGCAGTACCTAAACCTACTGAAGTTCCTAACTCTAAAACAGATTGAATATGTAAATGATTCATCAACCTATTTAATAACAATCCGTATTTTTTAGAAACACTTACTTTATCAACCAAATCTGATACTTTTCTTGTATCATTTTTAAACACTCTAGATCCAGCTCCTAAATCTTTAACCTTTATAGTTTTAGAAGATTTTTTTAAACCTTCTCTATATTCCTTATATTGATGAACAACAGTACTGGATGATTTTTTATAAATGCACTCTGTTACCAATTTAAAAACAAATGGAGAATGCACCCCATGCTCATTGGTAGATTTTGTTAAGTATTTTATGTATTTTTTAACCATATATCACAATAAAACAAGCGTAAAAGTAAAGCAAATTAATGTTACATACTCAAATTTATAATTTTATATTTGTGCTTAGAGCCATTATTTAAGTTAAATGAAAAAACTCCTTATTGCCTTTCTATCATTAAGTTTTTTAATTTCTTGTGTTAGCAACAAAAGAATCACCTATTTACAAGGGAACACTTCTGAAAAAATATACAATTTACAGCACAAAACTTTTAAGACACAGGTTAATGATATCCTTATTATTAAAGTTTCTTCTAAAGACACTGAGCTAACCGAGTTCTTTAATTCTTTAGCCAATAGCAGCCAACAAGCTGGTGGTGGAATAAACATCAATCCTTATTTAACAGGATACCGAATTGATACTCATGGAAACATTAGACTTCCTTATATTGGAGAAATGAATGTTTTGGGATTTAGCATAGATGAAATTAGAATTAAAATTGAAAAAGAACTTTCTAAATACATTCAAAACACCGATAGCTATTTTGTTGATGTAAAATATGCAGGAATTAAATACACTATTCTTGGAGAAATTGGAAAGCCTGGAACCAACTATTTAATGCAATACGAAGCAAATATTATTGATGCCATTGCAAACTCTGGTGATGTTACAGAATATGGTAACAGAACCAATGTAGAAGTTATTAGACAAGAAGAAGATGGTTTAAGAAAATACGAAATAGATTTAACTGATATCAATACCTTTAATTCAGATGTTTTTTTAATTAAAAACAATGATATCATTAATATCAAACCTATTAAACAAAAGCCTATTGGGGTTGGTACTACTGGCTTGAGTGTGTTTAACACTGTTTTATCAACATTCACTGTTATAGTGACTACATTTTTATTCATTAATTCATTATAAAACAAGTTAATGTCTACCAAAAACATAAAAGACCTAACCAAGGAATTTGGATCTATTGATATAAAAAGTTACCTACTAAAAGTTTTTAGTTATTGGAAACTTTTTGTTCTATCTGTTGTGATATCGCTAGCATTTGCTAAGTATAAAAACATGATGGGTACTGATACTTATAAAATCTCTAGTTTAATTACTATTGATGAAAAATCTAACCCAATGTTATCATCTAGCACCAACATTTCTTTTAAATGGGGTGGAGCGAGCGATATGGTTGAGTCTATTAAAGCCGATTTTAAATCGAGAACTCATAACGAAAAAGTAGTTTCTGAATTACAGTTTTACACTAACTATTTACAAAAAGAAAAAATACTTTTAGAAACTAGGTACAAAGATGTTTATGGTTACACTCCTTTTGTTATTAGAATTAACAATCCTGATGGGTATCAAGTACAAGGGCATAAAATTCAACTTATTTTTACCGATGAAAATACTGTAGAAGTATCTTTAGATTTAAATGAACAAAGTAGTTTTCTTAACTTATACAACTACACAAATCACACATCAAAATCAATTGATTTAAACACGAACAACTACACTCAATCTTTTGATCTTAAAAAAAGTATTATCACTCCTTTTTGTGATTTTGACATCCATTTGGTAAATAAACCAACTTTAAACACCCCTTACTATATTAGTTTTAGCTCTTTTAATGGAACTGTAGCTTCATACCAAAGAATTGATATCAATACTGCTGTTACAGGTACTTCTTTACTAAACTTAAGTATACAAGGTGCTAACAAAAAACGTTTGATTGATTATATCAACAAAACCATTTACCTACTTGGAGAAGCTGAAAAAGAAACCAAAATTGAATACGCTGTAAAAACCAAAACTTTTATAGATTCTTTGTTTGGTATAGAGTCTAAAAACTTACAAAACATAGAAGATCAATTAATTAGTTTTAAATCTAAAAACGCTCTTAATTTATCTAGTGAAGGAGAACAAGCTTATCAAGAAATTTTAAATTACACCAACCTACAAAAGGAAATAAAAAACAATACAGAATTATTGTTGAGGCTTAAAAACAATGCCCTTACCAATGATGTTGATATTAAAAACATTCCTTTAACCGAGTTAGGAGATGTAGGATTACAAACTAGCATTTCTGAGTTGATTAATTTTTTATTGTTAAAAGAAAAACTACTATCTAATCACATTTACCCTACTCATCCAGAGTTTATAGATTTAGAGAATAAAATAAAACTTTCTAAACAAAACATTAAAAGTAGAATTGATGCTTTAATAGAATACAACGCTATTAAATCTAACAAAGCAACCGAGGAACTAAACAAGGTTAAAACCTCTATTAAAGATTTACCACTTAAAGAATATCAACTTATACAATTAGAAAAAAATTACACTATTTCTGAAAGTAACTTTAACCTTTTAAAACAAAAAAGTTACGAAGCAGGAGCGGCCATTGCAGCCAATTCTTCTAGCATTAAGATTATTGATAATGCAAAAGATATTGGTCAAGGTCCTTTAGCTAAAAAATCATCATTTAATTATATAGTTGCTATTTTATTAGCCATTATATTACCATTGATTTTTATCACTATTATAGAAGCTTTAGACGATAATATTTATACTGTAGAGCAACTAGAACGTTTATATCATATTCCTGTATTAGGAGTTGTAGGAAAAAACAAAAACAAATCTAATTTGGTATTGTTAAATAGTCCTAAATCATCGGTATCAGAATCGTACAGAGCTTTAAGATCAAACATTCCTTATTTATTTCACAAAGAAGATGTTCAAAAACCAAACAAAACCATTCTTTGTACTTCCTCTATTAGTGGTGAAGGAAAAACAGTAACCTCTATGAACATTGCTAGTTCTTTTGCACTAAGTGGTAAAAAAACTATTTTGTTAGGGTTTGATTTAAGAAAACCTAAAATTCATAGAGATTTTGATTTAGAAAATGAGTTTGGTTTGGTAGATTATATTATTGGGCAACAATCATTAGATCAAGTGACTCAAAAAACAGAGGTCGAAAACCTTGACATTATTGTAACAGGAACCATCCCTCCTAACCCTTCGGAATTAATTCTTAGTCAAGCGACTAAAGACTTGTTTGTAAATTTAAAGAGAAAATACGATTATATTATTATTGATACTCCACCTATTGGACTTGTTTCTGATGCTTTAGATTTGATGGATTATTCTGATGCCAATATCTATGTTACTAGGCAAGGCTACACCAAAAAAGGAATGATGAAAATGATAGATCAAAAATACACGAACAATGAAGTAAAAAACATTGCTTTTATTATTAATGATTTTGCACAAACCTCTAAATATGGATACAGATACGGATATGGTTACGGTTACGGATACGGTTCTTATTCATACGGATATCACGCAGAAGAAAAGCTATCTTTAAGAACTCGAATTAAAAACATTCTTAATCCTAAAAAAGGAATATAAATGAAGTTGAATTTAAAAAACAAAAAAATAATAGGACCAACTGTTATTGTTGTCTTTATTGTTTGGATGCTATTTTTTGATTCTAACTCTTATTTGTATCAACTAGAATACAATAGAGAAATTAATAAGTTAGAAAAGACAATTGATTTTTATAAATCTGAAATCAAAAAGAATAGAAAAACAATTGAAGAACATGCCGTGCAAGAAAACATCAATAACTATGCACGAGAAAAATATCACTACAAAAAAGACGATGAATTTTTGTATTTAATAGAGTATGATACTATAGATTAAAAAAAGAGCTTTCTAAAATTTAGAAAGCTCTTTTTTTATAAATATGATTCTTAATTAATAATCGTTTTTAGATGCTTTTTTGCTCCCTTCGTAAATATCGTACTTTACAAACTTACAATCTAAATCACTGTTTTTAATTGCTATTCTTCTACTAGTTCTCAATCCAACATGCTTTAAAGCTTCAATATCCGAAGTAATAAACCAAGCTGTTGAATTGTGATAATTATGCTTTAAAGTATCTCCTATACTCTTGTAAAAACCTTCTATATCATCCAATTTTAATCGCTCTCCATAAGGTGGATTAAACAATATAGTGGTCGGACCAAATACTTCCTTTTTAGAATTAAAAAAGTTGATATGATGTACTCCTATAAACTCCTCTAAATTAGCACTCGCAATATTTTCGTTGGCCTTTCTTACTGCAGATGGAGCTTTATCAAACCCCATTATTTTACATTGAGGATCTCTAATTTTTTTAATTAATGAATCTTGAATGGCAAAAAATAAATTTTCATCATAATCTTTCCATTTTTCAAAAGCAAACTCTTTTCTATTGATGTTTGCCGGAATATTACAAGCCACCATTGCTGCCTCAATTAAAATTGTAGCAGATCCACACATAGGATCAATAAAATTTTGTTCTCCCGTATACCCCGATAACAAAACCAAACCAGCAGCCAATACCTCGTTGATTGGTGCCAAGTTGGTATTCATTCTATATCCTCTTTTGTGTAAAGAATCTCCTGAACTATCTAAAGAAACCGTACAAAACCCATATCTATCTATGTGTACATTTACCTTTAAATCTGGATGTTTAATATCTACATCGGGTCTAGCATCGTATTTAGCTTTAAAATAATCTGCAATAGCATCTTTAGTTTTTAAAGCCAAATAATGTGTGTTACTAGTTATTCCACTAAATTGATTGGTTCCTTTGGTTGCAAAAGTTCCCCTTACATCTAAATATTTTTCCCAACGAATTTTTAATAAATTCTTATATAAATCATCTTCGTTTTTAACCTTAAACTTTATAATAGGTTTTAAAATTCTAATAGCGGTTCTTAAATACAAATTTGCTTTGTACATAAATCCCTCATCACCAACAAATTCAACCATCCTAACCCCAGCTTTAACATCTTGAGCACCAAGTTGCTTTAACTCATTACTTAAAACTTCTTCTAAACCTTGTAAGGTAATGGCTACCATTTTAAAGTTAACTCCCATATACTTGTATATTTTAGACCACAAAAGTAATTGATTGTAATGTCTTTTGAATAAAACTACTAAAGAATAAATTAACTAAATTTGAACTTCAATTAAAAAAGTACATGGAAAACACTAAAACTTGGTTTGGCGAATGGTTCAACACGCGTTATTACCATATTTTATACAAAAACAGAAACAACGATGAAGCCAAAGCATTTATGCAAAACTTGGTTTCCTTTTTAAAACTTCCTAAAAACAATTCAATTTTAGATTTAGCCTGTGGAAAAGGAAGGCATTCTATTTTTTTAAACACACTTGGATATCCTGTAATTGGAGCAGATTTGTCTAAAAACAGTATAGATTACGCCAATCAATTTGCCAATAATACTTTAAAGTTTATTGTACAAGATATGCGTAAGCCTTTTAACATTAAGGTTGATGCCGTTTTTAATATGTTTACCAGTTTTGGATATTTTGATGAAGACAGCGATGATATTAAGGTTTTACAAAATATTGAAGACTGTTTAAATGATGAAGGAGTTGCGGTAATTGATTACATGAATGTAAACAAAGTGATAAAAAACTTGGTAAATGCTGAAGTGGTAACACGTGATGATATTGAATTTAATATCAAAAGACACGTAACTGATGGATTTATTACCAAAGAAATATCTCTTAACGAAAATGATGAAACCCTTCATTTTCAAGAGCGTGTAAAAGCCATAGATTTAGAAAAATTCAAACACTATTCTAAGCAAGCCAATTTAAAAATTAAACATATCTTTGGCGACTATAATTTATCTGATTTTGATGTAGAAAACTCAGATAGACTTATCTTGATTTTAACAAAATGATATACGTTTATTTAATTGTTTCTGTCTTAGCAAGTGTATTATTTGTAAGCATCAGTCAACCAAACAAAAAGTTTATACAACTACTACTTTCGTTTAGTGGTGCGTATTTATTATCAATGACGATTAGTCATTTATTACCCGAAGCTTTTGGAATTTTAGATCACAATCACGAGCATTCAAACACCATAGATTCTAAAATGGTTGGTGTTTTTATACTTATTGGTATTATCATACAATTGGTTTTAGAATCTTTTTCTAAAGGAGCAGAACACGGACATGTTCATATTCACGATTCAAAAAAACAATTTCCTTGGATGTTGTTTATTAGTTTGTGTATTCATGCTTTTTCCGAAGGAATTCCTTTAGGATACGCAAATAATCAATCTTTTTTATGGGCTATTGTTATTCACAAAGTTCCTGTAGGAATTGTATTAACTTCTTTCTTTTTAAAACATGAATACGATTTAAAAAAAGTTGTGTTTTTTATGACCACTTTTGCTTTGATGAGTCCTTTGGGAAGTTTTTTAGCCTCTAAAATTTACTTTTTTCAAGATTATCAACATCAAATTACAGCGTTAATCATTGGTATTTTCTTACATATATCTACTGTAATTCTTTTCGAAAGTTCAGAAAACCACAAGTTTAGTTACCCTAAATTTATTGCCATTTTATTAGGGATGGCAATTGCTTTATTTTAATTGTCATCAACAAAGATTAGTTTTAAAAAGAAGAACTTCTAAAATATTTCATATTCAATAATTGATTTTTAGCTTTGCAAAAAAAAGTATGATTTGTAAGTTAGAATCAAAAAAAATAGAAGAACTCAACACAACAAATATCATTACACAAACTCCTTTTTGGGGTCGAATTAAAAAAAATCAAGGTTTACTTCCACTCGGATTCGAATTAACTGTTTCAAAAGATTTATTAGATGTAAATGAAGATGCTGATGTAAAAACAGGAGAAGATTTATTGATACTCACAAAAAAAATTGATGACAATACCTGTTTTGCTTATGTTCCTTATGGTCCAAAATTAGAACCCTCTTTTGAAAACCAAGGATTGTTTTTAGAACAATTATCAGAAGCTATAAAACCGCATCTTCCCTCAAATTGTATGTTTATTCGTTATGATTTAATTTGGGAAAACCAATGGGCGGTAGAAGATGAATATTTTGATAAATCTGGAAATTGGATTGGCCCTCCCATCTCAAAAACACAGGAATATCGTGTAAACTTTAAAACCAATCATTGGAATTTAAAAAAAAGTATAGGAGATGTGTTACCTAAAAATACTTTTTTTCTTGATTTAACATTATCGGAAAAAGAATTACTTAAAAACATGAGATATAATACGCGATACAACATCAAAAAAGCTTTTAAGAATGGAATTCGTGTAAAAGAATATGGTATTGAACACATTAAAGATTGGTACAAACTTTACCACGACACTGCTGTTAGGCACGATATCCCCTTACAAAGTGAAGATTTTTTTACAACTATATTTACCAATCAAGATCATCACAATAAAGGAGTAACCGTT
This sequence comes from Wenyingzhuangia fucanilytica, assembly GCF_001697185.1. Classification (GTDB taxonomy): domain Bacteria; phylum Bacteroidota; class Bacteroidia; order Flavobacteriales; family Flavobacteriaceae; genus Wenyingzhuangia; species Wenyingzhuangia fucanilytica. The sequence goes on along the minus strand of NZ_CP014224.1, from coordinate 1,280,642 downwards.
AAAATGCTAATGGCTGATTTAGATGGGGAGTTCCTTGCTTCTATGTTTTTAGTTTTATCCAAAGAACGAGGAACTTATTTATATGGAGCATCTTCTTCTTGTAAAAACAACCAAATGGCTAGTTATGCACTTCAATGGGAATCTATAAAAATTTCTAAAAATTGGGGATGTATAGAATACGACATGTTTGGATCGGCACCAAATTTAGAAAAAACACATCCTTTGCACGGTGTACATATTTATAAAAAAGGATTTGGTGGAGATCTTTATCACAGAATGGGATGTTGGGATTATCCATACGACAAAGAATTTTACGACTTATATCAATATAAAGAACAGTATCTTTAACCTATGAAAACAGATATTCAAAACAGAGTAGACATCAATAAATTGGTTTGTGCCTTTTATGATGAAATCAGAAAAGATGATTTATTAGGCCCTATTTTTAACAGAATGATTCCTAATGAAGATTGGCCAGCACACCTAGAAAAATTAACTGATTTTTGGGAAACAAATTTGTTTGGAATTCCAAAGTTTAAAGGAAATCCTACCCAAAAACACTTAGCAACAGATGCTACTTTTAACCACATGATTACTCAAAAACATTTTGATCATTGGTTAAGTATCTGGAAAAAAACAATTGATGGTTTGTACGAAGGTGATTTGGCCACTAGAGCTCAAATGGCAGCTTTTAGTATTGCTCACATTCAGAATGTAGTTATTGCCAGAAATAAACCCAAAAACAAGAAAGAGTAGCTGTTTAGCTACTCTTTCTTATATTTTCCCATATTAACATCTCTACTCCGTTCGATGCCCTAATGAATTGGTGTTTAAGCGGAATCAAGAATATATTTAAACAAATATTACTTTCTCAATCATTCCATCTTTTTACCTTTTACCAACGACCATCTTCCAAAACTACCAATCAATAGGCTTATAATCTTTTAAAAACTTACCACACCAATGTTTTCCAGTGTTTATTCCATCAAACAACGGGTCTATTACACGAGCTGCACCATCAACAATATCTAACGGAGGCTGAAAATCGTGTACTTCTACTTTTTTCTTAGATAATTCAGCAGGATCTTCATCGGTTACCCAACCTGTGTCCACAGCATTCATGTAAATTCCATGTTTTGCAAATGTTGATGCGGAAGTATGAGTTAACATATTTAAGGCTGCCTTTGCCATATTGGTATGTGGATGTCTATCTTCTTTTTTAAATCGATAGAACTTCCCTTCCATAGCAGATACATTAATAATATGCTTCATTCCTGTATTTTCCTTTTTCATCAACTCACCCAAACGGTTAATTAACACAAAAGGTGCTACAGAATTTACCAACTGAACCTCTACCATTTCAGTAGTTTCTATCTCTCCTATTTTTAAACGCCAACTATTGGTTTTACGTAAATCAACTTGTTGTAAATCTGCATCTAATTCCCCTTCAGGAAACACTTCATTAGTTACTAAAGAATTATCAAAACTATAAGGAATTTGAGATAATTTAGCCGAAGCTCTTAATCCAACTCCTGGTTGTTCTCCATGCCAACTTACTGGTGCATTCTTATTGGTTGCTACTACACTACCGCTTAATAAACTCAACTCTTCTAAACAACCGTAGTGATCACTTAATAGTTCTTGAGCATTCACAGGCAAAGCAGACAAAGGTTTCTCTTCTGTTTCCATCATATGAGTATAGAAACCTGCTGGTCTTCTTACCGTTTGTGCGGCATTATTTATTAAAATATCTAATCTATCGTATTTTTGCTCTATATAGTTACAGAAAATTTCTACACTTGGAATATGCCTTAAATCCAACCCGTGAATTTTTAAACGATGTCCCCATTCGTGAAAATCTGCTTCTTTGGCAAAACGAATGGCAGAATCTGCAGGAAAACGAGTCGTAGCAATTACCGTAGCTCCTGAACGTAACATCATTAAAGTGATATGATAACCTATTTTTAAACGAGATCCCGTCATAATAGCTACTTGACCAGTTAAATCAGCAGTTTGGAAACGTTTAGCATAATTAAAATCTCCACACTCGGTACACATACTATCATAAAAATGATGTAGTTTGGTATACAACGTTTTACACACATAACAGTTTCTAGGAGACTCTAACTCCGGAGTATCCTCTTTTTTAACCTCGGTAAAAGTCAACATTTTTGGAGCTTCAAAAACAGCCGATTCTCTAGCAGAACGAATTCCTGTTTCTTTTCGAGCATGTTTATCTCTCTCTTGTTGTTTACGTTTTGCTGCTTTCTTTGCGTTTTTTCTACGCTTGTCTTGCTCTTCTTTGGTAGGCCTACTCAACAATCCTGCTACTTTCATTAAAGCCACACGTTGTTCTTCTGGCATTTCAAAAAGTTGATTGGTATCTTCTAACAAAGATTCAATTGTTTGAATACATTGCTTTACTTCTGCTTCATTTACAGATGATTGTTTAGAATTCTCTGACATTTGTTTGTGTAAAAATCGAATGCAAATATACGATATACTGTATGATTTATAACACTATTCTATAAGAAGTTAAGCATCATTTTTATCATCATCAGATCTAATTTCTCTATTTAATTTATAAAGTAATTTATATTTTGCTTGGCGTGTTTTCCATCTTTCTCTTGCAAATTTTTGCATATCAATAATGGTATCTTTTTCATCCATAATTTCTAAACCTAATAGCGTTTCTATAATGTCTTCCATAGTTACAACACCATCTACTCCACCGTATTGATCCACAATTAAAGCAATGTGTTCTTTTTTCTCTAACAAATTTTCCCAAAGAGAAAACAACACAATATCATTAGAAACTACATAAATATCTCTTTTAATATCTTTTAATTTTAACTCATATTTATTTTCTGCTAACTTTTCAAAAACCTCTTGCCTAAACACATATCCCGTGATATTTTCTTCATTATCAGAATAAACAGGAATTCTTGAATACTTTAAATAATCTTTACTTTTTAAAAAATCATTTAATAATAAGTTTTCATCAGCAACAACTACCACAACTCTTGGAGTCATGATCTCTACTACTTTTACATTTTTTAATCTTAAAATGTTATGAATAATTTTGTGTTCTTTTTCCGAAAAAACTCCTTCATCTGCTCCAATACTTGCCAAAGCAGCAATTTCTTCTCTACTAGTGGTTTGTTCTTTTTTATCAGATGAAAATAGTTTGGTAATCAATGCAGACATCATTACCAACGGATAAGTTAAAAACACCATTCCACTAATAACATGTACAGAAATCACAGCCAATTGTCTCCAATAATTAGCTCCCATTGTTTTAGGAATAATTTCTGTAAACACAAGAATTAGTATGGTTAACACCGCCGATACCATTCCAAAAGAAGCCTCTCCGTATATTTTAACAGCTTGTGCTCCAACCCCTGCCGCTCCAATAGTATGAGCAACAGTATTCATAGATAAAATAGCAGACAAAGGTTTGTCTATATTACTTTTATACCCTATAAAAGTGGTAGCCCAACTAGCTCCTTTTTCTTGCTTAACAATTAAGAATGACTGAGGAATAGACAAAAGTACCGATTCTAATATTGAACATACAAATGAAACAAACAAGGCTAAAAACAAGTACAAAAACAGTAGAATCATTTCTTTTTAATTAAATATACAATTTTTATGAGTTTTATAAAATATAAACACTCCTATCCTAAAACATTCTTTAATTTATATAAACTTGGTCAATAGGGCTAGAACTGTAAGTAATTATTTATTTTTACTACCAATCACATAAAATTTATTTCATGACAATTACTTGGAAAGACATCATGCATTTTACTGTAAACGGAAATCCAACACCAGACAAAAGAATAGAAAAAACAACTGAGGAATGGAAACAAATCTTAACACCTCATCAGTTTAAAATTACTCGTTTATCTGGAACAGAAATGCCACATACAGGAGCGTATTGTAGTAGTCACGAAGCAGGAATATACAATTGTGTTTGTTGCGAAAATGAGTTATTTGATTCTACTATTAAATTTGAATCTGGTACAGGATGGCCAAGTTTTACTCAACCTATAAAAACCAATGCCATAAAATATATTAAAGATGAATCACATGGTATGATTAGAGTAGAAATTCAATGTAATAATTGTGATAGCCATTTAGGGCATGTTTTTCCCGATGGACCAGAACCAAGTGGATTACGCTACTGTGTAAATTCAGAATCTTTAATTAAAAAATAACATGGCAAACATAGAGCAAGCTACACTTGGAGCAGGATGTTTTTGGTGTATAGAAACATTTTTTAACGAAATAAAAGGAGTAAAAAAAGCCATTTCTGGTTATAGTGGAGGAACCGTACCAGGTACTCCAACATACAGAGAAGTATGTTCTGGCTTAACGGGACATGCAGAGGTGGTAAGAGTTGAGTTTGATGCAGATATCATTTCTTTTGAAGAAATTTTGTTCTTATTCTTTACTGCTCATGACCCCACTACCCTAAACAGACAAGGAGCAGATGTTGGAACTCAATATCGTTCTGCTATATTTTATCACAACAAGGAACAAAAATTAATTGCAGAACAAATTGTTAAAGATGTTCAACAATATTTTGACAATCCTATTGTGACAGAAATAAGTCCATTAATTAATTATTTTGATGCAGAAGATTACCATCAAAATTACTATAAACAAAATCCTGATCAAGGATATTGTGCCATGGTAGTAGGGCCCAAATTGAACAAATTAAGAAAACTACATGCCGATAAATTAAAAGATTTTTAAGATTTGGAAATAGTACATCAAAAAGATAAAAATAGATATATTTTAAAGGTAAAAGACGCAACTGCTTTTGTAGAATATAGCATCAAAAACAATAAAATGTATTTAACCCATTCCGAAGTTCCAGAGAATTTAAGAGGTCAGGGCATTGGAAAAATACTGGTTGAAAAAACTTTTGAAAAACTAACTCAAGAAGGCTATCAAGCTGTAGCTGTTTGTGGTTATGTAAAAATAGTTGTTCAACGCAGTGAAAAATGGAAACAGATTATTTCCTAACCCAGTTTTATTTAAAATTCTTATAAGTTTGTCGCCTCTCACTCTCCTAGTAGTTATTATGAGTTTAGATTAACTTTTTACTTTCTACTTTTAAACCTTATACTACATCATATGAAATTAAACATACAAAATACCTTTACTAGCGAATTACCTGCTGATAATAATCCTGAAAACTTTACACGTCAGGTAGAAAATGCTTGTTATTCCCTAGCCACTCCCATTAAAACAAAAGCACCTAAATTAATACACGTAAACAAAGAAGTTGCTAAAAAATTAGGATTCTCTAAAGAAGATTTAACAACTAAAGACTTTGAAAAATTAATTACAGGGAATAGTATTTACCCAAATACAGAACCTTATGCCATGTGTTATGGAGGACATCAATTTGGAAATTGGGCAGGACAGTTAGGAGATGGTAGAGCTATTAATTTATTTCAAGTAAAAACCGATAAATCTTATACTTTACAGCTTAAAGGTGCTGGTAAAACTCCTTACTCTAGAACAGCAGATGGTTTGGCCGTGTTGCGTTCTTCTATTCGTGAATATTTATGTGCAGAAGCCATGTATCATTTAGGAGTTCCCACTACTCGATCTTTATCTTTGGCTCTTTCTGGTGATGATGTATTAAGAGATATTTTATACAATGGAAATCCTGCTTATGAACCTGGAGCCATTGTTTGTAGAGTAGCAGAAAGCTTTATCCGTTTTGGAAATTTTCAAATATTTGCATCAAGAAATGATAAAACTACTCTAGCTGCTTTGATGAACTATACCATTCGTCATCATTTTCCACATCTTGAAGAAAACAACAAAGAAGATTACGCTAAACTTTTTCAAGAAATTGTAGATGCTACTGTAAAAATGATTGTACACTGGCAACGTGTAGGCTTTGTACATGGGGTAATGAATACAGATAATATGTCTATTCTAGGGTTAACTATTGATTATGGTCCTTATGGTTGGCTAGACAATTACGATCCTGACTGGACTCCAAACACAACCGACAGACAAAACAGGCGTTACCGATACGGTCAACAACCTAATATTGGTTTGTGGAATTTATATCAATTAGCCAATACTTTTTACACCTTAACAGAAGATGCAGCCCCTTTAGAAACAGCATTAAACAGTTATAAAACTCAATTTGAAGAGCAAAACCTACAAATGATGTGTGCTAAAATTGGAATTCAAACTCCAAACAAACAAGATTATATTTTAATACAGTCACTAGAAACCAATTTAAAGCTGATAGAAACAGACATGACCATCTTCTTTAGATTACTTTCCACCGCTAATAGTATTGAAGATTGTTTGGAAGCTTTTTACATTCCCGAACAACTAAAAGGTGAGGTATTAACAGAATGGCAAGCTTGGTTTGACCAATATCAAACAAGATTAGAAAGCGAAGATATTTCTAAAGAAGATAGAGTTTTAAAAATGAATGCTGTGAACCCAAAATATGTATTGCGTAATTACATGTCTCAACTAGCCATAGAAGCAGCAGAACAAAAAGACTATAGTCTGGTTGAAGAATTATATCAAGTAATTCAAAATCCTTATGATGAACAACCAGAATATCAAAAATGGTTTGCTAAAAGACCCGATTGGGCTAAGAAAAAAGTAGGCTGTTCTATGCTTAGTTGTAGTTCATAATACGCTTAAAAGTTTTATTTTAAAATCTGTTTAGAAAACCATCAAACTAAAAGAAAAAGAGCAATGACAAAAATCGGACTTGGACTAGCCGCCTTAGGTAGACCTGAATATATTAATATTAGAGAAGATAAAAACATAGATAAAAGTAAAGAGGCCTTTAAAAACAATGCCTACGATATGCTTAATACTGCTTATGATTTAGGAATTCGTTATTTTGACACTGCTCCCTCTTATGGTAAAGGAGAAGAGCTATTAAAAACTTGGCAAGAAAACAATAAACACACAGACAGTACTTTAGCAACAAAATGGGGTTATACCTATGTGGCCAATTGGGAATTAGGCTATAAAGGAGACCATGAAATCAAGGAACATAGTATAGAAAAATTGATAGAACAATGGGAAACTTCTAAGAAAATGTTACCCAATTTAAAAGTTTATCAAATACACTCTGCAACCATAGAAAGTGGAGTTTTAGAAAATGAGAAAGTATTAAAAAAATTAGCAGAAATTAAAAAAGAAACTGGTCTTTTAATTGGGCTGACTACTAGTGGAGCCAACCAAAGCACAGTTCTTAAAGAAGCCATGCAAATTAAATTAAACACTCAATTTTTATTTGATGTTTTTCAAGTAACCTATAATATTTTTGAACAAAGCACTTATAACACTTTAGTTGATTTGATTAAAAATGACAAAAAAGTGGTTATTAAAGAAGGGGTTGCTAATGGAAGAATATTTACCAATACTCCCGATTTATTAAATCAACTATCTAAAAAATATAATGTTGGTATAGATGCTATTGCCTTACGTTTTATTGTTGACAGTATAAACCCATCAATTGTTTTAAGCGGAGCATTTTCTAAAAAACAATTAAAATCAAACTTAAAGACATTAAATTTTCAACTAACCGCAGATGAAATTGAATTACTAAAATCCTTAAAAAAGGAACCTATCCATTATTGGAAAGAAAGAAAATCTTTATCATGGGAATAAAAAAAAGCATCAATAAAATATTGATGCTTTTTTTATTTATTATTGTTTTATAACAACCTAGGAATTCCAGGTAATTGCCCAGCTAAAGCTAACGATACTACACAAACAACAAACATCACCCCAGGTATTACAAGTTTTTCTTTCCAAGACATTCCTTTTGCTCTTTCTCTATCCCCTATCAATCCCATATTGTCTAACAACATTGCCAAGGCCCATCCAAAAACAGGATTTACAAAAGCACAAGCAAAAATACAGGTTCCTGCACTTACAGAATCTTTTTGTTTTTTTACCATTTGCATTCCTGCTTCAAGTAAAGGTAAAAATACTCCCACAATTAAAGCTACTCTTAACACTGGTTCCCACATGGCTAAATCCATAGGGTAACCAAAAACAGAAGCCAACACACATAGTATTGCGGTAATTAAAGCTCCCCCAGGAATTGGTCTTTTGGCAATAGCTGCAGGAATCATGTAAGTTCCCCAAGAAGAAGCTATGTTTCCTCCTCCTAAAAAAGAACCTACAATTTGTCTTACTGATGCTATTGACATGGTATCATCTACGTCCATCAACACCTTTTCTGATCCTTTAGGATAATTAATTTCCTGAAAAACTCTATGACCTAAAAAATCTGGAGACCACATAACCACCGCTAAAATTGCAAAAGGAATTACAGCAATATAATGCTCTATTTTTGGCCATCCCATTTGCCAACCTGTAGTTTCTCCCCACCACCACATAGGGTTCATATGTGGTAAACCTGGAGCTGTAGTAAATTCAAAATGAGCTCCCATAAAATAGGCTACTAATCCTGCTATGGTTGAACACAACGGAATTGCTACCCATCTTTTTCCTATTCTTGCTAAATATGCATATATCAAAATAATCAGACCTATAATTACAAAAGATATAGTGCTTTGCCCAGCATTAGCAGCCCAACCTTCTAATTTATCAATCTGACTTAAAAGCCCCATCGCTCCTAAATAAATAAGTAATCCACCTCTCACCCCAATTCCAGTCAAGTTCATTAATTTAGAACCTCCCTTGGTTATACTTAATGCAATACCAAAAACTCCAATTAAAATTCCCAAAGCCAATGGGTGCCCACCTGCAGCTGCTATAATGGGAATTAATGGAAGCATTGGCCCATGAGTTCCAGATAAGTTTGCATTAGGATTTAAAATAGCAGAAAATAAAATCACAAAAAAACCACCTGCAATTAACAACTCAAAGCGTACATTTTCGGCCACAAACTCTGGAGACAAACCAAACTGTGAAGCTAAAGCAGCAACAATGGCTGTTACCATCACTACTTTACCTATAGTTGCTGCAATTCCAGGTGCTATATCTTCTATTTCAATGGAATAATCTCTAAAAGGTAAGTTTATTCGCCATTTTCTAAAATTTAATATAGAGAGTTCATGCTCCAAATATTCTTTTCTACTTTTAAATTCTGATGATTTCTTTCTTTTTTCCTTATAGTTTTTATGATTCATTATAGATTATTAGATTTAATTAGTAAAAATCTAAAAATATATATTTTACATTAACAATCCATAAAATAACCAGCAACTTTATAAAAAAATGACAAAAAAAATCCCAACATAAAATGTTGGGATTTTAAAATTATATCTTTTTTAAATTATACCAATGAAGCCAAACTAGCTTTTATGGTTTCTATTTTAGATAAAGCATCCGATTCTTTTTTACGTTCACTAGCAATAACTTGCTCTGGAGCATTGCTTACAAAACGCTCGTTAGATAATTTCTTTTGAACAGATTTTAAGAAACCTTCTGTATACTTTAATTCTTCGTTTAACTTGGCTACTTCTGCTTCAATATCAATAGCTCCTGCCATTGGCACAAAGTATTCATTAGATTTCACACGGAAACTCAATGCTCCATCTACAGCAGCATCTACATAAGATAACTCAGCTAAATTCCCCATTTTAACAATAACAGCATCAAAGTCTTTAGAAGTGTTATCATTATTTAAAACAGACAAATCAATCGTTTCTTTAAATGAAATATTTTTGTCTTTTCTAATGGTTCTAATTCCTGAAATTACTTCTGATGCAATTTCAAAATTAGCAATGATGTCTTTGTTATACTCTGTAGCTTTAGGATATTCTGCAATAATTAAAGCTTCTTCTGGAGTTCTATCAGAAATTAACTGCCAAACTTCTTCTGTTAAGTGAGGCATAAAAGGATGTAAAATCTTTAAATTATCTTCTAAGATCCCTATTACTTCTTTAAAAGTAACAGCATTCATTGGAGAACCAAAGGCTGGTTTAATCATTTCTAAGAACCAAGCACAGAAATCTTCCCAAACCAATTTATAAATACTCATCAAAGAGTCACTCAATCTGTATACTTCAAAATTAGCATCTATTTCTGCTAATGTTTTTTGGAATTTAGCTTTGTACCAATCAATCGCTATTTTAGAAGCTTCTGGTTGTGCTTCTGTTTCTGAAACTTCCCAACCTTTAATCAATTTAAAGGCATTCCATATTTTATTAGCAAAATTACGCCCTTGTGCACATAAATCTTCATCAAACATTAAGTCGTTACCTGCTGCAGCAGATAATAATAATCCTACACGAACACCATCTGCTCCGTATTGTTTCATCAACTCAATTGGATCTGGAGAGTTCCCTAAAGATTTAGACATTTTACGTCTTTGCTTATCACGAACAATTCCTGTAAAATATACGTTGCTAAATGGTTTATCATTTCTAAATTCATACCCTGCAAACACCATTCTAGCTACCCAAAAGAAAATAATATCTGGACCTGTAACCAAATCGTTGGTTGGGTAATAGTAATTAATTTCTTCGTTATCAGGATTGTTAATTCCATCAAAAACAGAAATTGGCCATAACCAAGAAGAAAACCAAGTATCTAAAGCATCTTCATCTTGTTTTAAGTTGGCAACTGTTAAAGCAGTGTTTCCAGTTTTTTCTATTGCCAATGGCAATGCTTCTTCTACTGAAGTTGCCACTACAAAATCTTCTACTCCATCACCATAGAAAAAAGCAGGAATTTGATGTCCCCACCACAATTGACGAGAAATATTCCAATCGCGAATATTTTCTAACCAATGACGATACGTGTTGTTGTAACGTTTAGGGTATAATTTAATATCTTCATCTTTTAACACCGCATCTAAAGCTGGTTTTACGATTTCTTCCATACGTAAAAACCACTGAGCAGAAATTTTAGGTTCAATTACCGCTTTGGTTCTTTCAGAAGTTCCAACTTTGTGCATGTGTTGCTCTACTTTTACCAAAGCTCCAATTTCTTCTAACTCTTTAGTAATTTCTTTACGAACTACAAAACGATCTTTACCATTGTAATGCAATCCGTTTTCATTTAAAGTAGCATCATCATTTAAAATATCAATAACCTCTAGGTTGTGCTTTTCTCCTAAAACTTTATCATTTTGATCGTGTGCAGGGGTTATTTTTAAACAACCTGTTCCAAACTCAATATCTACATATTCATCTTCTATGATAGGAATTACTCTATTGGCAATAGGTACAATAGCTTTTTTTCCTTTAAGATGTGTGTATCTTTCATCGTTAGGATTGATACAAATAGCAGTATCTCCTAACAATGTTTCTGGACGAGTGGTAGCAATAGTTACTACTTCATCAGTTCCTTCTATTTTATAATTGATGTGGTAAAAGTTTCCTTGTTTTTCTTCAAAAATCACTTCTTCATCAGATAAAGTAGTTTTTGCTTCTGGATCCCAGTTTACCATACGATACCCTCTATAGATATCTCCTTTTTTGTATAAATCAACAAAAACTTTGGTTACAGATTCACTTAAATCTGCATCCATAGTAAACTTTGTACGTTCCCAATCGCAAGAAGCACCTAATTTTTTAAGCTGATCTAAAATAATTCCCCCATGTTTATCTGTCCACTCCCAAGCGTGTTTCAAGAACTCATCACGAGTTAAATCCTCTTTGTTAATTCCTTCAGATTTTAACTTAGCAACCACTTTAGCTTCTGTAGCAATAGAAGCATGGTCTGTACCGGGTACCCAACAAGCGTTGTAACCTCTTAAACGAGCTCTACGAATCAATACATCTTGAATAGTATTGTTAAGCATGTGTCCCATGTGTAACACTCCTGTAACATTTGGCGGAGGAATTACAATTGTATAAGGTTTTTTGTCGTTAGGTGTTGAATGAAAGTAGTTGTTTTTCATCCAGTAATCGTACCATTTTTCTTCTACCGCAGTAGCATTATATGTATTAGGAATACTCATTCTTTATTTTTGTTAAATAACAGGACGCCAAAAATACTAAATATCCCTACGACTAAAAAAAATAACGGTATAGTTATTGAAAGTTTCAATATAAAATTTATTTTTACTTAAAATTTAATCAACATGAAGAAATTAGCTTTTATCATCTGTATGGCCTTAGCTCCAATGTTAACATTTGCACAACAAGCAACTGCTAGTACAGATAACACTTTAAAACCTATTATTAAATTTGAAAAAGAAGTAATAGACTACGGAACCATTGCTCATAATGCTGATGGTGTACGTTATTTTAATTTTAAAAATGTAGGAAGCGCTCCTTTAATTATAAAAAGCGTAAAAGGAAGCTGTGGATGTACAGTACCTACTAAGCCAGAAGAACCAATTATGCCAGGAAAATCTGGACAAATTAAAGTAAAATATGCTACAGATCGTGTAGGTAGATTTACCAAAACAGTTACTATAATTTCTAACGCCACGGAACATCCTAAAGTAGTTAGAATTAAGGGAGAAGTATTAAAAGATTAATTAATATACTCCTAATAAAACTCAAAACTGCTTATTTTAGAATAAGCAGTTTTTTTTTTGCAATAACACAAAATAAAGACAAACAAGAGATAATACCACTAGTATTCTTTAAGAAGATTAGAAATTTGTACTTTTGTTCCCCTTAAATCAATAAAATAAAAATTAAATAAATGCTTAGAGTTTCTAACAAAGGTCGTGCTATTCCTGAGTCTCCAATTCGTAAATTGGTTCCTTATGCAGAAGCCGCCAAGAAACGTGGTACTGAAATATTTTATTTAAATATTGGACAACCAGATATAAAGACCCCTAAAGTTGCTTTAGATGCAATTCGTAATATAGATATGGAAGTCTTGGAATACTCCACCTCTAATGGTTCTGAGCAATACAGAAACAAATTGGTTGATTATTATAAAAAGCATAATATCAATATTACAAATGAACAAATTTTAGTAACTACAGGAGGATCCGAAGCTCTATATTTTACCATAGCGAGTATTACAGACCCTCAAGATGAAATCATCATTCCTGAACCTTTTTATGCTAACTATACAAGTTTTTCAATTGCTGCTGGGGTTAATGTAGTACCTATTAATACCAGTATAGAGAACGGTTTTGCTTTGCCTAAGATTGATGAGTTTGAAGCTTTAATTACTCCTAGAACTCGTGCTATTTTAATTTGTAATCCAGGAAATCCTACGGGAACTTTATATTCTAAAGAAGAAATTAAACAATTAAAAAAATTAGTTGTTAAGTATAATCTATTCTTAATTGCTGATGAAGTTTATCGTGAATTTGTATATACCAACGATGGGCACTACTCTGTAATGGAAGAAAAAGGAATGGATATGAACGCCATTATGATAGACTCAACCTCTAAACGCTACAGTATGTGTGGTGCTAGAATTGGATGTGTAGTTTCTCGTAACCCGGAACTTATTAGTACGGTAATGAAAATGGCTCAATCTCGTTTATGCCCTCCTACTATTGCTCAAATTGCTGCAGAAGCCGCATTAGAAACACCACAAAGTTATTTTGATGATGTTAAAAAAGAATATATAGAACGTAGAAATATATTAGTTGAAGAACTACTAAAAATAGACGGAGTTCAAGTAGTAAAACCTAATGGAGCATTTTATTGTTTGGCAGATTTACCTGTTGACAATGCCGATAAATTTGCCAAATGGTTGCTAGAAAGTTATAGCAATAATGGACAAACAGTAATGGTTGCTCCTGGTAGTGGGTTTTATTCAACTCCAAACATTGCGCTTAGCCAAGTAAGAATTGCTTACGTGCTAAAAAAAGAAAAATTAATTCGTGCTGTTGCTATACTTAAAGACGCTATTGAGAAATACAACGCACAATAACCTTAAAAACTAAAATATATTTTATGAAAAATATAGTTGTTATTGGTGGTGGAAACATGGGTTTCACCTACGCAGAAGGAATTTACAATGCAAAAATTGCAAACATTGAAATTATTGACAAATCTGAAGACAGAATTGCAGAAATCAATGGAATGAATAAAATGAAAGCAACGACTAGTTACGATGTTTTAAAAAATGCTGATATCATATTCTTGGCGGTAAAGCCACAAATTGCACCATTAGTATTTAATGACATCAAATCTATTGTGAATAAGGATCAATTATTTGTTTCTGTAATGGCAGGAATGACTATTGAAACCATTCAACAAGGATTAGGAATAGACAAAGTAATTAGATGTATGCCTAATTTACCAGCTTCTATTCAATTAGGGATGACTACTTATGTTGGATCTAAAGAAGTTGCTAAAGAAAATTTAGACTTGGTTGGAAACATCTTAAAATCTACTGGTAAAGCTTTTGAAGTAAAAACAGAAGATATGATTGATAACACCACTGGAATTTCTGGAAGTGGATCTGCTTATATCTTTTACTTTATGAATGCTTTGGCTGAGGCAGCTGAAGATTTTGGTTTTTCTAGAGAAGAAGCAAAAACATTAACCGCTCAAACTTTTGAAGGTGCAGTAGAATTGTACAAACAAAACGACATCTCTTTAGAAGAATGGATGAACCGAGTAGCTTCTAAAGGAGGAACAACTAGAGCAGCTCTTAACAATTTTGATGATAACAATGTTCACAATTTAATTAAAGAGGGAACTGTTGCATGTGTTAACAGAGCTAAAGAATTAGCCGCTGATAAATAATATAATTATTTACACAAAACACGCTACAAAACCCTTTGCTGATGCAAAGGGTTTTGTATTTTTAATACCTAATAAAAACAATCATATTTTTTATTTTATGACCATTGCTATGACAAACCAAAAACAATCACGTTTTATGACATCTTTAAAAAATAATATCAAAGATGTTCTTTTAATTATCATCGGTATATTCTCTGCATCATTTGGCTTTAAAGGATTTCTTTTAACCAATGATTTTATTGATGGAGGTGCTACAGGAATTTCTTTGTTAATATCCGCTATTTCTGGAGTTCCTTTATACATCTTGATTATTGCAGTAAACCTTCCTTTTATTTTTATGGGATACAAAACTATGGGAAAACACTTTGCTGTTAAAACCGCATTTGCCATAGCTGGGTTAGCACTTTGTGTTGCAACTGTTAGTTTTCCTAACGTTACAAATGATGATTTATTGGTAGCTATATTTGGAGGTTTTTTTCTTGGAGCAGGAATTGGATTGGCTGTGCGTGGTGGTGCTGTAATTGATGGAACAGAAATACTTGCTATTTATTTAAGTAAAAAGCTAGGAACAACTATTGGAGATATTATCATACTAATTAACGTTCTTATCTTTTCTATTGCCGCTTACTTACTATCTATTGAGATAGCCCTATACTCTATGATTACTTATATCTCCGCTTCTAAAACTTTAGATTTTATTATTGAAGGTATTGAAGAGTATATAGGAGTGACTATTATTTCTTCTAAAAATAATGAAATCAAAAATATGATTACAGATAAACTAGGTAGAGGAGTTACCATTTATAATGGTCAAGGAGGCTATAACAAAAACGGAGATACAAACAAAATTGATATTTTATACACTGTAATTACTAGACTTGAATTAAGTAGAGTTAATAACGAAATTGACAAAATTGATCCTAAAGCTTTCATTGTGATGAATAGTGTAAAAGATTTAAAAGGAGGAATTATTAAAAAAAGACCTCTTCATTAATTTTTATAACCCGTTTCATTTTTATTACAAAATTGGTAAGGTTATTGATAAATATGGACAAATCTACCCAATAAACATTCTTTTAATAGCTAGTGCTTTTAATTTAGCTTAAATTATTTTATATAACATGAGAAAAACAATACTCTCCATTATTGGTATATTATTTATTGCTTTATCTATTTTTATTTCAAAAACTTTAATAGACAATAAAACAAAACCCAAACCTGTTGCAAAAAAAATAGTAAAAACTGTTTTTACAGATACCATACAAAACACAACAGTTCCTATTGTTATTCAAGGAAATGGAAGTTTAAAAGCCAAAGAAAGAATTGAATTATATTCAGAAGTACAAGGAGTTTTAAAAAAAGGAACTCATTTATTTAAAACAGGACAAACCTATAAAAAAGGAAATGTTTTAATTAAAGCCGATGATGTAGAATACTATGCTTCTGTGCAATCTGCCAAAAGTAATTTATACAATATCATTGCTTCTATCATGCCTGATTTAAGGTTAGATTTTCCTGAAATTTATCCTAAATGGAAAAAATACTTAGACAATTTTAATATTGAAAGCAGCACTCCTTCCCTACCAAAAATAGAAAGTGAAAAAGAAAATTACTTTATTACAGGTAGAGAAATTGTAAAAGAATATTACAACGTAAAAAACTTAGAACAACGCTTATCAAAATACTCCATTAAAGCTCCTTTTAATGGAGTATTAACCGAAGCTTTAGTTACAGAGGGAACTTTGGTAAGAAGTGGTCAAAAATTAGGAGAATTTATAAACCCATCTATATTTGAGATGGAAGTATCTATTAGTAAATCTTATGCTAGTATTTTAAAAACAGGAAAGCAAGTAGCTTTAACCAACTTAGAAAAAACAGAAGATTACACAGGAACCATTACACGTGTAAATGGTAGTATTAATACAGCCACACAAACCATAGCTGTTTTTATAGAAGTAGAAAACAACAACCTAAAAGAAGGACTTTATTTAGATGCAAACATCAATGCAAAAAGTATAGACAATGCTATAGAAATAGATAGAAATCTACTTTTGGAAAGTCATGAAATTTTTATCATAAAAGATGGTATGTTAAACCTAATGCCTGTAAAACCAGTTCATTTTTCGGACACTACAGTTATTTTACAAAATGTACCTAACGGAACTGTAATCTTAAAAAGCCCAATTCCTGGAGCCTATGCAGGAATGTTGGTAACACCTATTTCAAAATAAACCAACATAAAGACTTTTCATAATGAAAAAAATAATTAGTTATTTTATCAAATACCACATAGCAGTAAACATATTTATTCTTGCTTTTGCTTTATTTGGTTTTATAGGAATGCGCTCTTTAAAATCTTCCTTTTTTCCATTGGTAGATTCTAAATTAATTTCCATCAACATTAACTATCCTGGGGCCTCACCTCAAGAAATAGAAGAAGGTATTGTTTTACAAATAGAAGACAATTTAAAAGGACTTAAAGGTGTAGATAGAGTTACTTCGGTTTCTAAAGAAAATAGTGGAAGCATTAGTGTAGAAATTGAAAAAGGGGAAGATATAGATTTTATGCTTTTAGAAGTAAAAAATGCTGTAGATAGAGTTCCAACCTTTCCATCTGGAATGGAACCACTTGTGGTTTCTAAAAACGAAGAAATTAGAGAAACCATATCATTTGCTTTAAGCGGTAAAGATATTCCCTTGGCAACTTTAAAAACCTTATCTAGACAAGTAGAAAATGATTTAAGAGCTATTGATGGAATTTCGCAAATAGCCATTTCTGGTTTTCCTGATGAAGAAATTGAAATAGCCGTTGATGAACTAAAATTATTGGCTTACAACATTACTTTTGATGACGTTTCTAAAGCAGTGAGTTCTTCAAATATACTAGTTACTGGAGGAAATATTAAAACCAATGCCGAGGAGTATTTAATTAGAGCAAATAATAAATCTTATTACGGTAAAGAACTATCTAACACCATTGTTAAAGCGGATGCTGATGGAAAAGTTGTGAGATTAAAAGATGTTTCTATTATTAGAGATCGCTTTTCCGAAACTCCAAATGCTACATATTTTAATCAAGAATTAGCGGTAAATATTAGTATTACAAGTACTAACAATGAAGACTTACTCTCTTCCGCAGAAAAAGTAAAGGAATATATTGAAACATACAATGAACAGCATAACAATGTAAACATAAGCATTGTAAGAGATATGTCTGTTACTTTACAACAGCGTACAGATTTATTGACCGAAAACGCTATTGTGGGAATGATATTGGTATTGGTATTTTTATCATTATTCCTAAATACTCGTTTGGCTTTTTGGGTAGCATTTGGTCTTCCTATTTCTTTCTTAGGAATGTTTATTTTTGCTAGCCAGTTTGATGTAACCATCAATATTTTGTCACTATTCGGAATGATCATCGTTATTGGTATTTTGGTAGATGATGGAATTGTAATTGCCGAAAACATTTATCAACATTACGAAAAAGGAAAAACACCTATACAAGCTGCAATAGATGGAACTTTAGAGGTTATTCCTCCTGTAGTTTCTGCCATCATCACTACCCTATTAGCCTTTTCTCTATTCTTATTTTTAGATAGTAGAATTGGGGAGTTTTTTGGAGAAGTTTCCGTTATTGTAATTCTAACTTTAGTGGTTTCTTTGGTAGAGGCCTTAATTATTTTACCTGCTCACCTAGCACATTCTAAAGCTTTAAAGCCAGATGTAGCAGAAGAAAATCCATCAAAAGTTAAACAGTTTTTTAACAAAATGAGAGGGATTAACAAAATAGGTGACAGATTGATGTCTTTTTTAAGAGATCGTATTTACAGCCCTATTTTAGACTGGATTTTAAAATATAAAATTTTATCCTTTAGTGTTTTTATTGGTTTATTAATTCTTACAATTGGATCTATTCAAGGAGGAATTATTAACGTAACTCTTTTCCCAAGAGTGGCTAGTGATACTGCTATTATTGAATTAGAAATGCCTGCAGGAACCAATGAAAAAATCACCGACTCTATTATTTCTTTAATAGAAGAAAAATCTTTCATAGTAAATAAAGAATTAACAGATAAATACTTAAAAGGAACTGGAAAGCAATTATTTGAAAACACTATTGTCAACATCAATAGCAGTTCTAGTGCCAGCTTACGTATCAACCTTTTACCTGGAGAAGAAAGACCAGATGTGATTAAATCCTTTATGGTAACTAACAGATTAGAAGAATTAGTAGGCCCTATAGTGGGTACAGAAAAACTAATTTATGGTTCTGGAGGTAATTTTGGAGGAAGTCCTGTATCTGTTTCTTTATTAAGTAATAATATTGAAGAACTTAAAGCTTCTAAGGTTGAATTAAAAAAATATTTAGAATCTAACCCACTTTTAAAAGATATTGAAGACAACGATCCTCAGGGAATCAAAGAGATTCGTTTAGAATTAAAAAACAATGCTTATTTGTTAGGCTTGGATTTAAACACGGTAATGACTCAAATTAGAGCTGGATTTTTTGGTACTCAAGCGCAGCGTTTTCAGCGTGGACAAGATGAAATTAAAGTATGGGTTCGTTACGATAGAACAAACAGAAATTCTATCAACGATTTAGATGATATGAGAATTGTAACACCAAACAACGAACGTGTTACCTTAAAAGATATCGCTACTTATAGTATCATAAGAGGTGATGTTGCCATCAATCACTTAGAAGGACAAAGAGAAATACAAGTATCTGCAGATTTAAAAGATCCTAGTACTAGTAACACGGAAATTTTAGACGATATTAGAACAGAGTTTATTCCTAAAATACAATCTAAATATCCTACAATTAGTGCCTCTTTTGAAGGACAAAATAGAGAAGCTAGTAAACTTTCTAGTTCACTAAACAGTGCCGGAACCATCATTTTATTATTGATATATATTACCATCGCTTTTACTTTTAGAAGTTATAGCCAACCTATTTTACTACTTATTTTGGTTCCTTTTAGTTTAACTGCTGTTGCTTGGGGACATTGGATTTTAGGATTCCCAGTTAACATATTATCGCTATTAGGAATTATTGCATTGATTGGAATTATGGTAAATGATGGATTGGTTTTAATTGGTAAGTTTAATTCTAACTTAAAAGAAGGAATGCCTTTTGACCTTGCTTTATCCGAAGCAGGAAAATCAAGATTTAGAGCCATTTTCTTAACCTCTTTAACCACCATTGCAGGTTTAGCTCCTTTATTATTAGAAAAAAGTAGACAAGCACAGTTTTTAAAACCTATGGCCATTTCTATTTCTTTTGGTATTGCTTATGCCACCATTTTAACACTACTTGCCTTGCCTTTATTATTATCATTTAGCAACAGTATTAAGAAAAACGTTAAATGGTTAGCAACAGGTAAAAATGTTACAAAAGAAGAAGTAGAACGTGCTATTAAAGAACAAATCGAAGAAAATGAACACTAAAATCATCATATTATTCTTTTTAAGTTTTATCAGTTTACAAGCTCAAGAAGTATTAACACAACAAAAAGCTATAGAACTTGCTTTAGAAAATAACTTTGGCGTTAAAATGGCCAATAATAATGTAGAGATTGAAAAAAATAATACAGACATCCTTAACTCTGATTATTTACCAACCATTACTGCTAATGGAGGGGCTGTAGCTAATTTAAACAATATTGATGCGGAATTTTCTAACGGTACCAGCACTAGTTTAACCAATGCTAAAAGTTCTAATTACAATGCCTCTATCAATTTAAACTACACCATTTTTGATGGTTTTGGAAGAGAATACAATTACAAACGTTTAAAAGAACAGTATAATTTATCTGAATTAGAAGCCAAAGAAACTATAGAAAACACACTTATAGAACTTTTTAGTGTTTATTACAGCGTGGCTCAATTAAAAGAAAATGTAAAGTCTTTAACAGAAACACTTGATATATCAAAAAAGAGATTATCAAGAACTGAGTATCAATTTGAATATGGACAAAACACAAAATTAGGCGTTTTAAATGCAGAGGTTGATATTAATAATGATAGCATTAATATTATTAACGCTATTCAACAATTAAAAAATGCAAAACGTAACCTAAATGTGATTATTGGAAATACTCTAAAAGAAGATTTTGACATAAATACAGATGTTGACTTTTCTATGTATGCTAACAAAGAAGAGATGTTGGAGAGCGCAAAACAAAACAACACTACTTTATTAAAAACAGAAAAAAACATAGCTATTAGTGAGTTAAACATGAAAATAACCAAAGCTGGATTTTTACCTGTAATTGGTGTAAATGGTAGTTACGGATGGAGTAAAAACAACAACAACGCGGCTTCATTTTTATCTGTGGCAACCAACACTGGATTAACTGCTGGCTTAACTGTATCGTGGAATTTATTTGATGGTGGTAGTAATATTACAGCTGCCAAAAACGCTAAAATCAATATAGAAAACCAAAAATTACAACAACAAAATAACATTCTTAATATAGAACGAGATTTTAACAATGCTTGGGATGATTATCACAATAAATATCAAATTTATTTGATACAAGAAAGAAACATTAACACCTCTAAAAACAATTTTGATAGAACTTTAGAGAAATTTCAAATTGGACAAGCTACTTCTATTGAATTTAGACAAGCTCAACTTAATTTGTTAAACGCTGAATTGAGTAGAAATCAGGCCAAATACGAAACTAAGTTTGCCGAATTACAATTGCTACAATTAAGTGGTGAATTGTTAAACCTAAAGTTTTAAAATAAATTTGAGATTCCACACAAAATCTGCATCTTTAACCCATGCAATACCACACAGATTTCTCTCTTAAAAACTACAATACTTTTGGCATAGATGTTATGGCTAAAAAGTTTATTTCTGTAACTACAGTTCAACAATTAAAAACTGTATTACAAGAAAACAACGATGTATTTTTATTAGGCGGAGGAAGTAATATGTTACTAACTCAGAATATTGATGCTACTGTAGTTCACTTAAATTTAAATGGAGTAATTGTAAACAATCAAACAGAAAATACTGTTGAAGTTACTGCTTCGGCTGGAGAAAACTGGCATGAATTTGTTTTGTGGTGTATTGATCAAAATTATGGAGGTTTAGAAAACCTATCTTTAATTCCAGGAAACGTAGGAACATGTCCTATTCAAAACATTGGAGCCTACGGTTTTGAAGTAAAAGATACCATTACTTCTCTTGAAGCATTAAACAAAAAAACTTTAAAAATTGAAACCTTTACTAATGCTGAATGTGAGTTTGGATACAGGAATTCAATTTTTAAAAACAAAGCAAAAGATCAATACGCTATTATTAGTGTAACTTTTAAGCTTACTACTAAAAACCACAACACAAATACCTCTTACGGAGCCATACAAGAAGAACTAAAAAACATTAGTAACCCAAGCTTAAAAGACATTAGTAACGCTGTTATTGCCATCCGAAATAGTAAACTTCCAAACCCTAAAGAAATTGGTAATAGTGGTAGCTTTTTTAAAAACCCTGTGATTGATATTACTTTGTTTAACAAACTAAAAAATCAATATCCAGAAATTCCATCATACCCAGTTTCTGAAACACTTGTAAAAGTTCCTGCTGGTTGGTTAATTGAAAAAGCTGGATTTAAAGGAAAACGTTTTGGAGCTGCTGGAGTACATAGTAAACAAGCTTTAGTGTTGGTTAATTATGGAGATGCAACCGGAAAAGAGGTTTACGAAATTGCAAAAAAAATCCAGAGAAAAATCAAAACTGAATTTGAAATTCCTCTGGAAATAGAAGTTAATGTTTTTTAGAGTAATATTACTTTTCTAAATCATTAGAAATTCTTGTTCCAACATACTCATCATCTATAATATCTAAAATGATATTTTCTGTTTTTCCGTTTACAATATAAGTAGGAATATTATTTTTTGCTGATTTTTGAGCAACACTAATTTTAGATCTCATTCCTCCTCTACCTTCACCTTCACCTTTTTTGTTAGGTTGAATGTATTGGTCTAAGTTTTCTGTAGAAGTTACTTCTTCTATCAACTCAGTACCTTCATCGGCAGGATTACCTGTATAAACACCGTCAATATCTGTTAAAATAATTAATTTATCTGCCTCTACTAACTCAGCAATTAAACTAGCCATTTCATCATTATCTGTAAACATTGTAGAAGTTAAAGAAACTGTATCATCTTCATTTGCTACAGGAATCACTCCTTCTTCTAATAAACCTTTATAACAGTTTACCATATTATCACGGTGAACTCCAGGTTGAAAATCTCTTTTAGTTGGTAATACTTGCGCACAATTAATTCCAAAATCATGGAAAATATTGTAATATAAACGCATCATTCTTGGTTGACCGATAGAAGAATAAACTTGTCTTCTAATAGATGGATCTTTAATGATTGAGGGTCCTAAAACCTCTTTTCCTGCAATTGCAGATCCTGAAGAAACTAAAATGGTCATAATATTACGCTCATATAAATCAGCAATTTGAGAGACCAAGTTTTGAAGTACAGGGCGAACAATTCTATTGTTCTTGTTTTTCATTACATTGGTTCCTACTTTTACAACTATTAATTGATCGTACATAAATTATTTTTTTGTTAAAATTTACACAAATTTACAAAAACACAAGCAAACAAGCCTTGTATACTGAATAAATTTAACATTACTTAATGTTAAACTCTTTCTTTAAGAGCTTTATATGATTGGTTATCCTATCAATTTCTATATTCAAAGTTCCATTATAAACTCCCCTGATGTGCCCCGTTGGATCTACCAACAAAAAGTTTTCACTATGAATAAATGTGCTTGCTTTTTTTGATTCTTTAAAATCATCATCAGAAAAATATGATTCTCTAGCTATTTTATAAATCTCATCTTTATTTCCAGTAACCAAACTCCATTGTTTACTATTTATTTGATGATAATCTGCATACTCTTTTAACTTTTGAACAGAATCTATTTCGGGAGTAACAGAATGAGATATAAACTTTACGTTTTCATCACCTTCAAAATTTTCTTGTAAAAGAGACATATTATTAATTAACACCTTACAAATGCTTGTACAACTTGTAAAGAAAAAATGAGATACATATATTTTACCATCATAGTCTTGTTTAGACACTTTTTTTCCATCTTGATTGGTAAAGCTAAAAGGAGCTATTTTATGCTTTTTTACTTCTTTTCCCTCTCCCCATTGAGGAGTTAAATCATAAGAATTAAAATAAGGTAAAACATCTGGGTTCTTACGAACTGTTTTCTTCTCATTTTTAGAACTACATCCCACAATAATCATTATAGAAATTAGCCAAATCGTTTTTATCACTTTCATATTAAAACTGTTTTAAATCGCAACCTTTTGCTCTTAACCTACCAAAACGTTCGCCGTTAACTATTATATAATTCGCTAATAAATCTCCATCAAGATCCCACATTTGCTGATGCCCCTCTTCACGTCCATTGATATAATTATATTTTTTATAAATATCACCTGTTCTATACCATTCTTTTATCTCTCCCTCGTACTCACCATTTTCATTAAAAACATACTCAAAACGTTGCACACCATTTTCCCACCATCCTTTATGAACTCCAACTCTTTTTCCTTTACTATATATTCTTTCTTCTGCTAATTGACCATTTTGATACCATTTATTATAAACACCATCAAGTAGTCCGTTTTTAAATTCTCGTTGATATTTATGTTGACCGTTTTGATAGTTATTATACACGATGCCTGTATACAAAACATCATTTCTGTATAAAAGATTGTTATTCTTTTTAAAAGTGTTGTCAAAAACAGTCTCTTTTTCTTTAGCGCAAGAAAAGATTATTATAAGTAATAATAGGAGTATATTTTTCATGACTGGGGTAATTTGGGGGTTAATAAAACTAATCAATTTGTTTTTGATTTACAAATCATATTAAACCCTCATTATTTATTAGCTACTTGCATAAAAAACACTAGTGTTTATAACTGTATTTAAACTCTATAGAATTAAAAATTCTACAAAATATAACACTTAAAAGTATAGGTTCTAAAAAAGGAATAACCGTAAAAAATTGTATCTTTGTTAAAATTAATTTTATGAAACTATTCTTAATTTCACTTGGTTTATTAGCCTTAGCTTTTGCAGGAATTGCCATTAAAATATGGGGTAAAAAAGATGGTAAATTTTCTGGTACTTGTGCCAGTCAAAACTCTCAATTTAACGAATCTGGAGAACCATGTGGTTTTTGTGGTAAAATGCCAGAAGACTGCGAAAACAAATAACTTAAATAATACAGCATAAGCTTTTATGACCATTATACTTTTATCAATATGTATACTCATTACGATGATACATTTTGGTTACTACACTATTGTGTTCAACTTTTTTAACTTTACAAAAACCTCTCAAAAAGCAAACAACAACATTCCTGTTTCTGTAATTGTTTGTGCCAAAAACGAAGCTGAAAACTTAAAAAACTATTTACCTTATTTAATCAATCAAAAATACGATGAGTTTGAATTGGTTTTGATTAATGATAGATCTTATGATGAAACTGCTGATATTTTTGAAACATATGAGCAACAATATGATTTTGTAAAAGTAGTTACCATTCAAGAAACAGATTATTTTTATGGAAATAAAAAATATGCCTTAACACTAGGAATAAAAGCTGCTAAACACGATTGCTTATTATTAACCGATGCCGATTGTCAACCCAATAGCGAGTATTGGATTCAAGAAATGGCTAATCAATTTACCCAAAACAAAGAAGTAGTTTTAGGTTATGGTGCCTACCAAGACATTCCAAAAAGTTTTATCAACAAAATGATTCGTTATGAAACTTTAATGACTGCTTTACAATATTTTTCATTTGCACAAATAGGAATTCCATATATGGGTGTTGGGAGAAATTTAATGTATAGCAAAACTTTGTTTTTAAAGAACAAAGGATTTCATCAACACATTAGAGTAATGTCGGGTGATGATGATTTGTTAATCAACCAAATTGCCAACAAGCAAAATACCGCCATTTGTTTTGATGAAAATGCACATACTACATCTCCTCCCAAATTAGATAGAAAAAGCTGGACAACACAAAAAAGGAGACATATAAGCACAGCAAACCTATATAAACCATTACATAAATTCCTTTTAGGACTTTATACATTTAATAGATTATTGTTTTGGTTGGTATTGCCTGCTAGTCTTATATATGTAGACAATACTAATTATCAATTAATTATTGCAGGATTAATTGCAATTAAACTTATAAGTGAATATATTGTTGTAGGAATTGCAGCCAAAAAACTAAAAGAAAAAGGACTTGTACTTTTTACACCTATTTTAGACATATGCTTGTTGTTTTTTCAGCTATACATTTTTATTTACAATAATATTCACAAACCTCAAAAGTGGTCATGACCTCAGAAGATATTTTATTTACTCATATCAAAGCTGCCAAAAGAGGAGATCAAACTGCATATAATTATCTACTAAATTTATATTGGAATGATGTCTTTACATTTTTACAATCTAAAATTAGTGATGATACTATTGATGCAGAAGACATTACCATTATTACTTTTTCTAAAGCTTTTGATAAAATAGATACTTATAATGATGACTATGGCTTTAGAACATGGATTTTTACCATTGCAAAAAACTTGTTGATTGATGAGTTAAGAAAGCAAAAAAACATTACTATTTCTTTACAAGATCAAAATAATGAAGTTTATGGCTTGTCAGATGCAAATCCATCTCCAGAGGATAAAATTATTATTGAGCAAAATTTAGCAGAACTTAAAAGAAACATAAAAAAGTTAAAAGTTAAATATCAAAAAGTTATCAACCTAAGATACTTTCAGGACATGACTTATATTGAAATTGCCAACCACCTTGATGAGCCAATTAATAACGTTAAGGTAAAATTATTAAGAGCAAAAAAATTATTGGCTGAAATTATTACCAACTCCGAAAATGAAAATTAAAAATAAAATTCAAGCTTTAGGCCCTGGATTATTATTTGCCGGAGCCGCTATTGGTGTGTCTCATTTGGTACAATCTACAAGGGCTGGAGCAGATTTTGGATTTAGCCTCTTGTGGGCTTTAATAGCTGTACACATTGTTAAATATCCGTTCTTTCAGTTTGGTGCAAGATATGCCAATGCCACAGGAGAAAATTTATTAAACGGATATGGTAAACTACACAAAGGAACTTTAGTTGCATATTACATGATTAACCTTGCTTCTATGTTTACCATTCAAGCTGCTGTTACTTTGGTTACTGCCGGACTGGCTATGAATATCTTTGGACTTGATGGAAATGCAACAACAATAAGCATCATCATCACATTCATTAGTGCTATTATACTTTTAATTGGTCGTTATCAATTTTTAGATAAGGTGATGAAAATTATTGTTTTAACTTTAACCATCACCACAATTGGGGCATTATTTATAGCTTCAAGCAAAAATAACATTCCTGTAAATTGGACTCAAAAATTTCATTTTGAAGGTGTAGAAATAGCATTTCTAATTGCCTTTTTAGGTTGGATGCCCGCTCCTTTAGATGTTTCTATTTGGCAATCACTTTGGTCACAAGCCAAACAAAATCAATGTCCACAAAAAAGAAGTTTAAAAACTACTTTATTAGATTTTAATGCAGGATATATATCAACCTTAATTCTTGGAGTATGTTTTTTAGGCATGGGGGCTTTGGTTATGTTTAACAGTGGAGAAGTTTTTTCTAACGGAGCTTTAGGTTTTAGCAAACAATTGATAGAAATGTACACCAAAAACATTGGAGGAACCGCCTTTATATTTATTGCCGTAGCTGCATTTACCACCATGTTTAGTACTACTATTACTGCTTTAGATGCCTCCCCAAGAGCTATGCAAACCACTGCAGAACTCTTAAACTTTAAAAAGACCAAACACGCTTATACTTTGTGGATTTTATTTTTATCCATAGGAACCATTATTATAATTTCCTTTTTTACAGACCAAATGTTAACCTTAATTAAAATAGCAACTATTTTAAGTTTTTTAACAGCTCCTTTCTTTGCAATTTTAAATTACAAACTAATTACAAGTGAGTACACACCTGTAGCCTATCAACCAAAATTATTTTTAAAAATACTTTCTTTGTTAGGAATTCTTTTTTTAATTGCCTTTAGCGCTTGGTATTTAACCACTTTGTTTTAGTAAACTCCTGAATATAGATTGCTAAATATTAAATCATATTTTATAAAGATTTATACAAAAAAAGAGAATCTCGTTAGAAGTTTCTTTATTCCTGTAGTTTTTACTTCATCCTATTCACTTTTTGTATCTTTACTGCCCAAATAAAAAGATATGAGTACGGAATCAACTACATTTAAATCTGTATTACCAAACAAAGCAAATAACACAACAAATCCAGGAACTATTCCTGTTGGAAATAAAAAACCAGATTGGCTAAGAGTTAAATTACCTGTTGGAAAAAAATACACTGAATTACGTGGATTGGTAGATAAATACAAACTAAACACTATTTGTACTAGTGGTAGTTGTCCTAACATGGGTGAATGTTGGGGTGATGGAACTGCTACCTTTATGATTTTAGGAAATATTTGTACAAGATCTTGTGGTTTTTGTGGTGTAAAAACGGGAAAACCAGAAACGGTTGAATGGGATGAACCAGAAAAAGTTGCTCGTTCTATAAAAATTATGAGTATTGAACATGCCGTTATTACCTCTGTAGATAGAGATGATTTAAAAGATGGTGGTTCTATTATTTGGGCAGAAACAATAGCTGCAATCCGTAGAGCAAACCCTAACACTACCATGGAAACTTTAATTCCAGATTTCCAAGGAGACACTAAAAATATTGACAGATTAATTACTGCTGCTCCTGAAGTAATTTCTCATAACCTAGAAACAGTTCGTAGGTTAACTCGTGAAGTGCGTATACAAGCACAATACGACAGAAGTTTAGAAGTATTAAGATATATTAAAGCACAAGGACAGCGCAGAACCAAATCTGGTATTATGCTAGGTTTAGGAGAAAAGAAAGAAGAAGTTTTTGAAAGTCTTAGAGATTTAGCAAATGCTAACGTAGATGTTGTGACTTTAGGACAATATTTACAACCAAGTAAAAAACATTTACCTGTTAAAGAATATATTACACCAGAACTTTTTAAAGAATATGAAGTCTACGCAAAATCTTTAGGTTTTAAACACGTAGAAAGTTCTGCCTTGGTAAGATCTTCTTATCACGCAAAAAAACACGTAAATTAATTTTTTGGCACGATACTTGTTTAACTATAATTATAGAAAACAAAATAGTTTTTCATAGTTTAGATAGTTTAGTTAGTTTAAAAAAAACCTCCATCCCCAATGGAGTTTTTTTTATGCCCTAAAAATTTACATCAATTTTCATTAAAAAAATTCTTGTTTTGATTTTTTGGCACAGTAATTGTTGTTTACAGTTTATGTTAAAACAACATTAGTTTTTTCATAGTTTAAATAGTTTTAGTTAGTTTGAAAAAACCTCCACCCCCAATGGAGGTTTTTTTATGAATTTTAGTCAGATAAAATATTGGTTTATTTTATCCCAAAAGTAATTCTTGGCATAGTACTTGAATATCTATTAAGTATAAAACAAAATAGTTTTTCATAGTTTAAATAGTTTAGTTAGTTAAAAAAACCTCCAGCCCCAATGGAGGTTTTTTTATGAATTTTAGTCAAATAAAATATTGGTTTATTTTATCCCAAAAGTAATTCTTGGCATAGTACTTGAATATCTATTAAGTATAAAAACAAAATAGTTTTTCATAGTTTAGATAGTTTAGTTTGAAAAAACCTCCATCCCCAATGGAGGTTTTTTTATGAGAATTTTACAGATTGTGCCGGACTAATTCTTGTAATAATATAAGAAGGAATCAACATCATTAAAACACATAAAACCAGTGTTCCAATGTTTAGTAAAATAATTTGTGAGAATGTAATATACACCGGTGCTACATGTACATAATAGTTCTGAGGATCTAAAGTGATAAACTTAAACTGATATTGTAAGTAAATAAATAATAAGCCCACAACATTTCCTATTAACAAGCCTCTACCAATAATATACGAAGCATTGTATAAAAATATTTTACGAATAGACCAACTCTTAGCTCCTAAGGTTTTTAAAACACCTATAATTTGGGTTCTCTCTAAAATTAATACCAACAAAGCTGTAATCATATTAATCCCAGCTACAATAATCATAATAATAATGATGACCGCAATGTTGCCATCAAACAACTGTAACCATTCAAAAATTTGTGGATACTGTTCAAATAAACTTTGGCTATCTAAAGTAACATCAATCTCTTGATAAATTTCTTTTGATTTTTTATCAATTTCATTAAAATCGTTTACAAAAACCTCAAAACCACCTACTTGATCATTTTTCCATTTATTTAATCCCCTAACTTGATTGATATCTCCAATCATGATGTTTTTATCAAACTCCTCAAAACCGGTATCATAAATTCCTGAAATTTTATAAACTCTTCGGCTTGGTAAAGTATTAGGATCTTCTTTAATAAAAAAAGTATCAAAAGAATCCCCTACTTTAAAGTGCATTCTATCGGCTATCAATTTAGAAACTATTACTTCTTTAGAAATCTTATCACCAAAAACAGGTACTTTTCCTGCTACTAAATATTCTTTAAAAAAAGACCAATCATAATCTTTATCAACTCCTTTTAAAACAACGCCTTCAAAAGATTTTTCTGTTCTAATAATTCCGGCTCTTGTTGCAAAAACTTGAACGTGATTAATTCCAGAAACGGTAGTAAACTTTGGATAAAACTTTTGATGAATATCTATAGGTTTCTGTGTGGTTTTAGATTGATTGTTATCGTAGTTACTAATTACAATATGACCGTTAAACCCTGCTACTTTATCTCTAATTCTTCTCTGTAACCCAACTCCTGTAGCAATAGAAATTAACATCATCATCATACCCAATGCTATAGCTATTATTGCTATTTTTATGATTGGGGATGAAACACTATTTTTATATTCCTGAGACTTTGTAAGTCTATTAGCTATAAATAATTCGAAATTCAAATGCTTATGCCTTTTAAATTGGTTTTCAAAAATACATTTTTAATTCTTGTATTTTTCTCCTTTGCTACACTATCCTCGTGTAAAGCACAAAATAAATCTATAAAAAACGAAATTATAGTGGCTGCAAACCATACAAAAGCCTATTTGCCTTTGTTAAAAAATTATAAAATTGGTGTAGTGGCCAATCAAACATCTGTAATTTTTAAAAAAGATGGACACACTCACCTTATTGATTCTTTATTACAATTAAACATTAAAATAAGTAAAGTATTTTCTCCTGAACACGGATTTAGAGGTAAAGCCGATGCTGCCGAAAAAGTAGATAATAGTGTAGATGCAAAAACGGGCTTACCTATTATTTCTTTATACGGAAACCATAAAAAACCAACGGCAAAAGATTTAGAAAATATTGATTTGATGATTTTTGACATACAAGATGTTGGAGTAAGATTTTACACCTATATATCTACATTACATTATGTTATGGAAGCCTGTGCAGAAAACAACATTCCTTTAATTGTTTTTGATAGACCCAACCCAAACGGACATTATGTTGATGGACCTATGTTAAACCCTAAATACAGTTCTTTTGTAGGAAAACACCCTGTTCCTTTAGTTTACGGAATGACTATTGGAGAATATGCACAAATGATTAATGGAGAAAATTGGTTAAACAATGGAATTCAATGTAATTTAAAGGTGATTCCACTAATAAACTACACCCACTTGAGTAATTATCATCTACCTATAAAACCATCACCAAACTTGCCTAACAACAAATCTATTAACCTTTACCCTAGTCTTGGTTTTTTTGAAGGAACCCCAATTAATGCAGGAAGAGGAACAGAACATCAATTTCAACAATATGGAAGTGCATTATTTTCTACTTCAGATTTTAGCTACACACCTCAACCCAATAACGGGAGTAAACATCCTAAAGATGAAAATAAATTGTGTTTTGGAGTAGATTTAAAAAACACTCCTTATTTAAATAAAGTGAATATAGAATGGTTGGTAGATGCTTATCAAAAATACCCAAACAAAGAAAAATTCTTTGGAGCTACGTTTACCATTCATACTGGTGATACCCTTTTACAACATCAACTAGAACAAGGATTATCAGCCAAAGAAATTGAAAATAGTTGGCAAAAAGAAATTGAAAAATTTAAAATAATTAGAGCAAAGTATTTAAACTATCCTTAAATCTATAAGTCTAAAACCAAACTAACCCCTTAATATCATATATAATGAAATTAAAAAACATTTTAATTACCCTATCATTAATCGGATTTATTGGTAGTGTACATGCACAACAAAAGCCAAATATTGTATTTATAGAAGTAGATGATTTACCAGCTCACTACACTAGCATTTTAGGACAAAAAAATGCAAAAACACCTACTATTGATAAATTGGCAAAAGAAGGAATCTTTTTTAGTAATGCCGTTTCTCAAGGAACTATGTGTGGCCCTTCAAGAAATTCATTAATCACAGGAGTTTACCCACATAACATAGGATTTTATCAAAATGGTCCTTTTGATGGATTAGAGTTAAATACATGGGCATTACCGGCAGCACTACAACGCGCAGGATATTACACAGCACATGTAGGTAAAAGTCATATTCATCCCAGTGAAAAAGGTTTAAAAGGAAGTAAAGTAGAAAAAGGTAGAGAGGCCCACAAACGTTTAGGATTTGATTATGTATGGCAATCTTTAGGTAGATCTGTTGTAGGTGGTAAAGAACCTGTAAGAGGAAAAGATGCTTATGTAGATTTTTTACTTGATAACGGTTACTTTGAGCAGATGAAAAAGGAACGAAGAAAAAATTCTACTTTACCAACGGATGTTTATTTAGATGGTTTATACACCAAACTAGCTTTAGAGTTTATGTCTAACCAAAAAGAGCAGCCTTTTTTCTTATGGCTTAATTATTCTGTACCTCACGGTCCTTATGATGTTGCTCAAAAATATCACGATCCTTTTACTAAAAAAATGATGCCAACACCTAATTATGTTGAAGATCCAGGAACTGATATTCCAGCTTTATTACGTCCATACCCAATGACCGATGCTCATGAAATAGAAAAAGAGCAATTAGGGAATTTTGCCAATATTTATTACATGGATACCCAAGTAAATATTGTACTAAATAAAATTAAAGAACTTGGAAAAACAGACAATACCATTATTGTATTTTTTAGCGATCATGGAATTTTAGTTGGAGACCACGGATTAAACCATAAATCTACTTTATATAAAGAAGTAATCAATCCTAGTTTAATTGTCTATGATCCTAGAAGTAATAACAACGGAAGAACTGTTGATACTCCAGTAGAATTACAAGATATTTTAAAAACAACCATGGAATGGGCAGGTGCATCAAAAAAAGACATCAACACACCATATGGAGAATCTTTAGCTCCTTTATTACAAAACAAAAAAGGATATACTAAAACATTTGCTGTTGCAGAATCTCCTGGGTATTATACGCTCGTTACTAAAGAGTATAAATACATTGCTCCTTTTGAATACCAAAAAGATGGATTTGAAGTTTTATTTGATTTAAAAAAGGATCCTAACGAAAAGACAAACATTGCCAAAGAAAACCCTAAAGTAATTAAAGAGTTTAGGTTAATGGCTAAAGAATGGTTAAACAATCATGGAGAGGTAAAAATTCAAGCTCCTATGAAACCTAAAAAGAAAAAAGAAAACAAAGAGAAGAAAGCGAAGAAAAAGAAAAACAAAGCATAAACAACAAAAAAGCCATACAAATTGTATGGCTTTTTTATGCTATAAGTTTTATAACAAAACCGTTACTAGTAAACTTTAGCGACTTTATATGTGCTTTGTAATCATCAATTTTAAAAGACAACTTTTTAATTTCACTATTTTCTTTTATGGTGTCAATCAGTTTATCTCTTAAATAAACATCTTCTATTTCAAAAAAACGATATAATGTTAACTGAGGTTTTATTTTTAATACATCTAAACCTCTCATAAAATCAAAAGAAAAAACCAAACTATTTTCTTGAACTAAAACTTTAAAGTTTTTAGCAAAAAATTCACATTCCTGAATTTCATCAGCATAGCAAAAACCAAAAAACTTAGAAGTTCTAAGCGTCTTCATATTATCTGTGTTTCTTAGGGGTACTACCTAATGGAATTGCTTTTTTTAAGGCCTCTACAATATTATATGCCGCAGGACAGATTTCGGAATTGGTAATGGTTAAATCTGTTAGCTGAATAAACTTTTTTCTATTGGTATGAGGGTACTCTGCACAAGCTCTAGGGCGAACATCGTAAATAGTACAAGTATTATCATTTTCATCTAAAAACACACAAGGAGAACTTTTTAACACATAACAATCATCCTCATCTCTTTCTAAATAAGTGTCCATAAACTTTTGCTCTTTCATTCTAAAATGCTTGGCAATACGCTCTATGTCTTTAGCAAAAAACATGGGACTTGTGGTTTTACAACAATTGGCACAAGTTAAACAATCTGTACTCTCAAACTCTTTATCATGTAAATCTTGCATTACATAATCTAAGTTTTTAGGCGTTCTTTTTTTTAATCTCTTAAAATAAGAAACGTTTTCCTTTTTAACCTTTTGGGCTTTATTAGGTAAGTCTTGTAAAAATTCTTCCATCAATATACTCATACTGCAAAAGTACTTAATAAGCATTTAATAATAAGAGGTTGACTAATAATTATGTACTAATGATATTTATCATTTTAATAAAGTACATAACCCCATAAATTTGCCATATAACCATCAATTAATTATAATGGAAAAACACACCTTTCATATTCCTGTAATGGGAATTGGTTTTACGGCAGACAGTCCGCTAAAAGTTGCAGCTTATGGAATTAACTCTGTAATTTCTTTAGTTGATGATATTTTACTTGAAAAACTGCGTAAATATTATTCTGAATTAAATCAGCTTAAATACATAGAAATCAGCGATAAAACTATTGATTACAGAGCGTTAAGAATTACATCTTATCTTAATATGATGAATGATTTAATTCAAACCAAAATTAAAAAGCTTAAAAATATATCAAGTATTAAGGACGCTATTTTTGTTGATTTCATCAAACATCTACCTTCTGGTTCTGAATTAAAACAACGCTTAATACAAAGTGATGATTTAACAGAAATCAAATTATTAATAAAACACAACTTAAAACCAGGTCGTATAGATGTAAATATTATGACCAAAATTGATAAAACAAACTATGTAGACCACGAAGCTTTGCCTGTTGAATATAATGATGCTCATGCAGCTTTAAGAGGTTATGCAAAATCTAATTTAGACTCTTCAATTGTTTTTTCTGCTGGTATGAACCCAAGACTTTATAATTACCTAGAAAACTTTGAAGATTTTTATCCTGATGAAAATGGATACATTAAAAAGAAAATAATTTTAAAAGTTAGTGATTATCGCTCTGCACTAATCCAAGGAAAATATTTAGCCAAAAAAGGTTTATGGGTAACTGAGTATAGAATTGAATCTGGATTAAATTGCGGTGGACATGCTTTTGCAACCGATGGATACTTATTAGGCCCTGTTCTAGAAGAGTTTAAAACCAACAGAAAAGAATTATACAATATTACTTATGATTTGTTTACTAAAGCTTTAGCACAAAAAAACAAAGAGATTTCTGCAAATATGCCCGATTTAAAAATATCTGCTCAAGGTGGTGTGGGTACGGCAGAAGAACACAAATTTTTATTAAAAAACTACGATTTAGATTCTATTGGATGGGGCTCCCCTTTTTTATTGGTTCCAGAAGCTACTACTGTAGATGTTGAAACCCTTGACAAACTAGCGCATGCCAAAGAAAAAGATTTGTATTTAAGTAATATTTCTCCCTTAGGAGTTCCTTTTAACAATTTAAAAGGAAATACTAAAGACGAACAAAAAGAATTAAATATTACTAAAAACAGACCTGGTAGTGCTTGTCCTAAAAGACATGTTGCCTTAAATCAAGAATTTAAAGCAGAAGGACAATGTATTGCTTCTAGGGAATATCAATATTTAAAAATAAAACAGCTTCAAGAAAATAATGAGTTGAGCCTTATTGAACAGCAAAAAGAAATTGATAAGGTAACCGAAAAGTCATGTATCTGTGTAGGTTTAGGGACAACTGCCCTATTAAATTACGGTATAGAAACCAAAACCGAAGGTAAAGGTGTTTCTGTATGCCCTGGTCCTAACCTAGCTTATTTTAGCGAAAAAGTTAGCCTATCTAACATGATAGACCATATATATGGTAAAATAAACATCATCAAAAGAAATGATAGACCTAACATGTTTATTAAAGAATTAGATATGTATGTTACTTATTTATCTAATCAAATAAATGAGCAATTTAACCCTAAGCAAAACAAAACCTTAACAAGGTTTACAAGTAATTTATTGTCTGGTATTTCATACTACCAACAATTATTTCAAAACAACTTTAATGAACTTGTAGAGCAAAACAAACAAGCTTTAGATAGTTTATCAGATAAATATCAAAAAGTAATCGATCTACAATTAAAGCTACAAACTCTTTAAAAAATAAAAAGCTATGGATATTAACCTAATTAACAAATACAATGTTCCAGGCCCAAGGTATACAAGTTACCCTACGGTTCCGCATTGGAATGTTCAAGATTTTAGACTTAAAACTTGGAAGAGTAAAATGATTGACACTTTTACCAAAACCAATAATACACAAGGAATTAGTGTTTATATCCATTTACCTTTTTGTGAAAGTCTATGTACTTTTTGTGGATGTAACAAAAGAATTACCAAAAGACACGATGTTGAAACACCATACATCAATGCCGTTTTAAAGGAATGGTCTATGTACTTAAATCTTTTTGATGAAAAACCAGTAATTAAGGAATTGCATATTGGTGGTGGGACTCCTACTTTTTTTAGTTCTGAAAACCTACATTACCTTTTAACTTGTATCATCAATACTTCTCGATTGGCAGAGGATTATGAGTTTAGTTTTGAAGGACATCCTAACAACACTACTAAAGAACATTTACAAACCTTATATAACTTAGGATTTAGACGTGTTTCTTTCGGAGTACAAGATTATAATGAAACTGTCCAAAAAGCCATTCATAGAATGCAACCTTTTGAAAAAGTAAAAAAAGTAACCGAATTGGCTAGAGAAGTTGGTTATACATCTGTAGGACATGATATTATTTATGGATTGCCATTTCAAACCATAGATGATGTTATTAATACCATAGAAAAAACCAAAGAATTAAGTCCTGATAGAATAGCATTTTATAGCTATGCACATGTACCTTGGTTAAAAGGAAATGGACAAAGAGGATATTCCGAAGAAAATTTACCTTCTGGTAAAGAAAAGTTATTAATGTACGAAGAAGGAAAATTATTGCTTCAAGAATTTGGATATCACAACATAGGTATGGATCATTTTGCATTACCTACAGACTCTTTATACAAAGCTTTAGTTAACCATACACTACACAGAAACTTTATGGGATATACCCATGCCAAAACTGATTTAATGATTGGATTAGGAGTTTCTTCTATAGGTGATAGTTGGAATAGTTTTTATCAGAATGTAAAAAGTATTGAAGAATATCAACAATTGGTAAACAATAGAATATTCCCTATTGCCAAAGGACATATTTCATCTAACGAAGATTTAATCATTAGACAACATATTTTAAACTTAATGTGTCATTACGAAACAACATGGAGTACAGAAAATAAATCTCTTGAAAAAGCTCCTTTAAAAATGTTTCCTTTAGTACATGATGGTTTGGTTACCATTAAAAAATCAAAAATAATAGTAACCGATAAAGGAAGACCTTTTATAAGAAATATTTGTATGGCCATAGACCAATATTTAGGAGATAACAATCAGTTACAATTTTCTAAAACAGTTTAAAGTAACTCCATAAAAAAAGCAGTAATTTATAATTACTGCTTTTTTTATGATTGAAAATAAATTTAATGACAACCAACAGGCACAAATTGAATTTGTAAACTCATATCTGTAGGAGATACAAAGGCAATTCCTAAGCCCATTCCCCTTAAAACAAATAATACTCCTACAACTAGTAACATTACCGGAACCGCTCTTTTAAAAACAGTTCTAAATCGTTCTCTACTTAAAATCTTAGCTCCCATTAACAAAAGCATTAAGGGCAAAGTACCCAATCCAAAAACAAACATATATAAGCTGCTATAAGCCATGTTACCAATAGCAATGGCTCCAATTAAAGCAATATAAACAGTACCGCATGGTAACAATCCGTTTAGCATTCCTAAACTCATAAAATTTAGTACTGTATTAGATTTTGAAATTTTTTGATAAGTATTCTTAATCAACCCAACTATTTTTGATGAGGATTTTTGCTCTAAATAATTCAGTATTTTTTTTTGAAATAAAGCAATAAGAATAAGAATAACACCTGCTACAATAGAAAGTGTTTGTTGTAAGCCTAACAAAACAAAAGTTTTTCCAAACAAACCAAAAACAAAGCCTATACAAGCATAAGTAAGTAATCTCCCAAAATGATAGGCAATAATTTTAGACCATTTTTGACTTTTAGTACCAGCATGTACTGGCAAAGCAAAAGCAATGGGTCCACACATACCTACACAGTGTAAACTACTAAGCAAACCAAATATAAAGGCTGATAATATCATCTAAAAATATATTTGTTCCTTTTTAAAAAATTGATTTTGAGGTTCATTTTCATAATACCAAGTAACAGACACATCCCATCTACCCTTTACCAACTCCTCACTAGTAAAAGTTAAAACATTATTTTTTGAGGCTATTTTTTTGATAAAATCTAATTTTTTGTTTGATGGTCTATAAAAATGAATCTCTCCAATAATTAATTCGTTTTTAGCGTTAGGAATGTTAATTTTTAATTCATTATTTAACAAAACAAACTCAACTTTGTTTTCTAACTTCTCTGTATTTTCAGCATTATTAATGGTCTTTTGAAAAGCTAATTCATCTTCGTAATATTGATTTGAAACCAAATCAAACTCATATTCTTTTTGTGTAAATGTTTTTACCACAAAGAATAAAATAAACACAATAAAACAGACAAAAGCCAATACTATACTTGTACCCCAATTAATCTTCATAATTCACTTTTTAATTGTTTATTACCACTTATTTTTAGGACTTAAAAAATTAGTGGTTGTGGTGGTTATTTCTTTATCCCCTTTAAAAACACCAATCTTAATTTTTTCATTACTATCTTCTAACATTCCCTCGGGGATTTCTATAAAAACAGTTCCTTCATAAATATCTTGTCTTTTTAGTAACAAATGAGTGGTTCCTACCAATTGAATTTCCCCTTTGTGAGAAACAATTTTAAAAGACAAAGAATCAATATCTTTTGTAGTTTTATTTACCAGTTTATAAGTGTAAACATTACTAATTAATCTCCCCTCTTTTACTTGATACAACTCTCCTGGCACCCTAAAAAAGTTTGCCTGAACATTGCTTCTTACTGTTAGCAAGGCAATTAACACCACTGTTAAAATTCCTAAAATAATAGTGTATGCTTTAATTCTTACTGTTACTTCAAAAGGTTTATTTTTTTCGATATTTTCTTCTGAGGCATAACGAATCAATCCTTTAGGCTGATGGGTTTTAACCATCATAAAATCACAGGCATCCATACAAGCAGTACAGTTTACACACTCCAATTGAGTTCCATGTCTGATATCGATACCTGTAGGACAAACTTCTACACATTGATTACAATCTATACAAGCTCCTTTCCCCTCTTTTTCTCTATCCTCATTCTTTTTAAATTTGGCTCTTCCTTTTTTGCTTTCACCTCTTATATAGTCATAAGCAACAATAATAGATTTATTGTCTAAAAGCACTCCTTGTAAGCGCCCATAAGGACAAGCAATAATACATACTTGCTCTCTAAACCACGAAAAGATAAAATAAAATACTCCTGTAAAAGTCCAAATACCTATAAAACCACCAACATGCTCATTAATGGGTGATGTAATAATATCAATCAACTCATCACTTCCAATTATATAAGCCAAAAACACATTTGAGATGATAAAAGAAATCAATAAAAAAACTGTATGTTTTAGTACTCTTTTTCTAATTTTCTCGGCATTCCAAGGTTGTTTTGCCAATCTTTTTTGGGCTCCTTTGTCTCCATCAATCCAATATTCAATTTTGCGAAAAACCATTTCCATAAAAATAGTTTGAGGACAAATCCATCCACAAAATACACGTCCGTAAACTACAGTAAAGAGGATTACAAAAACAACCCCTATAAGCATAGACAAAACCACTAAATAGAAGTCTTGTGGCCAAAAAGGAAATCCTAAAATGTTAAATTTTCTATCAATTACATTAAATAAAAATAATTGATTGCCATTTATTTTTATAAACGGAGAAGACAACAAAGTAGTCAGTAAAAAAACACTTACCCATGTTCTTAAAGAGTAAAACTTACCTTTAGGCTTTTTAGGATAAATCCATGATCTTTTTCCTTGATCATCGATGGTTGCTATTGAGTCTCTAAAAACTTCTTTGTTGTCTGTTGCCATTTATACTTGGTACTTATTCTTCTTTGTATAATTCCCCTTGTGCTTCTTTTGGTTCTGCAGGAGTAGTTCCTTGTAAACTTTTTACATAAGCCGCTAACAATTGTCGGTCTTGAGAACTAAAACTATTTTTCCAAGCAATCATTCCTTTTCCAGCTCTACCTCCTTCAGAAATAGTATTGTAAATATCTTCTATACTACCTCCTAAGATCCAATAATCATCAGTTAAGTTTGGTCCAATTTTACCACCACCATCAATTGCATGACAAACAGCACAATTACGCTTGTACAACTTTTTACCTTGTGCATTGTCGCCATCGGCTAAAGCGCTCATATCAACTTTTTCTTGAGTAGCCTCATATGCAGCAATTTGTATTTTTGCTAAAGCCACTTCTTCTAAATACTCTTGTTTTTGATCTTTCCCATCTAACACATGATAATAAATCATATATCCAAAAGCAAAAACAATTGTCATATAAAATCCATACAACCACCATGGCGGAAGGTTATTATCTAACTCTTTAATTCCATCATAATCATGATCTAAAATAATATCACTTTCTTCGGCCACTGGTTTAGCAGCCATCAAACTATCTAGAACACTTTTCCAATCAGACCAATTGATTTTTTTAGCATTTTGTGCTTCATAAAAAGCTTTCTTTTCTTCTTCTGAGGACAATGATAAGTATAGTTGATTCATTTTTGTTACCACAAATCGGGCACTAAAAATCAAGGCCATAAAAATTAAATACAACGTAATTTTTAAAGCAATTAAAGATGAATATCCATTCTCCGATGGAAACATCCATTCTAGTATTAGGCCCACAAAAACACTTGCTATTACAAAGCCTACAATTTGTTTATTTTGTTTTTTAACACTCATAGTCTAGTTTTTTTATTCAAAAGGTAGGTTACTTACTTTTTCTAAATATTCTTTTTTAGCTTTCCAAACCCATAAAAACAACAGGGTAAAAAAGACAAAAAAGATAGATAAAGAGATGATTGGATATATTTCAATCCCATCAATACTTACCATATAGTTTTTTACAAATTTTAACATCTTATTTAGTTTTTATATCGGTTCCTAATCTTTGTAAATAAGCAATTAAAGCCACAATTTCTCTTTGCTGAATAGGTACAAACTCTTCTCCTTTGGCTTTAGCATCAGCTTGAGCAGCTTGGTAACTATCTACAAATGATGGATCTTGAGTTAAATTCTCTGCAATAATATCTGCTTGAGCTTTCATACTCTTTTCTGCATTTTCAATTTCTTCTGCAGAATAAGGAACTCCTAATGTTACCATCACTTCCATTTTTCCTTTAATATCACTAGCATCCAAAGTATTTTTTAACAACCAAGGATAAGTTGGCATAATAGAACCTGGAGAAGTACTTTGAGGATCTAACATATGATTAAAGTGCCAGCTATCAGAGTATTTTTGACCAACTCTATGTAAATCAGGCCCAGTACGTTTAGAACCCCATAAGAATGGATGATCATAAACAAACTCACCTGCTTTAGAATATTCTCCGTAACGCTCTACTTCTGAACGGAAAGGACGAATCATTTGAGAGTGACATCCTACACAACCTTCTCTTATATACAAATCTCTACCCTCTAACTCTAAAGGCGTATATGGTTTTACATTGCTAATGGTTGGAATATTAGACTCCACCATAATGGTTGGTACAATTTGTACAATTCCCCCAATTAAAATAGCAACAGTTGCTAAAATGGTTAATTGAACCGGTCTTCTTTCTAGTTGTTGATGCCAAGTTTCTCCTGATAATCTTCCTTTTTTCAATCTTTGTAAAGGAGCAACTTCACTCATATCATCTTCTACTTCAGAACCTTTTTTAATGGTTGCAGAAATATTAAACAACATTACAATTGCACCAACAATGTACATAGATCCACCTACAGCACGCATCCAATACATTGGAATAATTTGAGTTACAGTTTCTAAAAAGTTACCATAAACTAATGTTCCATCAGGATTAAATTGTTTCCACATAGAGGCTTGAACAAAACCAGCTATATACATTGGGAAAGCGTAAATAATAATTCCTAAA
Source organism: Wenyingzhuangia fucanilytica (assembly GCF_001697185.1). Lineage (GTDB taxonomy): Bacteria > Bacteroidota > Bacteroidia > Flavobacteriales > Flavobacteriaceae > Wenyingzhuangia > Wenyingzhuangia fucanilytica. Next base: position 1,238,230 of record NZ_CP014224.1, on the reverse strand, counting down.
GTTCCTAACCAGAAGTGAATATTAGCTAATTTAATAGAATGTAATTTGGTTTTAAACAATACTGGAACCAACCAATAAATCATACCAAAAGTTAAGAAACCATTCCAAGCCAAAGCTCCAACGTGTACATGGGCAATAATCCAGTCAGAAAAGTGGGCTATGGCGTTAATTCCTTTTAAAGACAACATAGGCCCTTCAAAAGTTGCCATACCATAACCGGTAATTGCTACTACCATAAACTTTAAAACAGGATCTGTTCTTACTTTATCCCATGCTCCTCTTAGCGTTAACAATCCATTAATCATACCTCCCCATGATGGAGCCAATAACATAATAGAGAATGCAACTCCTAAATTTTGAGCCCAATCTGGTAAAGCGGTATATAATAAATGGTGAGGTCCTGCCCAGATATAAATAAAAATTAAAGACCAGAAGTGAACAATAGATAATCTATAAGAATACACAGGTCTATTAGCTGCTTTTGGTACAAAATAATACATCAATCCTAAAAACGGAGTTGTTAGGAAAAAGGCAACGGCATTATGTCCATACCACCATTGTACTAATGCATCTTGTACTCCTGCATATACAGAATAACTCTTTAAAAAAGAAACAGGCAAAGCCAGACTGTTAAAAATATGTAATACTGCTACTGTTACAAAAGTTCCTAAATAGAACCAAATAGCAACATACAGATGACGCTCCCTCCTTTTAAAAATTGTACCAATCATGTTGATACCAAATACTACCCATATAAAAGCAATGGCAATATCTATAGGCCATTCTAGCTCAGCGTATTCTTTACTTGATGTGTATCCTAAAGGTAAACTAATAGCTGCAGCTACAATTATTGCTTGCCATCCCCAAAAGTTTATTTTACTTAACAAGTCGCTAAACATTCTAGCTTTTAACAATCTTTGTAAAGAATAATAAACCCCGGCAAACATTGCATTTCCTACAAAAGCAAAAATTACGGCATTGGTATGTAAAGGCCTTAACCTACCAAAACTTAACCATGAAACCCCTTTGGTGATATTGGGGAAAACAAACATTAATGCTAGTAGTAGTCCTACCGACATCCCTATGAGTCCCCAAAACATTGTTGCGTAAATAAATTTCTTTACGACTTTGTTGTCATAATAAAACTGTTCTTTTTCCATAAAATAGTCTTCTGATTAATTTTTTAGTTCTTGTTCTTTATTCTTGTTTATATGATCGTTAAAAAGCATCCGTATGGCCGGAGTTTCATCATCTTCAAATTGTCCTTTTTTAACAGCTAAAAAAAATACTGCTAAAAAAATTATAGCAACGCAAAGACTGACAAGGATTAATATATAGATAACACTCATAAAAGTTTTTTGTTAGGGACAAAATTAGGAGCACTGACACCTCTAAAAAATGATTATTATCATAGTTTATAGATTTTACAAGGGTACTTTATCATATCTCAATTATTTATTTTAACAAATATTGATGAACATAATTTTTCATGATTATGTAATTATACAAAATTTAAATTACATATATTGATACCTCTTTTGTATAAATATTAATAAAATAGTTTGTGATATTATGAATTATAATAAGATTAAAAAAGTTGCTAGTATTCTGTTAGTTTTTTTTATTGTTTTAAGTACTAACTTAGTTGATAAAGAAAATTTTAATCGACTACGAAAATCCGTAACAACTATTTATGAAGACAGAGTTGTAGCAAGTGATTTACTTTTTGAAATAGCTTTATTAGTTCATGAAAAGGAAATTGCAATGATTACTTCAGATTCCCTTTATTTTCAAAAAAGAAGTCATAAAATTGATATGGAAATAGATGGTTATATTACAAGATACGAACAAACAAAATTAACCGATAAAGAACTTGCTTTGTTTAATGATTTAAAAAAACAACTAGATCATTTAAATAAAATAGAAAAAGTATACAATCAGTCTACTCATCAAAAAGAAACACTACAACTAATTGAATCCATTACTCTGAATCTACAAAACTTATCTAAAGTTCAATTAGATGAAGGAAAACATCAAATGTTCATCAGTAACAAAGTCATGAAAACAATTGATATTTTTACTCATATCGAAATTATTTTCTTAGTTGTTATGGCTATTTTGGTCCAAATTATTATTTTTTATAATCCTAAGAAAAGTGATAAATAAAATTATTTTAAAAACAGCCTTATTCATCTTTTTCTGTTTTTTTATTTCATGTGAAAGCGATGACATCTCAACACTTGATGAATCTACCGTAAATGTTTTTAAAGAGGCAAAAGAAGAAGACCTTTTAGGAACATGGGCTATTTTTTATGTTGAAAACAATGATGTTTTAGCTGAAGCACCCATTAACATAGAAGAATGTGGTCGTGATTTTTTTGTTTATAATGATAATATCTATGAGGAGTTTTTATTTCAGGAATCTAGCACATGTACTCCTTTAAAAAACCAACTAAATTGGGAGTTAAATAACGGAATTATTTCTGTTTCTAATAGTACAGAACAAGACAAACTAACCATTTTAAAATTAACAGAAAATGAATTTGTTTTTTCTACAGAAATAGACATTAATAACGATAACAACAAAGAGCTATTTACATTTACAGCCTATAGATACACTCCTCCTAAAGAACTAGATCTTTATACCTCTTCATTTTCTAGACAAGAGCCTTTTTCATCCATTAAATTTAAGTGGAACGCATACACAGGGTATAATACATTTGAAAAATATGAAATCTATAGAGCTAAAGGAGATTTTTGTAACACAGACAATGCCGAATTAATTGCAACAATTACAGATATCAATACTCAAAGTTATTTTGATGAAAATCCTCCAGAAAATGGAGAATATTGTTATTTCTTTAGAATACACACAGACAAAGGATTGTTAGGAACAAGCAATGCAAATCATGTAAGCACCACCAATATAGTCCCTAAAAACGTTAAATTCACAGAGCATCATGTATCTGAAAACAATGAAGTTCAGCTTTTTTGGGAAAAATCTTTAGATCATTATTTTTCTCATTATGAAATTGTGGTACAAGATAAAAACAAAAATGAAAAAGAGAAAACGGTAACTATTATTGATGATGTTAACACAACGAGTTTTACAGACTTAGAACCTCTTTATTCTAGTGAACTTAGATATACAATATATGTATATAATGTTTTTGGAAATAACTATAAATACAATACTGATAATGTTGCAAATGTAACTTTAACGTATCCTGAAATTCTAGATTTCTCAAGAATAAACTATATCACGTTTGATGCTGATGAGCAAGCTATGTTTATATATATGTTTATAGACAGAGAGTACAAGCTCATAAAATATGATTATATAAATCATAAAATCACTAATGAAGCTTTTAAAAAACCTTATAGTTCTACTAGCGTAGAAATGAAATTAATTACATCTAACAACGGTAAAGAACTATTATTTTCTCAGAGTGATGAGTTATGGGTATATAATGCTAGTGATCTAACTTTTAAATATAGTATAGAAGTAGAAGGAAAGTCAGATTATGAAGGAGTTGATCTTACTCCTGTTTATTTTAACAGTTTTGATTATTTAGGAAATCATACATGGGTTTTTACTAATAATGACGATGTGTTTACATTTACAAGACAGGATAATACATTAACCAATATAGACAAATCTCCTCATTTCCCAGATCATCAATCTATGTACAATTACGAAATAACAACCATTAATGAAAACAATATTCTTGTTAGTCATAAATACGAAGGAAGAGCTATTCACTACACTGTAGATACTAATGGATTGATTACAAACAACGGTATTAAACAAATTCCATTATTAGCATACAACAACAGTGATATTACTGTAAACGCTAACACTTCTTACATTTATAACAAACAAAGAAATAGTATTTACTCTTCTACTACTTTTTCTAAAATTAAAGATTATAGTTCACCACTCACAACTTTATACATTGATAAAACAGGGAATAATATTTATGGAGTCAACAACGATCTTAACAATGTACACGCTACTAGAGAAAACTTTAAAAGAGAAATTATAAAGTATGACATTAAAAACAACACTACAACTACAATAGCCACAAAAGGTTTTCCTATTTACATTAATGAAGATAGTTCTAACCATCTTGTCATTATGTCCTCATCATTCCCAAGAGACCATTATTACTTAACAGATGGTTATGGTTATGATTTGTTTATAGAAACCATTAAAACTCCCTAACTAAAAATATTATACTCTATTAAACTTTGCAAGTACATTGGTAGCAACTGTTACAAAAACTACAATAGTTATAGAGCTCAACGGCATTAATATGGCTGCAATTAAAGGTGTTAACAATCCGCTAATAGCAAAATACAACCCTACCACATTGTATAAAATAGAAAGTAAAAAACTAATTTTAACCACTCCTAAACTAGCGCTACACAATTTAAAAAACTGAGGGATTTGGTTTATTTTATTCGCATCAATAATGGCATCACTTGCTGGAGAAAACACATTTACATCTTCTGCAACAGCAATTCCAATATCCGACTGCAACAAAGCTCCAGCATCGTTTAAACCATCTCCAACCATCATAACTGTTTTATTTTCTTGCTGACTGGCTTTGATGTGATTTAACTTATCTTGTGGAGATTGATGAAAATAATACTTGGTTTTTAAAGATAATTTTTCTTGTAAAAATGTTAATGAAGCATCGTTATCTCCAGACAATATATTAATTTGATGTTTCTGATTTAACCTCATTAAAGTTTTAAAAATCCCTTCTCTATATTGATTTCCAAATTTAAAATATCCTTTTAGCACTCCATCGATACTAATATATACTCTACTTTCTGTTTCTACATCATTTTTAAAAGAATTTACAAAATTGGCCGATCCTACTTTTACTGTTTTATGATTAAAAACACCTTGAATTCCCTGCCCTTCAATTTCAGAAAACTCAGTTACATCAATTAAATCTCCTTGTATTTTTTTAAACAAAGTTCTGCTTAAAGGATGATTAGAATTCTTAACCAAAGACTTAATCATTGATAACTCACTATCTAATAATTCATCTCCTTCGTAAGAAAACTCCTGCTTATTTCTAGTTGTTAAAGTTCCTGTTTTATCAAAAAAAATGGTTTGTACGTGGGCTATTTTTTCTATTACAGAACTGTCTTTTAAATAAAACCCTTGTTTACCTAAAATACGCAATACATTCCCCATGGCAAATGGAGCTGATAAAGCTAATGCACATGGACAAGCCACTATTAAAATAGAGGTCACCACATTTATTATCTGACTTTTATCTACTGCAAACCAATAAATTGCAGAGAGTAAAGTAATGAGTAATAATCCCCAAGTAAAATACTGACTTATAGCATCGGTTAAACTGGTTAATTTTGATGGTTTTTCATAAGTATTCTCACTCCACAACTTGGTTAAATAACTTTGATCTACCGTTTTGGTTACTTTAATTTGAATAGATTTCCCTTGTTGTTTTCCTCCAGCAAAAACTTTATCACCTAACCCTTTTTTAATCAAATTGGCTTCTCCTGTTACAAAACTATAGTCTAACATAGGTGCCCCCTCAATTATAACTCCATCGGTAGGAACAACCTCTTCGTTTCGTATAATTAAGACATCATCTATTTTTACTTCATTTACAGGAATCACCACTTCTTTTTTATGAACGATTGTGGATACTGCAATAGGAAAATATGATTTAAAATCTCTTTCAAAAGAAAGGAAATCGTAAGTTTTTTGTTGGAACAACTTCCCTAATAACAAGAAAAAAATCAATCCTGTTAAACTATCAAAATACCCTTGTCCTGTTCCTGTAAAAAACTCATAGCTACTCCTTAAAAACAAAACAACAACTCCAATACTAATAGGTACATCAATATTTAAAATACGTTTTCTAAGTCCTTTGTAAGCAGATATAAAATAATCATTAGCCGCATAAAACACTACTGGTAACGAAAACAAGAACATTAATAACACAAACAAAGGCTGATATTGTGTTAACCAAACATCGGGTTTTCCAAAATAATCTGGAAACGATAAAAACATACTATTTCCAAAGGCAAAACCAGCAATAGCTAACTTATATGTATTGGCTTTGCTATGCTTTTTCTTTTTTTCTCCATCCTCTAAACTAATATAAGGGTCGTAACCAATCATAGCCAACAATTCTACCAATTGCTGTAAGCTTATCTTATGGTTATAAGTAATCTGAACATTTTTTTTGGAAAAATGAACCCTAGATTTTATTACTCCATCATTTAATTTTTGAAGATGTTCTAAAACCCAAACACAAGAGCTACAATGTATTTTGGGAATATATAAGGTTACCACCTCTATGCCATCTTCTTGAAAATCTAATAATTTACTAACTACGGCATCATTATTTAAAAAGGCGTATTTACCTTTAATATCATTTGGGGTGATACCAGGATTTTTTTCAAAATCGTAATAAGCAGTTAAATCATTGTCTTTAAAGATTTCGTAAACAGTTTTACAACCGTGGCAACAAAATATTTTGTCATCAAAAACAACTATATCCATAATAGATTCTTCACCACAATGATAACAGGGTTTACCTTCCATATTTTGTTTAAAAATTTCTTTTACAAATTTGATATTTCTATTGATACAATTCAATGATTAATATCATGTAAACTTTTCGTATTTTTGAAAAGTAAGATAAAAAAATTGATTGTGAGTAGATGTGAACAATGTTTGGTAAAACAATTTAACAACCTAAATGCTTTAAGCAAGGAGGAACTTTCTAAAATATCTAACTCCAAAGATGTACACGTTTTTAAAAAAGGTGAAGTCATTTTTAATGAGGGTAAATTTTCTTCTGGAGTATATTGTATAAAAGATGGTGTTTGTAAGCTCTCTCAATTAAATGCAAACGGAAAAGAACAAATTGTAAAGTTTAGTAAAAAAGGAGATTTAATTGGGTATCATTCTGCCATTACTCACGAACCTAGTATGATAACTGTTACTGCCTTAAATGATGTATCTGCTTGTTTTATTCCACAGGATTTAATTAAAAAACCGCTAGACGAAAACCCTAAATTTGCAGGGGCTATGTTTAAAACCGTTTGTGGCGATTTAAAAGAAGCTAACAATTCTATTACTAATATTTCTACCAATACTGTACACCAACGTATTGCTGATTTAATTTTGTTTTTAAAAGAAACTTATGGAATAGACGATACCAATACTATTAAAATTAAACTTAGCAGAAAAGAAATAGCGAGCTCTGTTGGAACAGCTACAGAATCTGCAATTAGAATTTTATCTACCTTTAAAAAAGATGGTTTGATTGATTTGGTAGGAAAATCTATAACCATAATAGATGAAGATCAACTAAAACATATTGCAGAAGGAATATAAAAGACATTTTATAAAACTGTAGAGAGCTATCAAATTATTGATAGCTTTTTTTATTACAACTAAAAATCTTTTAAAAATATATATCAATACTTTTTATCCTTAGATTTATAATAAAATTGAATACCGTATGAAAAATATAACGATATCATTACTAATGATATTTTTAACAATTACTTCGTGTAAAGTTTTAAAAAAGAAAAACTCTGTTAAACCTGTATTTGAAATTTTTAACGATACTGTTACTAACAAACTATATATTACTTCTAAAAACATAGACTCTATAAACAAAAAAGATTTAGAGAATTTTATGGGAATTAAAATTAAAGGAGAAAACAAAAAAATTATAAATGGAGAATTAATACAAATCGTTAAAAACAATACTACTCAAAACTTAACCATCTCTATATATTCTGAAAACTTAATAAAGCAAAATACAGCAACAAAACAGTATTGGAAAACTTCTAATAAAAATTCAATCATACATCAAAACGGGAAAGATTATTTTAATGTCCAAAAAGACGAAAAAATAAACCAAACCATTAGTTTCATTCCTTTTAATTACAGTAAGAAGTACCTTGTATTTATAGGGAATTCTAAATCTGAAAATTTTGTAAAAAAATCTATTACTGGTCAACCATATTTATGGGGTTATCAAATTGGAAATTTTAAAAAAGATGATTGGGTATTTATGCAATCCCCACATAATGTTAGAACTTCTGATGACGAAAATTATTGGGAAAAAATTTATATAGTTAATGAACTTTTAAACAATATATCATCTGTTTATGTAAAAATGTCACTTGGCCTTAGAAAAGATGAATCAAAAGGAGATGCCAAAGCAACACTAACAGATTTAAATTTGAGAATATTTAACTCAAAAGAAGATGCTATGTTTTATATTCTAAACATTTTTGAAGAAAAATAAACATTTACATACCAAAGAATGTAACATACACTTCCTTCCTAACAAACCTTAAATATTTTTAAATTTAACAAGTAGTCATAAATTAATTATTTCCGTACTTTCGCAGTTCAATAGAAAAACACAAAAATGAGTATCCAAAACCATTTAGAAATTGCCGTTAAAAAAGCATTTGTAGAAATTTTTGAAACTGAAATTCCAACGGTAGAATTCCAAGCAACTCGTAAAGAATTTGATGGAGATATCACCATAGTGGTTTTTGCATTTTTAAGATTTGTAAAAGGGAACCCTGTACAAATAGGAACTCAAATTGGAGAGTATCTTAAAGAAAATGTGAGTTTGGTTACAGACTTTAACGTGGTAAAAGGATTCTTAAATATTTCTATTAATCCAAGTTTTTTTGTAGATACTTTTTATGAAATTTATCAAACAGAAAACTACGGAATTACCAACCCTGCTCCTACAGACAAGGCAGTAATGGTAGAATATTCTTCGCCTAACACAAACAAACCTTTACATTTAGGTCATGTTCGTAATAATTTATTAGGTTTTTCTGTTGCAGAAATTATTGCCGCTAGTGGTAAAAAAGTATACAAAACTCAAATTATTAACGACCGTGGAATTCATATTTGTAAAAGTATGTTGGCTTGGCAAAAATTTGGGAATGCAGAAACTCCTGAAAGTACAGGATTAAAAGGTGATAAATTAGTAGGTAATTATTATGTAGCTTTTGATAAAGCATATAAAGAAGAAATTAACAATTTAATTGCTGAAGGAAAAACCGAAGAAGAAGCTAAAAAACAAGCTCCAATTTTATTAGAAGCACAAGAAATGTTGCGTAAATGGGAGGCTGGTGATAAAGAAGTTGTAAATCTTTGGAAAACCATGAACCAATGGGTGTATGATGGTTTTGCAGTATCATATAAAAATTTAGGAGTTACTTTTGATAAAAATTATTACGAAAGCGAAACTTACCTTTTAGGAAAAGATTGTGTACAAGATGGTTTAGACAAAGGAGTCTTCTTTAAAAAAGAAGACGGTTCTGTTTGGATAGATTTATCTGACGAAGGTTTAGATGAAAAATTAGTTTTACGTGGTGATGGAACTTCTGTTTACATTACCCAAGATTTAGGAACTGCCATTCAACGTTTTCAAGAATTTGATATTAACGCATTAACTTATACTGTTGGTAACGAACAAGATTATCACTTTAAAGTATTATTCTTAATCTTAAAAAAATTAGGTTTTTCTTGGGCAGACAACATGTACCATCTTTCTTACGGAATGGTAGATTTGCCAACTGGTAAAATGAAATCTAGAGAAGGAACCGTAGTAGATGCCGATGATTTAATGGACGAAATGGTAAATACTGCTCGTGAAATTTCTCAAGAATTAGGAAAGTTAGAAGGATATACTCAAGAGAAAAAAGAAGAGTTGTACAATATTATAGGTATGGGAGCTTTAAAATATTACATTTTAAAAGTAGACCCTAAAAAAAGAATTTTATTCGACCCTAAAGAATCTATTGACTTTAACGGAAATACTGGTCCTTTTATACAATATACTTACGCTAGAATTCAGTCTATCTTAAGAAAAGCTGATTTTGATTATACTGCTCAACAACAAGTTGAACTTTCTGACAAAGAATTAGCAGTAGTTAAAACGTTACAATTATATCCAGAAACAGTTCAGTTGGCGGCCAAAAACCACAGTCCTGCTTTAATTGCTAATTATACATATGATTTGGTAAAAGAATACAACTCATTCTACCAAAGCTCATATATTTTAGGATGCGAAGAAGAAAATGTTAAAATATTTAGAACACAATTATCCGCACAAGTTGGAGATACTATTAAATCTGCCTTTAATTTATTAGGAATAGATGTTCCTGAAAGAATGTAAGATTTATCATATTTTATAAAAAAAAGACATCCATTTAAATGGATGTCTTTTTTTTTACAACAAGAATTCTCTTGTATAAATATCTTAACAAAAAAACATATATCGTTTTATACGTAATTGTACTTATAATTTCTATCTTCTTAACCTATGTAATATAGTTTGTAATTATTACATTTGCATACATTATAAAATTCAATCACTAGATTAAAAAATATACACATGAAATACGACGTTATTGTTATTGGAAGTGGACCTGGAGGATATGTTACCGCTATTAGAGCTTCACAGTTAGGGTTTAAAACTGCTGTTATAGAAAAAGAATCTCTAGGAGGTATCTGTTTAAACTGGGGATGTATTCCAACCAAAGCTTTATTAAAAAGTGCTCAAGTATATGATTACTTAAAACATGTTGATGATTACGGTTTAAAAGCAGAAGCTATTGATAAAGATTTTGAAGCGGTAATCAAACGTTCTCGTGGTGTTGCTCAAGGAATGAGTAAAGGGATTGAGTTCTTAATGAAAAAGAACAAGATTGATGTGATTATGGGAACAGGTAAAGTTAAACCTGGTAAAAAAGTAGATGTTACTGATGCTGATGGTAAAGTAACAGAGTACGATGCAGATCACATTATTATTGCAACAGGTGCTCGTTCTAGAGAATTACCTAACTTGCCTCAAGATGGTAAAAAAGTAATAGGATACCGCCAAGCAATGAGCTTACCAGAACAACCAAAGAAAATGATTGTGGTAGGATCTGGTGCTATTGGTGTTGAGTTTGCTCACTTTTACAACTCTATGGGTACTGAAGTTACTATTGTTGAGTTTATGCCAAATGTAGTTCCTGTAGAAGATGAAGACGTTTCTAAAGCTTTTGGAAATGCTTTAAAGAAATCTGGAATTAAAGTAATGTTAAACTCTGCTGTAGAATCTGTAGATACTTCTGGAGAAGGAGTTGTTGCTACTGTTAAAACTGCTAAAGGAGAAGAAAAATTAGAAGCAGACGTATTATTATCTGCTGTTGGAATTAAAACAAACATTGAAAACATTGGATTAGAAGATGTTGGAATTGTTGTAGATAGAGATAAAATTATTGTAAACGATTTTTACCAAACAAACATCCCTGGTTATTACGCTATTGGTGATGTAGTTACTGGTCAAGCTTTAGCTCACGTAGCTTCTGCAGAAGGAATTACTTGTGTAGAGAAAATTGCAGGTTTACATACAGAACCAATTGATTACGGAAACATTCCTGGATGTACTTATGCATCTCCAGAAATTGCTTCTGTTGGTTTAACAGAAAAAGCAGCAAAAGAAGCTGGTTACGAGTTAAAAATTGGAAAATTCCCATTTTCTGCTTCTGGAAAAGCATCTGCTGCCGGAAACAAAGAAGGATTTGTAAAAGTAATTTTTGATGCTAAATACGGTGAATGGTTAGGATGTCATATGATTGGTGCTGGTGTTACTGATATGATTGCTGAAGCTGTTCTAGGTCGTAAATTAGAAACTACTGGTCACGAAGTATTAAAAACAGTTCACCCACACCCTACTATGTCTGAGGCGGTAATGGAAGCTGTTGCTGCTGCATATGATGAAGTAATTCACTTATAGAATATATAGCACATATAATATCCAAAGCGGTTGCAACTAATTTGCAACCGCTTTTTTTTGCTCTTTTATTAAAATTATATTCTTAACTAAACTATATTTGATAAGTTTTTTTGAGTTTAAATCAAACCTTTGCTCATTTAATCAGTCTAACTATATTAACTTGTTATCTATACCCATGAAAAAAACATTTTTGTTATTAGTTGCCCTTTTAGGCCTATTTTCTTTTACCCTGTACACACAAAATAGTTTCTCTAATCTTTTAGAGAAAAAACTACTTGACTATGAAACTAATTCATATCCAGAAAAAGTGTATCTACAAACAGACAAACCCTTTTATGCTTTAGATGAAGATTTGTGGTTTAGTGCTTATTTATTAAATGGTATTACTCATCAAAAAACAGAAAAAAGCAAGGTTTTATATGTTGAACTTATCAACCCTAAAGATAGTATTGTAGCTAAAAAAACACTTTACATAGAAGATGTTAGTGCTGCTGGTGATTTTAAAATTAACAAAAACTGGGAAGAAGGAAATTACAGACTTCGTGGATACACCAATTACATGAGAAACGCTGATAACTCAAACTTTTTCTCTAAAAACATTTCCATTTTTGCGGTTAAAAATGACAGTATTTCACAAAACACTACAAATCTAAAAGAAACGGTTGCCAACCTCAACCAAAAATCTAATAATAAAAGTACCAAGCCTACACTAACATTTTTCCCAGAAGGAGGTTCACTAGTTTGTGGTACTCTAAACCGAATTGCTTTTAAAATTAAAGACGACAATTACAGTAAAATAAATGTAAATGGTGTTATTGAAGATCAAGATCAAAATGAAATTATTGAGTTTAAAAGTATAGATTTTGGTTTAGGATCATTTATGATTATCCCCGAAGAAAACAAAACTTATTATGCTAAAGTTTTTATCAACGGAAAAGCAGAACGCTACCCTTTACCAAAACCTTTAGCCAAAGGATACAACCTTAACGTAACTAACGAAGGACAATTTATTTATGTAAAGGTTTCTAGTACTGTAGAGAATGGATTATTAAACACTTTTTTAATTGCTCATCAAAGAGGTCACTTATTATATAAAAAGTTTGAAAGCACAAACAAAAATAAATACACCATAAAAATATCAACCGAAGTTTTAAAAGATGGTGTAGCAGAAATCACCTTGTTTGATGCTAATGGAACTCCTACAGCAGAAAGAATTGTGTTTATTGATAATCCTAAAAACAATTTAAAACTTAACATTGCTACAGCTAAAGAAACATTTACATCTCGTAGTAAAGTAGACTTAAACATAAACGTTACCGATAATAAAGGAAAAAATGCTGCAAGTACTTTATCTATGGCGGTTAGAGATTTAAATGCATTTCCATACAACTCTAGAACAAACAATATTAAAACTTATTTATTATTAAATTCAGATTTAAGAGGAAATGTAGAAAATCCAGGTTATTTTTTTGAAAAAGAAAACGACCCTAAAAGAAAATATTTATTAGACTTAGTAATGTTAACTAATGGGTGGAGACGTTTTACTTGGCAAGATTTACTAACTGAAAAAGAAAATTCAAACAAATTTAAACCTGAACTTGGCTTGTATATTTCAGGAACTACTAAACAGTTAAAAAAGCCTTATGCTGAATTCTCCTCTCCTACTAGATTGACATTTATGGGACCATCCATCTTTCAAGAACCTATACAACAATCTGATTCTTTAGGTAAATTTAAGTTTGGCCCTTATGTGTTTTTTGATTCAATTCCTGTGTTGTTAGAGGCTAGAATGGATCACTTTAATTCAGAAAAAAGAAAATCTAGAGATGTTGTAATATTAGTTGACAAGCATACAAACGAAGCGCCTGTAGAAAAAATGCCAAAGATTAATCAATCAACTAAAGAGAAAGAGGTGGCTAATTTTATTAAAGTAACCCAATATATACAACAAGTAAAATTTGATTATAACCTAGACGTACAAAAACTTAAAGCTGTAGAGCTTACTGCAAACAGAAAAACTGAACAAGAAAAAAGAGAAGAAGAAATGGATAGTAGAACAGACTATGGTTCTCCTATTAGTGGTAGTCGTTTAGATGTAACGACCATGATTGGTGCTGGTTCTTTTACTGCTTTTGACTTGGTAAATCAACTTAATGGGGTTAGTGTTTTTGGTGATACTATTTCTATTAGACGCTCTAATGGCCCTGCTAGAATTTATTTAGACGGTATGGAAGTTGATGGAAGTCTATTAAGATCTATTAGTGCAAACGAAGTTTCATTTATTGATTTATTAACTGGTCCCGATACTGTAACTTTTACTGGAGGGGGTAATGGAGTTATTGCCATATATTCTAACACCGGAAATATGTCTGTTAGCAACACCAAAAGAAAACCAGGTATTATAGATTTTAATGCAAAAGGATTTTATACCGCAAGAAAATTCTACTCTCCAGACCACATTAATGGTTTTGAAGAAATGAATAAAACAGATTTAAGAACAACACTATATTGGGAACCTTTGATTAAAACTACTAATACAGGTACTACAAATGTATCCTTTTTTACAAGTGATATCAAAAGTGATTATATTATAGAAATAGAAGGTATATCAACCGATGGGCAACCAATACATGCTATCAAAACTTTTAATGTTAATTAAACTATAAATATGTTAAACAGGCTCTTTTTAATTTTAATTCTTACCCCATTATGTAACTACGCCCAAACAAGTTTTCCTAATCAAATTCAAAAGAATTTAGAGGATTACATTTTTAATCAATATCCAGAAAAAACTTACGTTCATACAGATAAACCTGCCTATACATTAGGTGAAGACATCTGGTTTTCTGCTTATTTAATCAATGGTATTACGCATAGAAGAACACCTAAAAGTAGAATTCTATACGTAGAGCTTATCAATCCAGAGAATAAAATTGTTGATAAAAAAACTTTGTACGTATACGACATTAATGTAGCTGGAGATTTTAAAATTTTAGAAGACTGGCAAGAAGGAAAATATACAATAAGAGCCTATACAAACTATATGAGGAATGATTCCTCTGATACTTTTTTTCAAAAAAAAATACCCATATATAAAATCAATAAGGATTCAAACATCGATAGTAACAACATCGATTCAGTTTCATCCTCAACCCAAACTACCGAAAAAGATGTACCTAAACCAGAGGTTTCATTTTATCCGGAAGGAGGTTATTTAATTGAAGGTTTACAAAACAGAGTTGCTTTTAAAACAAATGTTAAAAACTTCAAAGCCTATCTAAAAGATCAGAAAGGAAATGAAATAGCCGAAGCTAAAAGTATAGATTTAGGTTTAGGTCTTTTATCTATCATTCCCGAAAAAAACAAATCCTACTACGTTAGTACTACAATTAATGGTAAAGAAATTAAATATCCCTTACCAAAAGCATTACCTAAAGGTTTTGTAATCAACACAACAAATACAAAAAATGGCATTATTGTAAACTTAAACAGTAATATGCCTAATGGTTTGCAAAACACTTTTTTAATAGCGCATCAAAGAGGAATTCTTTTTTATAACAATTTTGAAACCCAAAACATTCCTTCAAATACTCTTAAAATTCCAACTTCTTACTTAACAGATGGTGTGGTAAATATCACATTATTTAATAGTGATGGAAATCCTGTTGCCGAAAGAACAATTTTTGTAGACACGCCAAAAGACAATTTAAAACTAACGACCAAAACCTCTAAAGAAACGTATAAGTCTAGAGAAAAAGTTGAAGTTTTGTTTGATTTAACTGATATTAATGGAGAAAAAGAAACAAGTACTTTTTCTATGAGTGTGAGAGATCTTAAAGCTTTTCCATACAACACAAGAACAAGTAATATTAAAACCTACTTATTGCTTAATTCTGATTTAAGAGGTACTATAGAACAACCTGGTTACTTTTTTGAAAAAGAAAACGATCCTAAAAGAAAATACTTACTAGACTTAGTAATGATGACCAATGGATGGAAACGTTTTACATCGCTAGAACTTTTACAAACAAAAAAAGAAGCACAAAAATATAGTCCAGAAAACAGTCTTTTTATTACCGGAACTACCACCAAATTTAAAAAACTAGACAAACCTCATGTATCTGAAGTTAGACTTACTTTTTTAGGAAAAGTTTTTGCACAAGAACCAATACAAAAAACAGATTCTTTAGGTCGTTTTAAATTTGGTCCTTACACATTTATGGATTCTATTTCTACAATTATAGAAGCTCGTTATGATAACTTTAACAGTAAAAGCCTAAAAACAAAAGATGTTAGTATTGTGCTAGATGAACCTACTGCTTCTCCCCCTGTAACAAGTAGTAAAGAAGCTAGTAAGCTGTCAACTTATAAGAAAAACGAAAACTTTGTAAAAGTTGCCCAATATGTTCAACAAATTAAATTTGAGTACAATCAAAAAGTAGAACAATTAAAAGCTGTGGAATTAAACGCTATCAACGCTACTGCAGCAGAAAAGAGAAAAAAAGAAATGGAAAATAGAACTATTTATCGTAGACCAGACAATATGATGAATAGAATTGATGTAACCAGTCTTGAATTTACTCCTACCACTATTATTGAATTATTAAACACTAATGCAAACCACGTAATTAGAGAGGATTTTGATAATTTTTTATGGAACAGAGACAACAGTATTGTTAGAATATTTTTAGACGGAAGACAAATAACCATGGATTATTTAAGAAGTATTACTTGTGATGAAATTTCTTTTGTTGATATTTTAACAGGAGCCACTGTAAATATGCTCTATAACGATATAGCAGGAGGAACTGGTGGCGCCGCTATTATTTTATACCCCAAAAAAGGATATGAATTTAAAAATGGTAAAAAAATTGAAAAACCAGGAGTACTTAATTTTAAAGCAAAAGGATTTTATACTGCTAGAGAGTTTTTCTCTCCCGATCACATCAAAGATTTTGATGAATTAAAAGGAGCTGATTTAAGAACTACGCTACACTGGGAACCTATGCTAAAAACTACTAAAGAAACCCCAACAAAAGTTTCTTTTTTTACCAGTGACATCAAAAGTGATTATATTATAGAAATTGAAGGAATATCTTCTAAAGGACAACCTATACATACCTTTAAAACCTTTAATGTAGAATAGAAAATTAAAGGTTTTAGGAATTAATCGGCAAATCGTTTAGTCATCCATATAGAAAACCATAACTTTACTCGTTCAAATTTAAAACAGAGAGATATGTCTCAAGCAAAACAAGGAAGTACTGTACAAGTACATTACACAGGAAAATTAACAAACGAACAAGTATTTGATAGTTCTAGAGAAAGAGAGCCTTTAGAGTTTACTGTCGGAGCTGGACAAATGATACCAGGTTTTGATGTTGCTGTAGATGGAATGACTATTGGAGAAAACAAACAAGTTACCATTCCTGCAGAAGAAGCTTACGGTCCTAGAAATGAAGAAGCAGTTTTTAAATTACCTAAAACTCAACTACCTGATGATTTAGAACCACAAGTAGGAATGCAATTACAGGCAAGTCGTGAAGATGGTCAAACTCAAGCTTTATTAATTGTTGGAGTTGAAGAAAACGAAGTTTTATTAGATGCTAACCACCCATTGGCTGGAGAGGATTTAATTTTTGATATTGAATTAGTTGCTGTAAATTAATTTATAGCTATAATTACCATATTAAAAACACCTTTTACTGTAGTAAAAGGTGTTTTTTTATCTAAAAAACATTTCTTGTAAAATAATATATCAATTACTATTTTGCACCATCATTTAAAGATTAGCAATCCTTATTCTCTGTATGAGTAATCAACAAAAAGCAGTTAAAACCATTTACTTTAGTTTACTTGGTAATATTCTTTTAGCTATCATAAAAGGAATAGCGGGAGTAATTGGAAACTCCTATGCTTTAGTAGCCGATGCAATAGAATCTACCTCTGATATATTTTCATCTTTATTGGTTTTATTTGGATTAAAATATGCCAAAAAACCTGCTGATGAAAATCACCCATACGGACATGGTAAAATAGAACCTTTAATGACATTTATTGTGGTTGTATTTTTGGTAGCATCTGCCATCATTATTTCTTATAAAAGTATCATCAACATACAAACCCCACATAAAGTTCCACAAGCATGGACTTTATATATTTTAGGAGTTATCATCTTGTGGAAAGAAATTTCATACAGAATAGTAATTCACAATAGCCTCAAAACCAATAGTTCTTCTCTAAAAGCAGATGCATGGCACCATAGAAGTGACGCTTTAACTTCTGTAGCCGCATTTATTGGTATATTAATTGCTGTTACCTTAGGAGATGGATATGAAAATGCCGATGATTGGGCAGCTTTAATAGCATCAGGTATTATTATATTTAACGCTTATAAAATTTTTAGACCTGCTTTGGGCGAAATTATGGATGAGCATAGATATGATGATTTAATTAAAGAAATTAGAAAAGTAGCAATTAATGTACCTGGGGTTATGGGGACAGAAAAATGTTTTATAAGAAAAGCTGGTATGCAACATCATGTTGATTTACACGCTAGAGTAAACGGAGATATATCTGTAACCAAAGGGCATGAAATTTCACATTTATTAAAAGATACATTACATCATAAAATTCCAAATTTGGGACATATATTAATACATATAGAACCATTTTACCAAAACACATCATTATGAAAAATAATATATTAATCCTTGCCGTTATCAGTATGGTTATTACAGGGTGTAAAACCTCTGAAAACCACAATATACATCATTTTAATTCTTCTTTTCTTGATGAGCACAACAGTAAAAACTCTTTAGATTGGGGAGGTACTTACACAGGAACCATACCTTGTGCTGATTGTGAGGGAATACAGACTAAAATTAGTATTCATAGCGATTTAACATACACTAAAGAAGTTAAATACCTTGGAAAAAGTGATGAATTAATTACTGAAAAAGGAAAATTTGATTGGGATGAAATTGGAAGCAATATTATTATTGATGAAACCAGCTATATGGTAGGTGAAAACACTTTGATTCAACTAAACAAACAAAAAGAAAATATTAAAGGTGCTTTGGCTACTCAATATGTATTAAGCAAAATTGCTACAGACACAATTCTTACTGATGTACAATGGGAGTTGATAGAGTTACAAGGTGAAGAAATTGAAAAAGAAAACAAAAACATTCCTTACTTTACATTAAGTACTACTGACAATAATATTAGTGGAAACTCTGGATGTAATAACTTTCACGGAAGTTTTGATTTAAAATTTGGAAATAGATTGAGTATTTCTAGATTGGCATCTACGCAAAAACTTTGCTTTAACGCTCCTTATGAAGGTGCTATGTTAAAAGCCCTTGAAGTAATGGATAACTACGCTATAAAAAATGATACTTTATCTATAAACAAAGCTAGAATGGCTCCTTTGGCAAAATTTGTAAAAGTACAGCCCTAAAAAATAAAATAGTAATATTAAAAAACGAGTTTAGTTCCCTTAAAACTAAACTCGTTTTTTATGCTATTAGGATACACATTTTTCGCAAACACCACTTACCTCAATTTCTACTTGCTTTATAATCACATTAGGAATTTGAATCTGAAGAGGATTTGTAACATCTACACAAGAAACCTCCATACATTCCAAGCATTTAAAGTGTACATGTTTATGGTTATGACATTCCGAAGTACAATATTCCTTACACATAGCATAATAAACCTCATCGCTACTTACCGATGCTTTATGTATAATACCTCCATCTAACAAAGCATTGATTGTTCTATATAAGGTAACCCTATCAAAATGATTTAGTTTACTCTGAATTTCGCTATATGGTATTGCAGAACTATAACTTGCTACCACATTAAGTAACTCTATTCTTTTAGGAGTGGCTTTTAAATTTCTATCTCTAAGTAAATCTGTAAATCTTGTTTCTAAATTCATAATTGTTAATTAAAATGAAACTCTAAATCCAAGTGTAACACTTCTTCCGGTATCATCAGCAAAATATCTTAATCTATTTAAATAATCTCTATAAGCTACATTTAATAAATTATTTGCTTTTGCATATATATACAATTTGGTTTTATTAAAATGTTTTTCTGTACTAAATTTTGCTCCTAATAATTGATATGCTTCAGGTACAGGTGCATAATCTTGACTAGCTAGTAAATGATTTTGTTTCCAAACATAATGATATTCTAATCCTACAGAAGTATTTTTAAAATCATTTCCACTTGGTAATTGATAATCAAAAGTTAAAAGTGCATTGTTTGCAGCCATGTTGATTAGCGGAATATCTTCAGACAAATTATCACCTTGTAAAAAACTATACTTAGCCCCTACTTTTAAAGCATCAGAAAACGCATAAGTAGTTCCCAAATCTAATCCTATAAGTTGAGCGTTGGTTTGTTCATAGGCAAAAACAGGAAAAGCCCCTCTAATAGTTAAACGCACTTCATTTTGAGGATTTAAAAAAATATAATCTTTAATGTATTGATGATATAACAAAGTCTCAAAAAACCATTTCTGCGCTACATTTCCTTCTAATCCAAATGTGGTTTTAATAGAATTTTCTTGTTTTAAATTTATATTCCCCTCTTCAATTCCACTTACTCCTTGGTGCAAACCATTACTATACAATTCGTTTATCGCTGGATTTCTTGATGCCAAGCCAATGTTAAAAGCCCAATGCAATTGCTTTAAAGTTCTATACCTTAATCCAGCAGATACATTTACATTATGAAAAACATTATTATGGTTAACTATTTCTCTAGGAGTTGTTTTAGATATCGCTGCTACATTTTGATAGGTAAAATTATATCTAAACCCTAACTCGTACATCCATCTATGATATCTTTTATTTAACAAGACAAAAGTCCCAAGTTGATGTGACAAATAATCTGGAATTAAAGGTAAAACACCTGTTTCAGAATCATTAGTATTGTCGGTAAAAGTGTATTGAATTCCTTTTTTAAATTCAATATTCTCCCCTATTTTATTTTGATGCTTGGCTTCTAAAAAGTGAGTCATCATATTTAAACTCAAAGCAGGAATACCAGAGCGATTACCTCTACGGATATCAAACTCTTTTCTATTATTTATTTGTCCAGCATAAGTAAACGTGTAAAACTCATCATCATTAATCTTATAATGATTTAAAAACTTTAATAAATGATGATGAACTTCTTGCTTTGGAGCTTCTAACTTATAAGAAAAAGAATCCTCTGTGTAAAAAGGAACTTCTCTTGATAGCGCCTCTTCTAAATCACTAATATTTCCAATATGAGACCCTCTTAACACCCCTAATTCTGAATTAAAAGTACTGGCATAAATTTTAGATTCCCATGAATCCGAAAATTGTTTTCTTAACTGTAAAGCCAAGTTCGCTTCTTGATTTCCGGTATTATTTAAATAATAATCGGCTGTTTTTCTATCTCCATACTTTTTAAGCGTACCATTTATTTTCCAATCAATACCATTGGTTCCTTTTTCTAAGGTAAGATTTAAACCACTCCCCAATCCGTTGGTTTCTACAAAATAATTAGCAGCACCATGCAAATGAGGGTCTTTATTAATTTCTTTAGGAGTTACAAGAACAACACTTCCTAAACTACTTCCTTGGTACTCTAAGGCTCCAACTCCCTTAATCACCTTAATATTATTAGCTATTAAAGGATCTATTTCAGGACTGTGATCGTTCCCCCATTGTTGACCACTTTGTGCAATTCCATTATTTAAAATGGTAATTCTGTTACCGTACATACCATGTACTACCGGCTTTGCAATACCACTACCATTTTTTAAAGTACTCACCCCCGTTAAACTTTCTAATAAATTAGATAAGTTTTCGTTAGCATTATTTTGAATGTTTTTTGAGGTGATATTCTGAGCTGCTTGTGTAGTATTCTCAGCTTTATGCCCGTGGAGGTGAACTCCATCTAACATCTGTATATAATGATTCATCACAACACGAATCTTCGTATTGTGATGAATTTGTACAAATTGTTGATTGTTTTCACAACCAATATGAGTGATGTCTAAATGATAATCTCCTTTACAGATATTTTTAATTTCAAAAGTTCCATCTATACCACTGACGACTCCTTTATTTACCCCCTCTAGGTAAACACTAGCATTGGCTATAGGTTCATCTGTTGTACTATCAACAACAACTCCTGATAAAGTAAAATCACATTTTTGGGCATTAACTATAACACTAAAAAGAATGAATGTTATAATTAAAATTTGTTTTTTAGTCTTGGGCATTTAAGGTAAAAGTTACTTCAACGTCTGTTCCTCCTCCAGCATTTGTAATATCTCCATTTGAAACATTTTCTGCAGATTTATTTGGTTCATGTCTTAAGATAATCGTTAAATCTCCTCCTGCAAAGGTACTTAAAACAGAAACATTTGATTCAATTCCAATTGGATGATCATTTTCATCTTTATCCGCATAGGTAATATTTAACCCTGTTGGTGTAGTAAAGAAAAATTGATGTTCTACTCCTTCTTCTTTAACCTCTTCCGTAACATCTTCGGCAGGTGATAATGTTTCATTCAACAATGTTAATTCAGCCGTATATTCAGCATTTTTTTTAATAATTCCTGTTTGCGTATAAACTCCATCATCAGAATTATTTCCATCATTTTTATACATCAACACTACTGTATCACCCGATTCAACTACTGGAGTTAACGTATATATTACAGTGGTAATTACTTCCTCCTCATTAGGAATAATAGGATCGTCTTTTTTACAAGAAGTTATCAATAAACCTACAAATGTTGCAATCACTAATGTTTTTAATTTCATGGTATCTGTTTTATTTTTCAGCAAATATATAACAAGTTTTTAATTAAACGCAACATTGTTGCGATTAATATTTAAGGAATTTTAAAGACATCAAAATATAAAACTTATGTATCTTTAAAGTTCAAAAAAAATGAAATGAAAATACTTAAGTCAATATTTCTTTTATCAACTCTAACTTTTATAGGTTGTAATAGCATAATACCAAATTCAAACAAAACGAAAAAGTTTTATGTGGGTACTTACACTAATAAAAACAACCCTCAGAGTGAAGGTATTTATGAATATCAACTAAAAAACAATGGTACTTTAGATTCTATTAGGTTATTGGTAAAAACTGAAAACCCTACTTATTTAATAAAATCTTTTGATAAAAATTTTTTACTCACTACCAACTCACAATGGGATGGAACTATAAGTAGTTTTAAAATTGAACCTGAAAGTTTAAAAGAAATAAGTATTAGTAAAGCAGACAAAAGCCCTTGTTATATTGCAATTAACAAAGATAACTATGTATTAACTGCTAATTATAACAGTGGTACAACAAACCTACACAGACTAAACGAGAAAGGCGAATTGGTAGGGCCTTTAGACACGCAACAAAACGAGATAACTGTTCCTAGTAATAACAAAAGACAAGACTTTCCTCATGCACATTCTTGCTACTTTGAACCCAACTCAGAAAACATCATTTCTGTAGATTTAGGAGCAAACAAACTTGTGTTTTCTACCATAGATAAAGACTTTAACAAATTTGTGCCTAATGAATTTCACGAACTTCAAATGCCAGGTGAATGCGGACCAAGAATATTAACTTTTCATCCAACACAACCGTGGATTTATTCTGTAAATGAATTGGATGGAACGGTAACATTTATCAAAAAGAACATTCCTAACAACAGCTATAAAATAATTCAGACCGTAAAAACTTTACCAGATGATTTTAAAGAAATCAATTGGGCTGCACATATTACCATTACAAAAGATGGAAAATACGTTTATATGAGTAATAGAGGTCATGACAGCATTGGTATTTTAAAAGTTTTACCTTCTGGTAAATTAGAATTGATAGACACCATTAGCACTCATGGTAAACACCCAAGAAACTTTAGCCTAACTCCTGATGAAAAATTCTTAATTGTAGCCAATAGAGACACCAATAATATTTGTTCTTTTAGACGAAATAGTAAAACAGGAAAATTAACTTTTGTAGATGAAGTACTAGCACCAAGACCAGTTTCTATTTTATTTTAATCAAAAAAAAATTACAATAAAAAAGCGATTCTAAATATAGAATCGCTTTTTTATTTATCTGCAAATTTTAGTTCACTCATTTCATTGTTTTGATGTTTATTCCTTGCATAAGCATAACCATCTTCCCACCACCCAGTCATCAATTCTTTGTCAAAAATTAAAGAGTTAGAAGTTAAAATTGTTGGTGTATAATATAAGTTTAACTGTACATTATTATAATGCGATGCCAATTTCCCTATAGAAACATTGTGTTTTGATACTTGCTCTAAAGTAAAATCTATCACATCCGAAATTAATGCAAATGGATTTTTTGCTGGTACATTGGCTACTAATTTCATTTCTGTATCTAAAATAATTACATCAATTTCTGTAGCTCCTCTGTTGATGGCTTCTTTAATAGGTACCAAAGCTCCAAAACCACCATCTGCGTATTGATAATTATCTTTTTCGTACAAACTCATAAAAGGAACATAATTACACGAAGCCCAAATCCAATCACAAAACTGCTCTCTTTCACATTCTTTTATAGACTTGTACTCTACTTTTCCCAAAGTTAAATTTGATACAGTTACCACCAATTCTTTTTCAGTAGCACGTATTTCTTTATAAAAATCTTTGGTAATTGTATTGTGTAATAATTTTCTTAAATTTTTACTTTCTCCAAAAGTTTTACGTTTTTTAATTAAGTTCCAAAGTACTTTAAAGTGATTGATAGAAACTGTTTTTGCCCCTCTTCTTCCTTTGATTTTAAAAGGACAATTACTAAAAATAGTGGATTGATCTACAGAAGTATATAAATCTTTTAACATCTCAATTCTTCCTAAAGCCAAATGAGAAATCATCAAGCTTCCTGTAGAAGTACCTACTAAAATATCGTACTCCTTTTTTTGTTCTTTCATTAGGTACTGAGCCACCCCTCCTGCAAAAGCTCCTTTGCTACCTCCTCCCGAAATGACCAATGCTCGCATATAAAACTTTAAAATAGTTAGTTTGAAAATTAAAAACTTATTTTCGTATCGAGTCTAAATATACACATTTAACGTTACAAAATAATGAGCAAAAAAAATCATTGTTTCATCATATTTATCATTATATCACTGCTTAGTTCTTGTCAACAAAAAAACAGTTTGTTTGATTTATTTTCTTGCGAACAAAAAACAGAAATCAAAAATACCAGAGTAGTAAATGATGTTCATCATAATTTTAAAATTAAAGTAGGAAAAAACTGGAAGACCGAATTGTATTTTGATGATTATCAATCTAGAATTTACTCGGCTGATACTACTAGGAATTATTCAGAATCTTTTATTATTGACATCACTCGTTTTGAAGGTAACATTACTTTAAGTGATAATTTTAGACAGCATTTAATGTCTCAAATAAAATCTATTCCAAGAGCCTATATCATCAAAGAAGGTTTTATAGATTTTAAAGATAGTGCTGCATATGCCATTTATAGTTTTCAGAAAAAAGAGGATATTGTACTATACAATATTCAATGTTACCTTACCTATCCTGATCACTATTTTTTATTGGAATCTAAAATTAACGGAAGTCAAAATTTAGAAAAAAACACCTGTGAGAGTATTGCTATTTTTAATTCACTAACCCAAATGACTAAACAATAAAAAACAAAACGTTTTATTTTATTAAAACGTTATGCCTATTGTAAACACTTAGCTATTTTTGCTCAAAATTTAACAAATACCATGCAACATATTTTAGATAGATTTGTTCGTTACATTACGGTAGACACGCAGTCTGACCCAACCAATCCTGCTTTTCCTAGTACAGAAAAACAATGGACATTGGCGCGTATGTTAGAGCAAGAACTAAAAGACATTGGTCTTTCTGAAGTTATGTTAGATGAAAATTGTTATTTAACCGCTACCCTACCAAGCAATGTATCTCACACAGTACCTACCATAGGTTTTGTAGCACATATAGATACAAGTCCTGATTTTAGTGGAAAAAATGTAAATCCTCAAATCCATAAAAATTATGATGGAAAAAATATTGTTTTAAACGCAGATCAGAACATTATTTTAGATGCTACTTATTTTGATGATATTCAACAATACAAAGGGCAAACCATTATTACTACTGATGGAACAACATTATTAGGTGCCGATGACAAAGCAGGTGTTACAGAAATAGTAACGGCTATGGAGTATTTGGTAAATCATCCTGAAATAAAACATGGAAAAATTAGAATCTGTTTTACGCCTGATGAAGAAGTAGGAAAAGGAGCTCATAAATTTGATGTAAAAGCTTTTGGTGCCGAATGGGCTTATACTATGGATGGTAGTCAAATTGGAGAATTGGAGTACGAAAATTTTAATGCTGCTCGTGCTGTAGTAACTATACAAGGTAAAAACGTTCATCCAGGATATGCTAAAAACAAAATGGTGAATGCTATTTTGGTGGCTCAACATTTTATCAACGGATTGCCTGCAAATGAAGTTCCTGAAAAAACAACAGGTTACGAAGGATTTTATCATTTACACGACATTCTTGGAGATGTTGAAAAAACAACATTAGAATATATTGTAAGAGATCATAGTTTAGAAAAATTTAAAGAGCGTAAAGAAAATATGAAGTCTTTAGTATCTTCGCTAAATCAAAAGTTTGGAGAGGATATTTTTTCTATAGAAATAAAGGATCAATATTTTAACATGAAAGAAAAAATAACTCCTGTAATGCATATTATTGATATTGCAGCAGCAGCTATGGAAAAAGAGAACATAAAACCTATATACAAAGCCATTCGTGGTGGTACAGATGGTTCTCAATTATCTTTTATGGGATTGCCTTGTCCAAATATTTTTGCCGGTGGTCATAATTTTCATGGTAAATATGAATATGTACCACTAGAATCAATAGAAAAAGCAACAAAAGTAATTATAAACATTGCTGAAATTACAGCAAATAAGTATAAGTAAGTTAAAGGTTTTAAAGCAAAAGATTCATTTTTTTAAACCTTTACATTAAAAACATTTATGTTTTGCTAAAATGAACCTGTAATTTCATTTAAAAATAAGAAGTTCTCGACTCCGCTCGAACACCTAGGTCATCGAGCGGAGTCGAGATGTAGTCACTAAGGTGGCTTTGAATATTAATAGATAGTAGATTTAAAACAAGACTAATGGATAATCAATTTTTAATTTCATTAACAGAAAAGTACGGTGCCCCGTTATATGTATATAATGCCGATGTAATAGAACATCAGTACAATAGAATGATGAATGCATTTTCATCAGTAAAAAATGTAAAATTAAACTACGCAGTAAAATCTAATACCAATATTAATGTTCTTAAATTTTTAAAGAATTTAGGATCTGGAGGTGATTGTGTTTCTGTGCAAGAAATTAAATTATGTTTGGCTGCTGGTTTTGATGTAAAAGATATTTCTTACACCCCAAATGGAGTTTCTTTTAAAGAAATTAGCGAAGCAAAAGAATTAGGAGTTAAAATAACTTTAGACAATTTATCTAGCTTAGATAAATTTGGAAAAGCATTTCCTAATGCACCCGTTTCTTTACGTATCAACCCGCATATTATGGCTGGTGGAAACGCAAAAATATCTGTAGGACACGTAGATTCTAAATTTGGAATTTCTCACACTCAAATAGAGGAAATCAAAAAAATAGTAACAGAAAATGGAACTCCTGTAAACGGAGTACACATGCATACTGGTTCTGACATTAAAGACCCTAGTGCTTTTGTAGAGGCTATGGAAGTTTTACTTGGTATTGCAAGACAGTTTGATACTATTGAATTTATTGATTTAGGTAGCGGATTTAAAGTGCCTTATAAAGATGGAGACCACGCAACCAACTTAGAAGAGTTAGGACAAGTTTTAGGAACTAGTTTTAATGCTTTTTGTAAAGAATACGGAAAAGAATTAAAATTGATTTTTGAGCCAGGAAAGTTTTTGGTATCAGAATCTGGAAAGTTTTTAGCAAAAGTAAATGTCATCAAACAAACTCCTAACATTAATTTTGTTGGGGTGGATAGTGGTTTAAATCATTTAATGAGACCTATGATGTACGATGCTTATCACAGAGTTCATAATATTTCTAATCCAAATGGTGAAAAGCAAACTTATAATGTAGTGGGTTATATTTGTGAAACCGACACTTTTGCTAGCGATAGAGAATTAGGAAAAGTAAGTGAAGGAGATATTATTTGTATGGACAATGCTGGAGCTTATTGTTTTTCTATGGCCTCTAACTACAATTCTCGCTTTAAACCTGCCGAAGTTTTAGTAATAAAAGGAAAAGATTATTTAATTAGAGAAAGAGAAACTTTTGAAGATATTTTAAAAGGTCAAATAATGATTGACTCTTTATAAAAATCAAAACGCTAATCTTAAACGGTTAGCGTTTTTTTTATCCCAAAAACTTCCTATTGATACCTTATTAACATTTAGTTATAAAATCTTTACTTATAAAAAATTACTTTTGTTTAAAATGCTATTCAAATAAAAATTGATGAAGAAAATACTTTTTGTTTTACTCCTTTGCTTTATAAACAGTTTCTCACAAGAAAAATTCACCATTAGTGGTTCTATAAAAGATAGTGCTTCTGGCGAAACTTTAATTGGAGTGAGTATTATTGATAAAGATAACTATCAAGGAACCGTTACTAATGAATACGGGTTCTATTCACTAACCTTATCCAAAGGTAAGCACAACATAGAAATTTCTTATTTAGGTTACAACACCATTTCTAAACCACTTGATTTAACTAAAAACATCACCCTTAATTTTTCTTTAACCGAGAATGCAGAAAGTTTAAGTGAAGTGGTAATTACTAGTAGCACAGAAAAAATCAGTATTAAAAAAGCTGAAATGAGTGTGAACAAAATGAAAGTAAAAACCATTAAAGAAATTCCTGCTATTATGGGTGAGGTAGATGTGTTAAAAGCCATTACTACTTTGCCTGGGGTTACCACTGCTGGTGAAGGTCAATCGGGATTTAATGTTCGTGGTGGAGCTGCAGATCAAAATTTGGTATTGCTAGACGAAGCTACTCTTTTTAATACCTCTCACCTATTCGGATTGTTTTCTGTTATCAACGCAGATGCTATTAAAGATTTAAAATTATACAAAGGTGGAATTCCTGCCAAATACGGAGGTAGAATTTCTTCTGTATTAGATGTACACCAAAAAGACGGAAATAAATATAAGTTTCATGGAAATGGAGGAATCGGAAGTATTTCTTCTCGTTTAACTTTAGAAGGTCCTATTGCTAAAAACAAAGCCTCTTTTTTTATAAGCGGTCGTAGATCTTATGCCGATTTGTTTTTTCCTTTAATTATGCCTGATAATGATAATACCGCATTTTTTTACGATTTAAATACGAAAGTAAACTGGGAGATTGATGAAAAAAACAAATTGTTTCTATCTGGTTATTTTGGAAATGATGTATTTTCTCTTTCTAATTCCTTTATCAATAATTACGGAAACGCTGTAGGTAACTTAAGATGGAATCACGTATTTAACAATCAATTATTTTCTAATTTATCTCTTATATACAGTAAGTATTTTTATGGATTAGAGTTAGATTTTGTTGGATTTAAATGGGATTCTGGTTTACAAAACATCAACCTTAAATACGACTTAAAACAATATTTTAACGACAATGTATCTGTAGAATACGGATTTAACACCATCCTTCATCAATTTAACCCTGGTAAAATAAAGCCTAATAGAGATGATAGTAAAATAGAAGAAAATCAAATTGCTAAAAAACACGCTATTGAATCTGGTGTTTATGTAGATGTTTCTCAAAAATTAAGTGATCATATAGATTTACGTTACGGACTTAGAGTTTCTAGTTTTGCTAGAATGGGAGAAAAAGATAAAAACATATATGCAGGGAGCCCTGTAGATTATGATGCTGATTTAAAAATATACGAACAAGCCACTCCTATTGGTAAAAAAGATTATAAAATAGACGAGGCTTTAAAAACTTATATCAACTTAGAACCTAGATTTTCTATTGCCTATAGTTTTAACAACAACAGTTCTATTAAAGCTAGTTACCAAAGAATGGCGCAATATTTACATTTAATATCTAACACACAATCTCCATCACCTTTAGACATCTGGACGCCAAGTGGAGAATATATAAAACCTCAAATGTCCGATCAAATTGCTTTTGGTTACAACAAAGACTTTAAAAACAATTATAGCTTAACTGTAGAGGTTTTTGGTAAAACAGTTAAAAACAGATTAGATTATATTGATGGAGCAGATTTAATTGCACAAGAAGCCATAGAATCTGTAGTACTAGCAGGAAAATCAAGGGCTTATGGTTTAGAATTTTTATTTAAAAAAGAAATAGGAAAACTTTCGGGATGGATTAGCTACACCTTATCTAGATCTGAGCAACAAACAAAAGGAAGAACTCCAGAGGAAATAGGAATTAACAATGGTGCTTGGTATGCTACAGGTTATGACAAAACACACGATTTAAGTTTATTGCTTAGTTATAAACCATCAAAAAAGTGGAATTTTAATTCAAACTTTTCTTTGCAAACAGGTCAGCCTGTTTCTTATCCAACAGGAAGCTATGAATATTTAGGCGTTAATGTTCCCAACTATGGATTAAGAAATACTTTTAGACTTCCTATCTATCACAGGTTAGATTTATCTGCTATTTACAAACCCAAAAAATACGAAAAGAAAAAATTTAAAGGAGAATGGGTTTTTAGTATTTACAATATTTACAACAGACAAAACACCTCTTCTATTCTATTTAGTCAAGATGTAGAAACTGGAAGAAACATTACCGAAAAACTTTCAATTTTTGGAATCATTCCATCAGTTACCTATAACTTTAAATTCTAAAAAAATGAAAACATATATATACCTATTATTACTAGCCTTACTAACAATTTCTTGTACAGAAGAAATTATAATAGATGAGCTAAACAATGTAGATCCAAAATTGGTTATTGAAGCTAATATAGACATTGACAAAAATGCTAACTCAAGACTACAAACCATAAAACTAACCCAAACAACTAGCTATTACAACCAAAGCTATCCTCAAGTTTTAGGGGCTAGTATTTCTATTACCGATGAAGATGGAAATTCTATGGGTACTTTTTTAGATATTAATCCTGGAGTTGATGAGTTTGAAGATGGAATATACACTTCTGATAATTTTGACAGACCAGAAATTGGAAAAACCTATTACCTTACTGTAATTGTGGATGGGGAGACATACACAGCACATGATACTTTTACCAGTATTTCAAAAATTAATTTTATAGATCAAAAAACAGTTACTTTCCCAGATGAAACAATTCAATTAAACATCAATGTTGAAAATGAAAAAGATGTAGATAATTACTACTTAAATAAAATTGAAACCCCTTATAGAATTATTCCTGAATACAGTGCTTTAGACGATCAAGAATACGATGATAGCGGTGAAGACAATCATTTTGATATTGCATATATTGATGACGAACTAGAAGCTAATATGAACATTGATATTACTCTATATGGGATTAGTAAAGGGTATAAAAACTATCTTGATAAAGTTTTAAGTTTAGCACAAGGATCAAACGGACCTTTTTCTACTGCACCAGCTTCGGTTAGAGGAAATATTTTAAACACTACCAACAAAGACAATTATGCCTTGGGATATTTTTCTGTCAATCAATACATCAAAGAAAGTTATATTGTAAAATAAAAACACTTAACATCGCCTATATTAAACCCTTCAAAAAAAACTTTTGTAGGGTTTTGTTTTTATATTTACATACTCTAAACATCAAAAATGGCAATTCATAAAACCACCGAACAAGATTCACTATATAGCAATTTGGAGAACATGTCAACAACCGAATTGGTTCAATACATCAATCAAGAAGATCAAAAAGTAGCATTGGCTATAAAAAAATGCTTACCAAATATTGAAAAACTTATTGATGCTGTTACCGAAAAATTAAAAAGCGGAGGAAGATTATTTTACATGGGAGCAGGTACTAGTGGCCGTTTGGGAATTTTAGATGCCTCTGAATGTCCTCCTACTTTTGGAGTTCCGCATGAATTAGTAGTTGGAATTATTGCAGGTGGAGATACCGCTATTAGAAAAGCGGTAGAAAATGCTGAAGATGATGATATGCAAGGTTGGATAGATTTATTAAATCATCATATCAATGAAAAGGATGTGGTTATTGGAATTGCCGCTTCTGGAACTACTCCATATGTTGTAAGTGCATTAGAGTCTTGTCAAAAAAACAATATCATTACCGGATGTATTACCATGAATACCAATACACCATTAGAAAAAGTATCTAATTTTCCTGTTGTAGTAACCGTAGGTCCTGAATTTGTAACAGGAAGTTCTAGAATGAAGGCTGGTACTGCTCAAAAAATGGTTTTAAACATGATTAGTACAGCTACCATGGTTCTTTTAGGAAAAGTAAAAGGTAATAAAATGGTAGACATGCAATTGTCTAATGACAAATTGGTAGACAGAGGAACTCAAATGCTTGTTGATGAACTACAAATATCATATTCAAAAGCAAAGGAATTACTTTTAACCCATGGTAGTGTAAGAAATGTAATTAACAACATAAACAATGAACAATAAAAAAAGTCATTTACAAAGGGGAATTAATATCATGGCAGCTGTATTGCCTTTATTAATCTTAAGCCCTGTACTTGTTAACATAGGGTTTAAAGCACTACAAAAAGATGGTATTTATGGCTTTTTAATTGTAGGAATTTTACTAGCCATAGCAACCATTATATTATTTGTGTTAGGAATAAGAGCTTTATTAAGCCACTTGTTTAAAGATTAGTACTTTAACACCTTTGGAGTTGTAGGATTTAATCCAAAACTATCATCTTTTAAAGTAACTCCTAAATGATGTAACATATACCCAATTGTTGCATAATGATGAATGGTATGGCTTTGTGCTTGAGCTAAAATTGCTCCTAAAGTAGAGTCAACAGTACAGCATCCATTACCTAAATCATCTACAACTTGTATAGTTCTACTCAAATCTGATTCCTCCAAATTTAATAAGTGTTGAACTATTGAATCTAAATATGCTGTTGCATAACTAGGAAAAGTCTCAACATTAATATTTCTTTCTCTTTTAGTTAAATCTACCCTTCCATTTTGATAACCTGAAAAAACACAATGAAACATATCTAAAATATGTCTCATATGCCCACCTATACTTGAGTAGTATGGCGGAATAGATTTATCACAATACTGTTCTTGGGAAATATCCACTAACAAACTTCTTCCTTTCTGTAAATTTTCAACTATTGTGTATATCATTAATCTTTTTTACTTAAACATATCAACTAATTAAGTCGTTTAAATATAAAAAATTAACTTAGGTTACCCTAATTTAATTTTTATTCATAAAAATTAATATCATTAAAACAAGAATAAATACTCAGACTTAACAATTAACTAATGTTAAAGGACATAATTTAACAAATCATTAAAAATCAACACATTCAGAAAAAAAACTTAACAAATACTATATTTATTTATAAATTTGTGACTATAAAAAACTAATAAACTATGGCTATTACTAAGAAATTTTTAAAGAGTAAACCAGTATGTAAAGTAACATTTTCAATTTCTGCTCCTGAAGCTACAGAAGTTGTATTAGTAGGTGACTTTAACGAATGGGACTCAACTACAACACCATTAAAAAAACTAAAAAACGGAACTTTTAAAGTTGTTGTTGATTTAGAAACAGAAAAATCATACGAGTACAAGTATATTTTAGATGGTGAATATGTAAATGATGATGAGCCTGAAGCATTGATTTTTAACGAATATGCAAATGCAGAAAACTCTTTAGTTGCATTATAAAAATAATCTAATATAAACCCCAATGCCTTTAACGTTGTTAAAGGCATTTTTTATATATTTAGTTTTCAAAAAAATATATAAAAATGGCAAATATCACATTAAAGAGCAACCCTATTACAACTATTGGTAATTTACCAGTTATTGGAACCAAAGCCCCTAATTTTACATTAAGAAACACTGATTTATCTGAAGTAAGTTTATCAGACTTTGAAGGTGAAAATTTAATCTTAAATATTTTTCCTAGTATTGATACAGGAACTTGTGCTACTTCTGTAAGAACATTTAACAAAAAAGCTTCTGAATTAGCAAATACAAAAGTTTTATGTATTTCTAAAGATTTACCTTTTGCTCATGCACGTTTTTGTGGTGCCGAAGGAATTGAAAATGTTTTAAGTTTATCTGATATTTCTGGAAACTTTGGAAAAGATTATGAAGTAACCTTTGCAGATGGGCCTTTAGAAGGTTTATTGTCTAGATCTATTGTAGTAATCAATACTCAAGGAGAAATCACCTATACTGAACAAGTAAGCGAAACGACTAGCGAACCTAATTACGAAGCTGCTTTAGCTGCCTTATAATAAAACTTTAAAGGCTTGCAATTGCAAGCCTTTTCTTTTAGTATGGAACAAAAAAAACAAAACTTTGTAATTAATAGAATTGAAAGTTTAAAATATGCATTTATTGGTGCTGTATATTTGATTAAAACTGAAAATGCAATTAAAGTACATTGTGTTAGTACAATATTACTAAGTCTATTAGGATATTTTACCAACATTACTAGAACCGAATGGATGTTACAGTTTTTAGCCATTGGACTAGTAATTAGTGTAGAAGCTTTAAACACTTCTATAGAAAAAATAGCAGATTTTATTCAACCAGATTTTGATAAAAAAATTGGGACTATAAAAGATGTTAGTGCTGGTGCTGTATTATTTGCAGGATTATTTGGAGCTGTAATAGTAGCCTTTATTTATATCCCTAAATTAATGCTTTTCCTATCTCAGTAATTCTGTATCTTTACCAAAAATTTACTGTTTTAAATGCCCAAAAAAAGCAACAAAAAAGTTACTACAAATACCAATCAAAAAGCAAAACTACAAGAATTTGTCAATAACAGACAAACACAAACCGTTTTTGGTTTATTCATGTTGCTTTTTGGTATTTTCTTATTTACTGCCTTTATCTCATTTTTCTTTACTTGGCAAGCAGATCAGTCAACTGTTCATCAATTAGGAGATAAAGCTGTTGAAGCACAAAATTTACTAGGAAAATTAGGAGCAAACCTAAGCTACTTTTTTATCTATAAAGGTTTTGGTATTGCTGCCATCATTATTCCTATTCTTTTATTTTTTACTGGATTATATATCTTATTAAAAATTCCAGTTAAAAAAATATTTAAATCGTGGAATTGGGGAATGTTAGGGTTAATTTGGACAGCTACAACTTTTGGTTTTTTTGCCAATCAAAATGCGCTAATTGCTGGTGTGGTTGGGGTTGAATTAAACAGCTACTTAATTCCTTACCTTGCTCCTTTTGGATTGATTATTTTAATCATTTTTGGTTATGCAACTTATTTTGTAATTCGTTTTAAAATTACTCCAGAAAGAATAAAAGGATGGTTCCCTAAAAAAGAAGAAATTCAAGAATTTAAAAATAGTTTTGCTTCTTCACGCTCAGAAGATGGTATTATCGAGTCCGAAGAAAACAATCAAGAAGAACCAAAAGATTTTATTGAAAACAATGTAGATGATGAAAAAGAAATCATCAAAGAAAAAATAATCTCTTTAGATGAATTTGAAGAAAAAGACGAAGAAGAAAAACCTACTTCTACTTTTGAAATGGCCATAAAAAATGTGAGCCCTACCATTCAAAATCATTCTAACATTACAACTGCTAAAGAAAAAGAAGCTTCTAAAGAAGAGCTTAAAATAGACATAGAACAAGTAACCAAAGAAGAAATTACTACTTCTAATTTATCAGATAAATTGGTAAAAGATTTTGGTGAATTTGACCCTACTTTAGATTTAGGAAATTATAAATTCCCAACACTAAACTTATTAAGAGAGTTTGATGATAGTATTTCTGTAGATGCTGGGGAGCTTGAAGCCAATAAAAATAAAATTGTTGATACTCTTAACAATTATAAAATTGGAATTGCACAAATTAAAGCAACTGTTGGTCCTACTATTACTTTGTATGAAATTGTACCAGAAGCAGGAATTAGAATTTCTAAAATTAAAAACTTAGAAGATGATATTGCTTTGTCTTTATCTGCTTTAGGAATTAGAATTATTGCCCCAATTCCAGGTAAAGGAACCATTGGTATAGAAGTTCCAAACCAAAAAGCAACAGTTGTTTCTATGAACTCTGTTATTGCTTCTAACAGATTTCAACAGTCTAAAATGGAATTGCCTATTGCTTTAGGTAAAACCATTGCTAACGAAACATTTATTTTCGATTTAGCCAAAGCTCCTCACCTATTAATGGCGGGTGCTACTGGTCAAGGAAAATCTGTAGGATTAAATGCAATTTTAACATCTTTATTATATAAAAAACATCCAGCAGAAATTAAGTTTGTATTGGTAGATCCTAAAAAAGTAGAATTGACTTTATTTAACAAAATAGAACGTCATTACTTAGCCAAATTACCAGATACAGATGATGCCATTATTACAGATACTACTAAAGTTATTCATACTTTAAACTCGTTGTGTATAGAAATGGACAATCGTTACGACTTGCTTAAAGATGCTATGGTGCGTAACATTAAAGAGTATAACGAAAAATTTAAAGCTCGTAAGTTAAATCCTAATGATGGTCATAAATTCTTACCATACATCGTATTGGTGATTGATGAATTTGCAGATTTAATTATGACAGCAGGTAAAGAAGTAGAAACTCCTATTGCTCGTTTGGCTCAATTGGCTCGTGCTATTGGAATTCACTTAATTGTGGCTACACAAAGACCTTCTGTAAATGTTATTACAGGGATTATTAAAGCCAATTTCCCATTGAGAATTGCTTTTAGAGTGACTTCTAAAATAGATTCTAGAACCATTTTAGATGCGCCAGGTGCCGATCAATTAATTGGACGTGGAGATTTATTAATTTCTAGTGGAAACGATTTAATTCGTGTACAATGTGCTTTTGTTGATACTCCTGAGGTAGAAAAAATTACCGATTTTATTGGTTCACAAAGAGCTTATCCAGAGGCTTATCAATTGCCTGAATATGTTGGAGAAGATGGAAGTGGTACAGAACTTGATATTGACATTGCCGATAGAGATAAATTATTTAGAGAAGCAGCAGAAACCATTGTAATTGCACAACAAGGATCGGCTTCATTATTACAACGTAAATTAAAATTAGGCTACAACAGAGCAGGAAGATTAATAGATCAATTAGAAGCAGCAGGAATTGTGGGTTCTTTTGAGGGAAGTAAAGCAAGACAAGTTTTAGTTACCGATTTAACTTCTTTAGATCAATTATTAGCCGATGAAAAAAACAATTAACATGAGAAAAAATATCATAATAGCTTTTACCCTATTCGTTAGTACTTTAGCTTTTTCACAAAACGCTCCTAAAGCTCAAGCTATTTTAGACAAAGTTTCTAGCGAACTAGAACAGTATAAAAACATTACTATTGAGTTTACGCATACTTTAGAAAACAAAGCAGTAAACATTAAACAAACTAGTAAAGGTTCTGCCGTTATACAAGGTGATAAATATGTATTAAACTACTTAAACAACATCATCCTTTTTGATGAAAAGAATAATTATGTTATTTCTCCAGAAAATGAAGAAGTAAACATCACACCATCATCAGACATTAGCGATGAAAGCATCACTCCTTCAAAATTATTAAGCTTTTATAAAAAAGGATACACTTATCAATTAGATAAAAAAGAAGGTAGCGTACAGTTCATTAAACTAACTCCAACTGAAAAATCAGAAGAGGTTTCGCATATATTATTAGGTGTAAACACACAAAATAATCAAATTACTTCTTTAACAGAAGTAGGAACTAATGGAACAGATACCAACTTTACCATTACTTCTTACAAAACAAATCAACAATTAGCACCTAATACTTTTGCTTTTAACAAAGCTAAATATGAATCATTAGGGTATTATATTAATGACTAACCCAACTTTTTGTTGAAAACCTTAGACAAATATTTAATTAAGAGCTTTTTAGTTCCCTTTTTAGCTTCATTCACCATCGTGATGTTTGTATTGGTAATGCAAGCTCTTTGGTTGGTTTTTGATGATATTGCAGGTAAAGGAATAGAACTTAGTATTATAGGAAAATTCCTTTGGTACATGTGTTTATTTGTTGCTCCACAGGCCTTACCTATATCTGTTCTATTATCTTCTATTATGACTTTAGGTAATTTGGGAGAAAACTATGAGTTTGCAGCAATTAAATCTGCCGGAATTTCATTTTTCAGGTTCTTAAGACCACTAATTGTTTGTGTTGGATTAATTACGGTAGCTAACTTTTTCTTAATCAACTACACCTATCCTTACGCCAGTTTAAAACAAAAGAATTTATTATTAAACATCAAAAAAACACAACCTACCATGGCTTTGGTAGAAGGTAGTTTTAATGATGAAATTCCTAATTATAGCATCAAATTTGCTAAAAAATATGGGGAGGAAAACAACTTATTAAAAGATGTTTTGATTATTGAAACCCAAGGAACTAAAGACGATCAAACAATCATCACAGCAAAAAGAGGAGAAATTACCACAGAGGAAGGAAGTAAGTACATGACCTTGATTTTAGATGATGGTTATTACTTTCAAGACCATAGTAATGATCAAAAAAAGCGTAGAGATAGGTTAAGAATGCCCTCTTCTATGGCTAAGTTTGATAAGTACACCGTAAATATTGATATTTCTGATTTAACTAGTAAAGATTTAGAAGAAGAAAAATATAAACATCACTACACCATGAAAAACATGGGACAGCTAGAAGCTAGTTCTGATAGTTTAAAATATTCTTACGATAAATTTATCGACACCAAATTTAAATCTATGCAGTCTAACATTTTGGTATCAGACATGTCTAAAAAAATAGACACTGTAAAAGCCAAAGAGTTACGTAAAAATATTTTAGACAATTTTCATACTAGAGAAAAAGTAAACATTTTAGAACAAGCATCTAGAACTGTTAAAAACAAAATCACCAACGTTCAAGGATATAAAGATTACTTTAAACGAAAGCGTAAAGATTTAAACAATCACGATTATCAATTTCATTATATCCTAACTAATTCTTTTTCATGCCTTTTGCTCTTTTTTGTAGGGGCTTCTTTAGGATCTATTATTAGAAAAGGAGGTTTTGGATTGCCTATGATTATGGCTATTATTATTTATGTAGCCTATCACTTTATCAATACATTTGGTAAAAACATAGCAGAAGAAAGTAAAATCAGTGCAATTTTAGGAGGATGGTCTGGAACATTAATCATGCTTCCATTGGCTTTTATTTTTACGATAAGTGCTGCTAAAGATATGGGATTCATTAAATTTGACGTAATTTTAACCCCGTTTAAGAAACTATTCAACAGACTTAAAAAAACAGATGAATAATACCGAAAATACTACCAAAATAAAGTTAGATTCAATACAAGAAGCCATTGAAGACATTAGAAATGGAAAAATGATTATTGTTGTTGATGATGAAGACAGAGAAAACGAAGGTGATTTTATTGCTGCTGCAGAAAAAGTAACTCCTGAAATGATTAACTTCATGGCTCAACACGGTCGTGGATTAATTTGTGCTCCTTTAATTGAAGAGCGTTGTGAGGAACTAGATTTAAACATGATGGTAGATAACAATACCGTTTTACACCATACTCAGTTTACCGTTTCTGTAGATTTAATTGGACAGGGATGTACAACTGGAATTTCTGCTCACGACAGAGCAAAAACCATTTATGCCTTAACACAAAACGAAACCAAACCTTCTGATTTAGGAAGACCTGGACATATTTTTCCATTAAAAGCAAAAGTAGGTGGAGTTTTAAGAAGAACTGGTCATACAGAAGCTAGTGTAGATTTAGCTCGTTTGGCAGGATTAAAACCAGCGGGAATTTTAGTAGAAATTTTAAATGAAGATGGTAGCATGGCTCGTTTGCCACGTTTAAGAGAAGTTGCCGATAAATTTGATTTAAAATTAATTTCTATTGAAGACTTGGTTTCTTACCGTATGCAACACGATTCTTTAATTAAAAAAATTGAAGATTTTGATATAGAAACTCGTTTTGGAACTTTTAGATTAAGAGCATTTAACCAAACAACAAACAATCAAATTCACTTAGCACTTACCAAAGGATCTTGGGGTAAAGATGAAGAAGTATTGTGTAAAGTAACTCCAAATGCTTTTGGTAACGACATCTTAAACACATTAACTACTGGTCCAGAAGACAAGTTGGCTAGAGTTTTTGATAAAATTAATAAAGAAGGAAGAGGAGCTGTAGTTTTTATTAACCAAGAGCAATTAACCTTTAACCTTAAAAAACGTCTTACAGACCTTAAAAACAAACAAAAAGGAATTGCGCCACAAGAACCAACTGTTAATCCTATGGATGAAAAAGATTTTGGTATTGGGGCACAAATTTTACACAATATTGATATTACCAAACTAAAACTTTTAACCAATTCTCCTGCAAAACAAAAACGTGTAGGAATTACAGGTTATGGTTTAGAAGTAGTAGACAGAATAAATTATTAAATAAAAAAAGCTGAGCAAATGCTCAGCTTTTTTTTATGCTTTTATATTGGTATTGGTATCAATTATTTTTATTTCTTTATTTTCAAACCAATAGGCTTCTTTACCTCCCCTTAAAAAAATATCATCTCCTTTTACTCTTAACCAACTCCCCTCTTTAATTCCTAATACAGGTATAGAAACAATTGACTGAAATTCTTTTATCCTAGTTTCTCTAGTTTCCCCTCTATGAGTAGAATTTGTATCCGCAGGAATAAAATGTGCATTAAAATTAAAAGGTACTATTCCTAATGTATTAAAACTTGGAGGTAATACTATAGGCATATCATTAGTAGTATGCATGGTTAAACCTGTTATATTAGATCCTGCACTAGTTCCTAAATAAGGGGTTCCTTGTACTATAACCTCTTTTAACAAGTCCCACAAATCAAATTCATATAACTTACTTACTAATAAAAAAGTGTTTCCTCCTCCTACAAAAATTCCTTTTGCATTCTTAATAGCTGTTTTAGCATCTTTAAACTCATGAATCCCTTTTACTTCTATTCCTAAAGTACTAACCGCCTCTTGTACAGCATCGGTATAATCATCATAACTAATACCACTAGGTTGTGCATAAGGAATAAATAAAATCTCTTCCACATCCTTATACAGTTTATCTACAGTAGGTAATAAATATTCTAAATATCCAGATCCATGTACACTTCCTGAACTAGCCAATACTAAGTTTTTCATAACATCATAGGTTTAGGTTAAAGATAAACAAGTTGTATATAAAAAGAAAACGACAACCGAAGTTGCCGTTTATTTATTTCTTTTTAGCTTTTACCATAAAGTAAATCCCTATAATAATCAAAGGGATACTTAAAAGTTGTCCTGTATTTAATGCCCAACTGGCTCTATCATCAACCTGTGCTTCTTTAAAAAATTCAACCACAAAACGAACAGACCATAACAAAGCGAAAAAAGTTCCGAATAACAATCCTTGTTTTTGTGCCGCATCTGTTTTCCAGTACATATAGAACAAAATTCCAAAGACCAATAAATATCCAAATCCTTCGTATAATTGTGTTGGGTGTCTAGGAAAATTTTCTCCTAATTGCGCAAATATAAGTCCGTAATTAGTTCCAGTAGCATGACCTATAATTTCTGAATTCATCAAGTTTCCTAAACGAATAAACAATCCTGCAATGGCCACGGTAATCCCAACCCTATCTAAAATGTACAACAAAGGTTTATGCATTACTTTTTTAGAAAAATACCATAAAGAGGCAATAATTCCGATAGCTGCCCCATGACTCGCCAATCCTGCAAAACCAGTAAATTTAAATGTTGGCTGAAACTTAAATGGCAATAATATTTCTTCTGGATGTTGACTAAAATAAGCCCAATCATAAAAGAAAACATGTCCTAATCTTGCTCCTAAAATGGTAGCAAAAACCACGTACATCAATAATTTATCTAACTTTTCTAACTCAACTTTTTCATGAATAAAAATTCTTTTCATGATTTGATATCCTAAAGCAAAGGCTATCACAAACATTAAGCTATAATACCTTATAACAAAAAAACCTAGATCTATTCCCAATGCTGGATCCCAAGTAATGGCTAATACATTCATAATTTATTTTTTATTTTTTTTTGGGGCACAGGATCATATCCACTTCCTCCCCACGGATGACAACTAGCAATTCTTTTTATAGCCAACCATCCACCATAAATAATGCCATGCTTTTGCAAAGCTTCTATACTATAACTTGAACAAGTGGGCTGATATCTACACGTGGCAGGTGTAAAAGGAGAAATAGCTCCTTGATAAAACCTTATCAATAGGATAAATGGAAATACCAATATGTTTTTCAATTTATCCATTTTATATTATTCTACAATAAAAGTAGTTCCTTCTTTACCATCTTTTAACTGTATTCCTAAAGCTTTTAATTCATCACGAATCAAATCACTCATAGCCCAGTCTTTATTGTCTCTAGCCTGCTTACGCATACCTATTAACATATTTACTACTCCTTCTAACTTATCAGAACCTTGGGAAGAAGTTTCGGTTACCAAACCTAACACATCAAAAACAAAAGCGTGTAAAGCATTTGTAAATAAATCTAAATCTTCTTGTGTTAAACTGGCTTTTCCTTCTTTTAAAAGATTGATATTCTTAACTGCTTCAAATAAGTTTGAAATTAAAATAGGCGTATTAAAATCATCATTCATAGCATCATAACACTGCTGCTTCCAAGTAATCACATCTAAAGTAGATGTTTTAGCTCCTTTTATATTTGATAAATTTTTAAGTGCCTCTAATAATTTATTGTATCCTTTTTCTGAAGCTTCTAAAGCATCGCTAGAAAAATCTAAAATACTACGGTAATGAGCTTGCATCATAAAGAAACGAACCACAGCTGGTGAAAACGGTTTTGATAAAATATTGTTTTCTCCACTAAAAATTTCTCCAGGTAAAATATTATTTCCTGTAGACTTAGACATTTTTTGTCCGTTCATTGTTAACATATTGGCATGCATCCAATAATTTACTGGATTATGACCATTACAAGCTTCTGCTTGAGCAATTTCACATTCGTGATGAGGGAACTTTAAATCCATTCCTCCACCGTGAATATCAAACTTTTCTCCTAAATATTTTGTACTCATAGCAGTACACTCTAAATGCCAACCTGGAAAACCAATTCCCCATGGAGAAGGCCAACGCATAATATGTTGCGGACTCGCTTTTTTCCACAATGCAAAATCTTGAGGGTTTTTCTTTTCGGATTGTCCATCTAAAACACGAGTATTGTGAATGGCTTCTTCTATCTTTCTACCTGATAGCACCCCATAGGTTTTACTTTCGTTATATTTTAGCACATCAAAATAAACAGATCCGTTTACTTCATAAGCCAAACCTTTGTCTAGAATATCTTTAATAATTTCTATCTGCTCAATTATATGTCCTGTTGCAGTAGGTTCTATACTTGGCGGTAAATTATTTAATTGCTGTAAAATATGATGAAAATCCAAGGTATAACGCTGTACAACTTCCATTGGTTCTATCTTTTCTACACGTGCTTTTTTAGCAATTTTATCTTCCCCTTCATCTGCATCATCTTCCATGTGACCAGCATCCGTAATATTTCTTACATAACGAACCTTATACCCCAAGTGCTGTAAGTATCTAAAAACCATATCAAAACTCATAAAGGTTCTAACATTTCCTAAATGCACATTGCTGTATACGGTTGGACCACAAACATACATTCCTACATTTCCTTCTGTTACCGAAGTAAATATTTCTTTTGTTTTGTTAATTGAGTTATATACTTTTAAAGGCTGATCTTGAAATAAGCTCATGGAATACTTTTTAATTTTAAAAGCGTAAAGATAAACTTTCTGCTTTGAATATAGTAACAAGAAAAAGCCCAATTAAGAAAATCTTAATTGGGCTTTTTATATTAATTAATGGTGAAAATTACTTCACAATCTCTAATAATTCAACTTCAAATACCAATGGCATATAAGGCTCAATCACTCCTCCTTGAGGTGCATTTGCTCCATAAGCTAATTCTTGAGGTACAAAAAACTTGTATTTAGCTCCTACAGACATTAACTGTACACCTTCTGTCCATCCTTTGATTACTCTATTTAATGGGAATTCAGCTGG
Organism: Wenyingzhuangia fucanilytica; assembly: GCF_001697185.1. Lineage (GTDB taxonomy): Bacteria > Bacteroidota > Bacteroidia > Flavobacteriales > Flavobacteriaceae > Wenyingzhuangia > Wenyingzhuangia fucanilytica. The sequence continues at coordinate 1,194,064 of NZ_CP014224.1, read as the reverse complement.
AGTACCTCTATCTACAGAACTATCAAAAACTTTACCATCAGGTGTAGTTCCGTGATAGTGAACTTTTACAGTACTTGTTTCAGTTGGCTTTTCTCCTTCACCTTCTTCTTCAATAATGTATTGTAAACCACTTTCTGTTACAATAACTCCTTCTTTACTTTTATTTGCTTCTAAAAAAGCTTCACCTTTTTCTTTAGCTCCAGCACTTCTTTCTTCTGCTATTTTTTTAGTATAAGCAATTAAGATTGGTGCTAATTCTTGTTGAGATAACAAAGTTTTAGCTGTATCTTGAGATTCTTGTAATGCTTGGTTAAATACATCAAGATCTAAGTTTTTAAAGTCTTCACTTACTTTAAAGTTTAAGTTAACATATGCACCTAATGCATAACTAACTGAATCCATTTCAGTTGCTAATGTTGTTTTTCTTGCTGCTTGTTGGTTACAAGACACCATTCCTGTAACTGCTAATCCTAAAGCTAATCCTTTAATGATATTCATTTTCTTATTATTTATTAATTTTTAAAAGTTTAATTTTTACTACTATAGGTGTGTTAGCACCTATTTTTTTAGCATCACCACTAAATCCGTGGGCTACAAATGAACTAAAAATAAATTTAAATTCCTCATCTTCTTGCATTAATTTAAGCCCCTCTTCTATTCCTTTTATCTCATTTGATTTTCCAACCTCTATAGTTTCTTCTATCTCACTGTAAATCAACTCGTTTTTTAAATTATAAACCGTCTTAACATAAGTTACTACAGAACTTTTCTGTACCTTATTTTTAAGTTGATTTGAGCTTTTTATGACCGCATAAACAAAACCATAAGGAGATTGGGTATAGCTTAACAAAGAATCTTTTTTAATATATTCATTAATTTTATTCTCCTCTAGCTCCTTAATTTTTTGATTTAAAGCAATAGAATATTCATATTTTGATGATGAATTCTTTTTATTAATAGGTCTTCTTGCATTATCGTGATTACACGAAACAAAAAGTATTCCAAAAATAAATAGCCAACTATATTTCATAAGAAACCAACAATTCTTGTTTGTAATTAGGAACAATAGACACAAATTTATCTACAGTATCTTGTAAGCTTATTACAGATCTTCCTCCTGCTGCATTATCATGTCCACCTCCATCAAAATGATTTCTTGCAAATTGATTTACCGAAAATTTTCCTTTTGATCTAAAAGATATTTTTACAATTCCTTGATCTGTATCTTCTATAAAAATAGCTGCCAATACAACCCCTTTTAAAGACAAAGCATAATTTACAACTCCTTCTGTATCTCCTCGAGTATAATTGTATTGTTTTAATTCTTCTTGAGATAAAGTTATATATGCTGTATTACAATCTTCTATCACCTGTAAATTGGTCAATGATTTTCCTAATAACTGCAATCTACTATAAGAATTATTAGCAAACACTTGATTGTGGATATCAGCATTTTTAACACCTTTATCAATTAAATCGGCAATAATTCTATGGGTAGTACTTGTGGTTGATGGAAAACGAAAAGATCCAGTATCTGTCATAATTCCAGTATAAATACTCGTGGCAATATCTTCATCAATTAAATCTGTTTGCCCAAGTGCATCTATATAATGATATACCATTTGGCAAGTAGAACAAATTGAAGTGTCAGAATAAGTGACCATGGCAATATCATCTGGTTGTTGATGATGATCTATCATGATAAAATCTCCTTTAAAAGCTTCTAAACCATTTTGCATGTCATCACCTACTCTATGCAACGCATTAAAGTCTAATAAAAAAATGACATCAGCCTCGTTAATTGCTCTTTTTGATTGTATGTTTTGCAAGTCATATCTATAAACATCATCTGCTCCAGGCATCCATGCTATAAAATCTGGTATTCCATTAGGTAGTACCACTTGTACTTGATGTCCTAACTTTTTATAAAACATTGCCATTGCTGTTGTAGAGCCAACTGCGTCACCATCAGGGTTTTTGTGAGCCACAAAAACAATCTTCTTAGGCTCTTTAAAGTACGTTTTTAAAACGCTTATATCATTTGCATTCATAAGCTGCTAAAATACAATTAAAAATGAGGATGCAAAGCTGCTTATTTTTTTTGAAAAAAGTATCTTAGCACCGTAAAACTCATCAACAAAACATTAACATGGGAAACAACAGAACTTTTACAATGATTAAGCCCGATGCATTTGCAAAAGGAAATACAGGGGCTATTATTCAGAAAATAACCAACTCTGGATTTAAAATTGTAGCCTTAAAATTAACCAAACTTAGCCCCGAAAGAGCAGCTGAGTTTTATGCAATTCATAAAGACAAAAGTTTTTATAACAACCTTATTGAATTTATGATTAGCGGTCCTATCATTGCAGCTGTTTTAGAAAAGAAAAATGCTGTAGATGATTTTAGAGCTTTAATTGGAGCTACAAACCCTGAAGATGCTGCTGAAGGTACTATAAGAAACTTATATGCTACCAATGTAACCAACAACGCCATTCATGGTTCTGATAGCGATGAAAATGCTGCTATTGAAATTGCTTTTCACTTTAAAGAAGAGGAGATTGTAACTTACTAGTGTCTACGGTAACCTCCACCTCTTCTTTCGCCACCTCTACTACCTCTTTTTCCTTTGGTTCTATCACCTAAGGTGTTAAACTTCCAACTAAAGCCAAGCATAAAGTATTGTTTTAACACAGTACTTTGTGAATCTTGTATGTAGTTTTGATTAACAGTTCTTCTTACGTTTGTGTTTTGATTTAACAAATCATAGGCTTTAAGAGATATTAATCCTTTGTCTTTTAACACAGCATAAGAAACTGTCATGTTCCAAAACCAAGAACTTTTTTGGAAACCATCTGCTACATTTGGATTGTAATTATAACTTACTGAATTACTCCATTCCAATCCTTTAGGAACCATAGTTGTTGTATTGATATCTACTCTATGAGCAGTTATGTTTCTATCGATTAAAGATTCTAAATTGTATTGAGTATTTGAGTATGACAAAGTATATCTTGACTCTAAATCCATTATATCTCTCCACTCATATCTTAAGCCCATATTAGGATTAATAGAAAGTCCTTTACTTATATATAGAACATCATTGTTATAATTTACGGTTCTATTATATCCTGGCCCTGCTCCTAACCTAACATTTAATGAAGATAAATCTGTGAATTGAAACTTTTTACTAGCACCAATTCCTGCAGATACATTATAATTTCCGTCTACATTCTCATAAGTCGTTCTTCTATCTCCATCAGCAGCATCAATAGTTACTTTAGAAACCACTTGATCATAAGTTAAGTTTCCATTAGCATATCCATAAAATCCTGTTCTTTTTTGAAAATCAAAATTGTTAAAAAACAGATTAAAATTATGATTCTTTTCTGGTCTTAAATCTGGGTTACCCACTACAATATTGTTATTAGAACTTACATCTTCAAAAGCTTGTAAATTAGACAAACTAGGTGGATTGTTTCTAAGATTGTAACGAAGGTTAAAAGAAGATTTATTGCTAAAGGGATATCTAAAACTAAGGTTTTGTTCAAAATTATTAAACTGTCTTTTTAAACTAAAAACAGGTCTTAAATCATCTACATTCTCTAAAGTTCTAAAACGATAGGCTCCATTATATCTTAATCTAATTTTTTCTGTAGAATAATTTAATCCCATTTGAGGTACATGACTTTTATCTGTATTGGTATAATCCGTACTTAAATTATTTACAAAATCTTTACTATAATCTTGAGTATTAGTATCAAAAGCATATGTTTTTTCGTCTGAAGTATTTTTATCCGTATTAAAAGAATAGCTAAAATCTACATACAACTTTTTAGAAAGTATAGGTAATCTATAAGTAAGTGATGTTTCTATATCTTGTGAAGTATTTGCAATGGCAGAATATAAATCTCTATTAAAATTTTTAGAAGGATTGTTAGCTACCACACGTTGCTGTAGTAAATAATCATCTCTATTTAAATTACTTACACTTACATCTAATCCAACTCTAAAAAAACCTCCTCTAGATCCATATTTTCTAGTTACATCAATATCTGTACTTGCACTTCTATTATCACTTGCAACATTAGAAGATGAATTGGCATTGTTTATTTCATTTCCATTTTCATCATAAATGACCTGATCACTTTCAGAAACAGTTCTACTTTTAGAAAATCTAAAAGAAGGCGAAATATTAATTAACCAAGTAGAATCTTTTTTAATATCCACTTCAAAATTAGCTGAATGATTGTCGTTGGTTGTAGCAGATTTACCTTTTGAAGAAGTAAAGTTGCTAAAAGTATCGTACATATCTTCTCTTTCTGATGAAGATTCGTTTTCAGAATCACTACTAGAATAAAAGTAATTAGAAGTAAATTCTATATCTTCTCCATAATCATCGGCATAATTTAACCCTACATTGTCCGAAGTTACAATACCTTGACCTCCTCCAAAATTTCTTGAATTTACACTTCCACCAAACATTTCTCTAATTTCTCCAAAACTAAATCCTGGAGAATTCACATTGTTTCCTCCTAGTAAAGCACTAAACTTTTGGTCATTATCAAAACTATTGTACATACCTGCATACTCATACCTTCCATCTGTTCCAATCCCTGCTGCAGTTCTACCAAATACTCCTTTATTATTTTCTTTTTTAATAACAAGGTTTACCGTTTTATTTTCACCATCACTATCTTCGCCTGTAAATGCTTGTGATTTTGTTTTAGTATCTAATACTTGAATTTTTTCAATAATATCTTTAGGAAAATTTCTTGTTGCTATTGTAGGATCGTTTCCAAAGAAAGGTTTTCCGTTAATCAATACTTTATTTACAGGTTTACCATTAATTGTTATATTTCCTTCGGCATCTACTTCTGCCCCTGGTAAAACCTTTATAAGATCTTCTACATTAGCATCTTTTTTTGTTTTAAAAGATTTTGCATTAAACTCTATGGTATCTTTTTTTATAGTAATTGGTGGTGATAATTTAAGAACTACCTCATTTAATTCGTTCGCATCTGGTTTAAGCATTATATCTTTTAAATCGATAATTGCCTCTTTTTTTAAATCTAAATCTTTGTGATATGATTTAAACCCTACATAGGTAATATTAAAGTTTAGTGCTGCATCTTTTGTATCTCCCTCTAAAGAAAACTTTCCTTTAGCATCTGTAATAGTATAGGTAACAACTGTACTATCTTTTTTACGTTCTAAATAAACAGTAGCAGATTCTAACGGTAATTTATCATCATTAGAAATTAAAGTTCCTGATATCTCAAATCCAATCGATTGTGCATTAACCTGCTGAACAAATATAATAGAGATAATTAAAAAGATATATTTCATAGTATTACTTGGTTTCTAGTGCAATTTTTCTGTGAACAGTACTAAGACTCAACAAAACATAGATAGTTTAATCTCCTTAAATATTTTTTTGATAAGTTTTATAAAGTTGATTTCAAAAAACAGAGCATCAATTTCCCTAAAAATAATTTTATAAAAAAAAACACCATTCACTAATAATGAATGGTGTTTTAATAACTGAAAAGTTGTCGGGGTGGCAGGATTCGAACCTGCGACCTCCTCGTCCCAAACGAGGCGCGATGACCGGGCTACGCTACACCCCGATTGGTCATCAAAAAAAAACACCAAATAAATGGTGTCTTAGAGCGAAAGACCGGGTTCGAACCGGCGACATTCAGCTTGGAAGGCTGACGCTCTACCAACTGAGCTACTTTCGCGTAATTAAATATATTTGGTAGTTTAAAAAAAACTTAGAGCGAAAGACCGGGTTCGAACCGGCGACATTCAGCTTGGAAGGCTGACGCTCTACCAACTGAGCTACTTTCGCATACTGTAAATATACTTAATTATTTTAAAAAAATTAGAGCGAAAGACCGGGTTCGAACCGGCGACATTCAGCTTGGAAGGCTGACGCTCTACCAACTGAGCTACTTTCGCTTATTTTTTTATTTGGTAATCATCTTGTTAAAAGAACTTTTGTAGCGAAGACGGGAGTTGAACCCGTGACCTCAGGGTTATGAATCCTGCGCTCTAACCAACTGAGCTACCTCGCCATTGCGGATGCAAATATAAAGCATAACTCTGTTATGGCAAAACAAAAAATTAACTTTTTTTAAGCATTTTTATACTCTATTTAATATCAATTTGTTAGAACTGAAAAAAAATTTAGTTATGCTTCTTCTGAGGCTCTTTCTAGTAGTTTTTGGTTAAATTCTTTACTGTTTGTTTTAATCCCAAGTTGCTTTAAATTCTCAACTTTTACTATTAGGTTCCCCCTACCTGTTAATTTTTTCATGGTAGTATCATAAGTACCTTCAACAGTTTTTAATTGTTTACCTAATTTTATTAGTTCTTCGGTTAGTGATACAAACTGCTCATACAAACGTGTTGCCTGTGTAGCAATTTCTAAAGCATTTTTTTGTTGCTTTTCATTTTTCCACATACTTTCTATGGTACGCAAAGTAGCTAACAGTGTACTTGGAGTAACAATAACAATATTTTTAGCAAACGCTTTGTTATATAATTCAGCATCTTGTTCTAAAGCCAATGCAAATGCAGGTTCTATAGGTATAAACATCAAAACAAAATCTGGTGATTCTATTTGATATAATTCAGAATATTTCTTTGCACTTAATTGTTCAATATGTCTATTTAGCGACAATAAGTGTTCTTTAACATATTGTGTTCTTTCTGATTCTTCCTCAGAACTGACTAATTTTTCATAAGCTGTTAATGTTACTTTAGAATCTACAATCATTTTACGATTGTCTGGTAAATTAATAATCACATCGGGTCTTAAACGAGTTTTAGATTCCATATTGGTATCAAAACTCTTCTCTAATTCATATTCTCTACCTTTTTCTAAGCCAGACTTTTCTAGCACACGCTCCAAAATCATTTCTCCCCAATTTCCTTGGGTTTTGCTATCTCCTTTTAATGCTTTTGTTAAATTCTCAGCATCTTTACTCATCTTATTGTTTAAGTCCTTTAAACTTTCTATTTGCTGTCTTAAACCTGAGTTTCTATCAATACTTTCTTTATTAGTGTCTTCGACCTTTTTTTCGAATGATTGAATTTTTTCTTGAAGTGGTTTTAAAATATCATTAATATTCTTTTGATTTTGATCTGAGAACGTTTTAGATTTTTCTTCTAAAATTTTATTCGCCAAATTTTCAAACTCTTTGGTAAACTTTTCCTGTAACTTTTCAATTTCAGCTTTGTTTTCTCTCAAATCTGTAGAAAGTTCTTCTGTTTTGGCATTTGCTCTTTCTAGAGTAACAGCCAAAACTTCTTTTTCTTTAGTAAGTTCTGATAACTGCTCTTCCTTTTGATGACGAAGTTGCTCTAAATCAATCTTAGCATTTTCAGCTATTTTTTCCTGCTCTTTTTTACTATCTAACAAAGATTGTTCTAACCTAGCTATATTTTCTTTAGCACTATTTTGCTGATATTCTATTTCTTTTTGTAATAAATTGATTTGCTCATTAGTTGATGCTAAATCTTTTTCGGCCTGTAAAGCACTAATTTTTTTAGCCACAGCAAAACCAATAGCTGCACCAATCAAAAGACTTAACAATACATATATCATTTCCATAAAAAAGAGTTTTAATTAATTATCCTTTATAAAAAGGTAATTTTACCACCTTTGCTTTGATTTGTTTTTTTCTTACTTCAATATAAATTTCATCACCAATTTTACTATTCTCTGTAGTTACATACCCTAAACCAATAGCCTTGTTTAAACTTGGTGACATGGTTCCAGAAGTTACAATTCCTATTTTATTTCCATCCGCATCAACAATAGGATAATCATGTCTTGCAATTCCTTTGTCAACAACTTCAAAACCTACTAACTTTTTAGCAACACCATTTTCCTTTTGAGCTAAAATATTTTCTTTATTGATAAAATCTTTATTGAATTTAGTTACCCAACCCAATCCTGCTTCTATTGGAGAAGTAGTATCGTTGATATCATTTCCATACAAACAATATCCCATTTCTAAACGCAAAGTATCACGTGCCGCTAATCCAATAGGTTTGATTCCAAATTCTTTTCCAGCTTCAAAAACTTTTTCCCAAACCTGGGCAACCTCATCATTTTTACAATAAATTTCAAAACCTCCTGCTCCAGTGTATCCAGTTGCTGAAATAATTACATGTTCTATTCCGGCAAAATCTCCCACAACAAACTTGTAAAAAGGAATCGAAGCCAAGTCTACAGAAGTTAAACTTTGTAAAGCTTCTGTTGTTTTAGGACCTTGAATGGCTAATAAAGAATAAATATCAGATAGATTTTTCATCGCCACGTTTAAATCGTTATGCTTTTCTATCCAATTCCAATCTTTTTCTATGTTAGAGGCATTCACCACCAAAAGATATAATTCCTCTTTAACGCGATAAATCAACAAATCATCTACAATACCACCATCTTCATTTGGCATACAAGCGTATTGTGCATCGCCAATAGCCAATTTACTAGCGTCGTTAGAACAAACTTTCTGAATCAAAGCCAAAGCGTTTGGTCCTTCTAACAAAAACTCTCCCATATGAGAAACATCAAAAACCCCCACAGCAGTTCTTACTGTTTCGTGTTCTACTTTTACTCCTTCGTATTGAACAGGCATATTAAACCCTGCAAATGGAACCATTTTAGCTCCTAATTTTTCGTGTATGTGTGTAAGTGCTGTATTTTTCATTGTAATGATTGTAAGTGGTAAAAATAAATAAAAAAATCCCCAAAAAGGGGATTTTCATGTGGTGTATGTGCACAGATCTTAAGACTTTAAAAAATCTGTCAATCCTTTATAATCTGATATTTTAATAGAAACCTTTGGTTTGTCTATTACAGCTTTAATTTGCTCTGGTAACTCAATAGTTTCTGCAACTCCAGGATATAAAACATCCATAAATTTAACAGGGTGAGCTGTTTCTAAAAACACTCCTTGTGTATTGGTTGCTGTTTTTAAATAATTTTTTAAAGCCAAATAACCAATTGCCCCGTGTGGCTCTGCAACGTAGTTAAACTTTTTATATAAATGCCCCATTGCTGCTGTTGCTTCGGCATCTGTATAAGAGTATCCTTTTAAATTGTTACGTAATTTTTCTACATCAAAATCATGTAATTTTTCTATTCTGATAAAATTACTAGGCGCACCAACATCCATTGCGTTAGAAATAGTAGCAATAGTTGGTTTTGGTTCGTATTTTCCAGACTCTAAATAAGCTGGAACTACTCTATTTACATTGGTACCTGTAATAAATTCTTTAATTGGTAACCCTAATTTTTGAGCAATCATTCCTGCACAAATATTTCCAAAGTTTCCACTAGGAACAGAAAACACAATGTCTTTTGATTTATCTTTTAATTGTTTGTAAGCAAAGAAAAAGTAAAATGCTTGCGGTAACCAACGAGCTACATTGATAGAGTTTGCAGATGTTAAGGTTCTATATTCGTTTAAAGACTCATCTAAAAAAGCAGTTTTTACCATGTCTTGACAATCATCAAAAGCACCATCTACTTCTAAAGCAGTAATATTTTGTCCTAAAGCTGTTAATTGTTTTTCTTGTACATCAGAAACCTTACCACTAGGGTATAAAATAACAACATTAACACCTTGAACTCCTAAGAAACCACTTGCTACTGCTCCTCCAGTATCACCCGAAGTAGCCACTAAAACAGTGATATCTTTATCGTTTTTTTCTTTTTTATTAAAGTACCCTAAACAACGAGCCATAAAACGACCACCTACGTCTTTAAAAGCCATTGTTGGTCCATGAAACAACTCTAAAGATCCTATATTCTCCTCGATTGGAACTACAGGAAAATCAAAACATAATGTTTCTTCTATGATTTGTTTTAAATCTTGTTCTGGAATTTCATCACCTACAAATTGCTTAATGATTTCGTAAGCAATTTCGTTATTACTATAATTATCTAAATTATTAATAAATTCTTTTGATAATGGTGTGATACTTTCAGGGAAATATAAACCTCTGTCTGGAGCAATTCCATTTACAACAGCATCTCTAAAAGAGACATTAGGAGCTTTTTCGTTTAAACTAAAATATTTCATTTTTTATTTATTGTTTGTTCTGTTCTCGACTCCGCTCGAACACCCAAATATTTATAATTTACTTCTCGATACAATTTTTTCGTACCTCAAAAATCACTCGAAGTGACATCTTAATATATTTTTTAATTGATATTTTACATCAACTATTTAATCAAGATTCTAAAATTTTAATCCCTTGATCATTAATTTTAGAGATGTGGATATCATAAGAAACTCCTACTTTATCATACACAGCTTTCATTGCCTCTGCTACTTTATGAGCCGTTTCTTCACCTTTACTCAAAGCAAAAATAGAAGGACCTGATCCTGAAATTCCAGAACCTAAAGCTCCAGCGTTTTTACACTCTTCTTTTACTTTATCAAAAGCTGGAATTAAAATAGAACGAATAGGTTCTACAATTTCATCGTGTAAAGAACGAGATAACAAATCGTAATCTTCTGTATATAATGCACTAACCAAAGCCCCAATATTCCCCCATTGTGTAATGGCTGTTTTTAATCTTAATTTACTTTTTAAGATTTGACGAGCATCAGCAGTTTTTACCTCTATTTGAGGATGAATAACCGTTGCATATAATAATGATGGTGTATTTAATTTAATTACATCTAAAGGAGTGGTAGAACGTACTAATGTAAATCCTCCCAATAAAGCAGGAGCAACATTATCGGCGTGTGGAACACCACTTGCCAGTTCTTCGCCTTTCATGGCAAATTCAATTAAATCATGATTGTTAAAAGGTTTTCCTAACAATTCATTTACTCCATAAACAGCACCTGTACTACTTGCTGCAGAACTTCCTATTCCACTTCCAGGCTTAATGTTTTTATAAATTTCAATTTCAAACCCATCTGTAGTGTTGTTTAATTTTTCTAGCATAGCTAGTACCGCAACACCTGCCACATTTTTTTCGGTAGCTAATGGTAAATCTTGACCTACAATTTTAGTGATTTTAACACCAGGAGTATCTACTTTACGGATGATCATTTCATCTCCAGTAGTATCTAAACAAAGTCCTAATACATCAAATCCACATGAAACATTGGCAATAGTACCTGGGCAAAATAATTTTATTTCTTTCATTATAAATAGTTATAAAGTTGAAAGTTGAAAGTTTGTAAAGTGATAAAACCTACAAACTCAAACTTTATGAACTTTTATCTTTAAAACTTTATCAACTTTAATTATCCTTTACCAATTCTAATGATATCAGCAAAAATTCCTGAAGCAGTTACATCAGCTCCAGCACCAGCTCCTTTTACAATTAAAGGAAACTCTGGATATCTTTCTGTAAAGAATAAAACTATATTATCACTTCCTTGTAAGTTAGAGAACGGATGTTTACTATCAACTTCTTGTAAAGAAACATTTGCTTTACCATTTACAAACTCTGCCACATATTTTAATTCAGCATTATTTGCAGCGGCTTTTTCTTTGATAGCTTCAAAATGAGCAGCCTCAGCAATTAGTGTCTTTTTAAAATCAGCAATAGAATCGGCTTCTAAACTTGCTTTAGGTAAGAAAGTTTTATTTTCTATATCTTCTAAATTCATTTTAGCACCACTTTCACGAGCCAAAATTAAAATTTTACGAGCTACATCTACCCCACTTAAATCAATTCTTGGATCAGGTTCTGTAAATCCTAACTCTCCAGCTTCATCAACAATTTTTGCAAAATTAGCATCTCCAACAAAAGAATTAAAAATAAAGTTTAATGAACCAGAAGCCACTGCTTGAATCTTTACAATTTGATCTCCAGATTGCACTAAATTATTTAATGTATTAATAATTGGTAATCCGGCACCAACATTGGTTTCGAATAAATATGGTGCGTTGTATTCTTGAGATAATCTTTTTAACTCAGCATATACTTCATAATCAGATGAAGCAGCAATTTTGTTACAAGTAACCACCCCAATACTTTCTTTTAAGTAACTAGCGTATAAACCAGCAATGGTTGCGTTGGCAGTATTATCTACAAACACACTATTACTCAAGTTCATTTCTTTTACATACTCATGGAATAAATCTAAATTTAATTCCTCTCCATTATCAATTAAGTTTTGTTTCCAATCAGCAGAAATATCAATTCCTTCTTCATTAAAAATCATTTTTTTAGAGTTTGCCATACCTACAACCTCTATACTTAATTGTAATTTATCTAATAAATAAGCTTTTTGCTTTTCTATTTGTTCTAATAATTTTCCACCAACATTACCAACACCAACAACAAACAAGTTTAACTTGGTAATATGTCCTTCAAAAAACTCAGCATGTAAACCATTTAAAGCTTTTTTAACATTTTTGGCATCAATAACTGTAGAAATATTTCTTTCTGAAGCACCTTGAGCAATGGCATGAATATTTACATTGTCTTTTCCTAAAGCACTAAACATTCTTCCGCTAATTCCTTGATGACTTTTCATCTCTTCACCAACAATAGCTACAATAGCCATCTTAGTTTGAGTGTGTAAAGGATCTATTTTTCCTAAACTTAATTCATATGCAAATTCATCTTGAATAGCCAACTCTGCTTTTTCAACATCACCACCATCAATAGCAATACAAATAGAATGTTCTGAGGAAGCTTGAGTGATTAAAATAACATTTACTTTTTTCTCTGATAAAGCACTGAATAATCTTTTAGAAACCCCTGGGATTCCAATCAATCCATTACCTTCAACCGTAGCTAAAGCAATGTTATCAATGTGGCTAATTCCTTTAACAACACCACCTCCTTTTACATTTTCATTGGTAATAAAAGAACCTGAATCTTCTGGCTGAAAAGTATTCTTGATATACAAAGGAATATTTTTATCCATAACCGGTTGAACAGTTGGCGGATATAAAACAGAAGCTCCAAAATGAGATAACTCCATTGCCTCACTATAAGACAAAGTTGTAATTGGCCTTGCTTGTTTAACCAATTTAGGGTTGGCAGTGTACATTCCACTTACATCTGTCCAAATCTCTAATTGCTCTACTTCTAAAGCAGCGGCTAAAATAGCAGCAGTATAATCTGACCCACCACGACCTAAAGTAGTTTTTTCTCCTTGTTCGCTACAAGCAATAAACCCTGGCAATACAGTAATGTTGTGGTTACTACTATTAAAGTAATCCTTAATATTTTTATTTGTTATATCAACAATAGGAGTTGCATTACCATAATTACTATTGGTAATAATTAACTCTCCACTATTTTTATATGCAGCATCAATTTCTTGACATTGTAAAGCTTTGGTGATGATAAAAGTTGATAAGAATTCACCATAACTAACAATAGTATCATTAGTTTTTGCCGAAAGTTCTTGTAATAAATAAACCCCTTCTAGAATACTTTCTAGTTGGTTGAATATTTTTTTAACACCACTTAATACTCCACTTTGGTTGTTTACTGGAATTAATTCACGAACAATATCAAAATGATTATTTTCTAACTCACTTAAATCAACGTTATAAGTATCATCTTGTTTTTGAGCTTTTGATGCAGTATTAATTAAAGCATCTGTAGTTTTATTAATAGCAGAAAAAACAACTGCGATTTGAGTGTTTTCGCTAGTCGATTTTAAGATATCTATTACGCGATTAATATTTGCTGCTGAGGCGATTGAAGAACCACCGAATTTTAAAATTTTCATATAAATGTAGGAATGATTGAGAAAAAAAACAGTACTTGATGTTTAATGGAAATCATATCAATTAAATTTCAAGATTTTACGGTTTATATATATAAATAACAATGACAACCCCAAAGGGTAATAAAGAAAGAATTTGTTAAATATGTAGTCACTGTATTTTTCACGCATCAAAATTAAGAAATTATTTAAAAACAGCACTTGTAATTTTTATAAAATTAAATATAAATAAGCCAATAAAAACTTTGTTATTCCATATATACTTATTTAGAATTGTATATTTGCACTACTAATTAGTAAAGACAATTAAATTTATGTCAATTAAAGATATTAAAAACATTTCTTATGATGTTTTTTTAAAGGATTTTAAAGATACTTTAAAAAGCGTTTTTTATGAGAAAGATGATATCCAAAAGTTTAGCCAAGTAAGAGGTTTTCCTTCTTTGGTTTTTAGAGATATCATGGCTAAAAAGCCTTTATCAGTAGCTATTCCTACCGAATACGGAGGAAGAGGAGTAAAAGTAAAAGAATGCTTAGGGATATTAGAAGCTGCTTCTTACGAATCTTTACCTCTATCCTTAACTTTTGGAATTAACATAGCATTATTTTTAGAACCTGTTGCTAAATACGCTAAGCCAGAAGTAAAAGCTCCAATTTTTAAGCGTTTTCTAGAAGAAAGAAATATGGGAGGTTTAATGATTACAGAACCTAGTTTTGGGTCAGATGCCTTAAGTATGGAAACTTCTAACACTTACAAAGATGGAAAATACCACATTCAAGGGTATAAACATTGGCAAGGATTAACAGGTTTAGCAGATTACTGGTTGATTACCTCTCGTAAAAAAGGAGAAGATGGAAGATTAGGTAGAGATATCGACTTTTTTATTGCTGATAACCAAGATCCAGAACAAAGAGTTATTGTTGATGAATACTACAACAACGCTGGTTTATATGCTATTCCTTATGGAAACAATAAATTAGACCTAAAAGTTCCTGAAAATCAAAAATTAGAAGGAGGTAGTACAGGTATTAAATTAATGTTAGACTTATTACACCGTTCTAGAATGCAATTCCCTGGTATGGCTATGGGATTCATTAAAAGAATGATGGACGAAGCTATTGATCACTGTACCAACAGAATTGTAGGTGGTAAAAACTTATTAGCTTTAGATAAAGTAAAAGAGCAAATAGCCAACATTCAGTCTGCTTTTACAGTATGTTCTGCCATGTGTGCACGTAGTGCTGAACACAGTGGGATTGACAATGAATTAGCAATGGATCAAGTAGAAGCTAATAGTATGAAATCTGTAATTACAGATATGATGCAAGCCTCTGCTCAAACTTTAGTACAGTTATCTGGTTCTTCTGGTTACAAAGAAGAAAACATTGGTGCTAGAGGAATTATGGACAGTAGAGCTTTTATGATTTTTGAAGGGTCTAACGAAATGTTATACACTCAAATATCTGAAGCTGTAATGAAGTTGATGAAACGTAAAAAAATCACCAACTTATTTGACTTCTTAAAAGAATACGATTTAACTATTAAATCATCTGAATTCTTTAAAGAGATTTTAAACTTTAACCTTAATATGGAGCTGCCACAGCGTAAAATGGTAGACTTAGGTAAAATTATTGGTAGAGTGGTTTCTGCAAACTTTGTAATTGATTTAGGAATTAAAGGATTTAGAGCTGATTTGGTTTCTGAATGTATTACTTCTTTAAAACACGAGGTAACTGCTTGTGTAAGTTCTTTAACTTTCCAAGAAAACACAAACTTAATTACAGATTACAAACAAGATAGTACTTGGCTAAATTTAGTCTAAGCTTTTCTTAATGAAATAGATAGGTAGCGGTGTTTTTTACACCGCTATTTTTTTTGAAAAAAGTTTTGATTTTTTATTGCACAACTATAAAAAGGTTGTATATTTGCCACCGCTAACAGCAACGGTCTGGTAGTTCAGCTGGTTAGAATACCTGCCTGTCACGCAGGGGGTCGCGGGTTCGAGTCCCGTCCAGACCGCGAAAGCTCTCAAAGAAATTTGAGAGCTTTTTTTATTATATATCAAAACACAACTTTTGGGATTGATCCTTGATCCCATTGATCCTTTATTTGTATATATAAAAAACGATACACCTAATTATTGATGTATCGTTTAGTCTAATTAAAAATATTAAGAGGATATATTATTTTATAATTTTAGAAAAATAAGTTTTCTTAGAATCAATATCAGTCACTCTAAGAATATAAATACCATTTGCATAATCGCTAAAATTTACCTTTTTAGAAGTAGTTACTAATATTTTTCTGCCGCTTAAATCGTATATCTCCGATTTAATTCTTCCTGTATAATTGATTTTTAAATAATTAACTACAGGATTTGGATATATAGAAATATCATCATTATAGTTAATATCATTAGTCTTTAAAGTAACACCTGCCAGGCTAGCTAAGGTGTTTTTAGTTAACAACTTAACATTATTGTTGTTTCCTGTTCCTGGAGCATACCAATCATATACTCCAGATCCGTACCAAACTATAGTTCCGTGTCCACCTGTTCTTGGATTGAATTGAGCTCCCTGGATTTCATTTCCATCACAATTGTCTAATAATATTTCTGCATTCAAAGTACTTTCAAATTCCGTTCTTCTATCAGCAATTGTTCCACCAACATCATCATAAATTCTTCCAAAATCTAAATTGTATTGGCATGCACGATTTTTCTTTTCAGTGTCAGCAGATAAAAACTCAATAGATTGTGTAGAAAAAGAACAAGTAGCTTCGGCAGTTGTAATGTCTAAAATATATGAACTTAAAGAATCACCACTCCAGTTAGTACTCCATCCACCTGCAGTATTCGCAGCATTTACAGTAACATCACCAAAAGTTTGATTAGGTCTATATTCCCCAGAATCTGTTAATCCATCAAAAGTTCCAATAACCTCTAAAGCTTTTCCAGCATAGTTTCCTAAAAAGATATTTCCTCCAGCTTCATAAAAAGAACGAATACTACTAATAAAAGCATCTTCTAAAGCAATACATGCAGCATCACCACCATTCCATTCAAAACCAGTTTCTTTAATTACACAGTGTCTTGTAACACCATCTCCTTCAGTAGTTCCTCTAGGCCAATCATTTAAACGTTCAGGATAAGTTGCTCCATCACTTTGTATCCAAATAGCATCATAGCTACTGATATCAGCACCTTCAGCTACATCTTGAAATGAAAAATATGCTCCACTAATATCTGCTTGTGACGGAATAAAAACTTCCATAAACCAAACAGCAGCCGCTCTATCGTCATCATAAGTAAATCCATCAGCAGCAGCAGGGATATTATCATTATAAGTAGGCGCTTGTCCTAAAAAAGCGATGCTCTTAGATTGTGCTTTCGAATTGTAGCATTGTAGTAAAAAAAAGATAGCAATTAATTTTAAAGTAATAGTTTTCATTATAGTATAATTTAAAGTTTATTAATAATAGTTTTATTACCTCCTAAACTATTAACTATCAAGGAAAGCTTATTTTGTATTTGTTTCAAACTAATAAGAATTTGATAAGTAGATCGACAATATGTAAAGACCCCACTGTATATGTTGGTTTATACGATTTTTTTAATCTTTTTTTAATTTTAAATTATAGCCATGTAACCAATACTTATAATTTAGTTACACTATGTTTTGTGTAGTAAGTCTAAACTTAATATGATTGATTATATAATTAAAAGAGTAATAAAATATTAGGAATGATTAAATAAATTAGCAGAGAATTAAATGTTTTTTTTTAGTAGTACGCAATTTATATTTATAAAAAAAGGCATCTAAGTTTATTCTTAGATGCCTTTTAGTATTAAAACTTATAATTATTTTTTATTGTTGAGGATATAAAAAACGGTAAATATCTTCTTCTTTAATCTCTGGGTTAGCACCTTCGTGTCCTGCTACAATAGAACCTACTGCACAAGCAAAATCAATTGCTTTTTGTGGGTTTCCGTTACTCAGTAACTGCGTAATTAACGAAGCTAAAAAAGAATCACCGGCTCCAACAGTATCAATTACTTTTATTAAAAAACCAGCATTATAATACAAAATACCTTTCCACAATAACACTGCTCCATGTTTCCCTTTTGTAACACAAATAGAATCAGTATTAGTGTATTGAGAAATGAAGTGAATATTTTCTTCAATAGATTTTGAGGTTGAACCTAGTTCTGCAGAAATTTCTAATAATTCTTCATCATTAAACTTAATAAAATCAGCATGACTCATTAATTTGTTTAAAGTATCTATTTTGTAATGTGGAGCTCTTAAATTAACGTCAAATACTTTATAAGATTTATTATTTTCTAACAAACTATATAGTGTTGTTCTAGAAACTTCATCTCGACAAGCCAAGCTTCCATATAAGAAAACATCAGAAGAGGAAACAATATTTTTTAGACTTTGGTTAATTTCTATTTTATCCCATGCTGATGGATACTCAATAGTATAGGTAGCAGAACCACTCTTACTAAGTTCTACTATAACAACTCCGGTATCATAGTTGTTTTTTATAATAATTCCCGAAGTGTTTATTCCATGATTATTAATATAGTCGACAAGAGTACTTCCATCCTTATCATTACCCACAGCACTAATCATAGTTACAGGAAAACCAAAAGATTTAATTCTTAAGGCTAAATTTAAAGGGGCTCCACCAATTTTTTTAGCAGTTTTAAAAACATCAAACAATACTTCGCCGTAGCTAACAAATTTTAGGTCTTTATTATGAAACATATTAATAAGGATTTTTTAAGGTTAAGTTTGAGAATACAGTTTGATTGTTTTCACTAAAAAAACTCCACTTTTTTCCTGTAACATCATATAATCTATTGCTAAATGCAACCTCATCGTTAATATAAAGCACACAAATATCTTCATTTGTGGTAATGCTGACTTTGTATTCAGTATTAGCAGTAAAATTAAAAGGGACATGGTTTAGATATAAATCATTTCCATCATTAACATTGTAAGCTGCTACTCTGTTAAAACCAGGTTCAAAAGCAATTTTAAAAGCTGTATTATTTTCAGGGTCATGATTTAATAAAACTCCAAAATCTCCATTAGATTGCATCTCAATTTTAAAATCAATATGATTTGATTTTTTTAAACTATTAAAAGTAACAAGTGCATCATTAGAAGTTCCATCTAAAGTAAAAGTATTGTTGCTTTGTGTAACAGTACCAACTGTGTTTTCCACAGTTATCGTTGCATTGTTTGTGTAAACTGGAACAATACCTTCAGGTTGTTTGACATTTAATGTACCATCGTTATTCTGAATAATTTCATGAGTAACAATATTCCCCCCCCATTCTTTATTTCCTGTATTGTTTTCTGGTGACTTTCTAGCAGTCCAACCAAACAAGTAACGTTTGTTTCCGTCAGAAGCAGTTTTGGCTGCATATAAATAACTTCCATCAAAACGATCTATAGTAGGTGTTGTCCATGGTCCGTTAGGAGAATTTGCAATTCTATAATGTGTGCCTGTATGATTACTCCAGTTTTCTGAAAAGATTAAATACCAATAGGCTCCCATTTTAAAAATATCTGCACATTCTAGCATTAAATAGTTTTCTTGTGGAGTGGTGGTGTAAATAGGGTTTTGTACTGTCCAATTATTTGTTGCAGGATCATCAGAAGTAAATAATAAAACGACAGCTTTTCTGGCAGGGTCTGTTTGTGTAGACATCAACATCCAATATTTCCCATCTTCTTCATTATAGAATACATGTGGGTCTCTAAAGTCAAAATCAGTATAACCAGCAGGAGCAGTTATCTTAAAGTCATCTATTTTAGTCCAATTTTCTAAATCTGTACTCGTAGCACACAAAACACTTTCTCTAGGGTTATTTTGAACAAAAGGAGTGTTTCCATTATGACCTGTATAGTAAAAATAATAGGTATCTCCAACTTTAACCACAGAACCTGTTCCTACTCCAAAATCAGGCTCATCTGAAACTCCATAAGGAATCATTCTACCTTTATAATTAAACTCTGTAAAATTAGTTGTTTCAAAGTTATGTATATCATGAAACCCTTTACCAGCAGGTTTTGTTTTGGCATCGTGTAAAAAGAATAAATTAAATTTACCATCGTTATAGTAAGGCATAATATCTCCTACATAACCAGAGGTGTAGTAAGGATCTGTTTCTCCTAACCATTGTTCTGGTGGCAATGGATATACGTTTGTTTGAGTCCCTGGGTCTACAGGGACTTGAGTAAATGCGTCATCATCATTTGAGCAAGCTAAAATGCTAAACACGGATAGGTATATAAATATTTTATTAGTTAAGTTCATCTTTTTTAAATTTTAATTATCTGCTAAATAGTTTAGACTATTTGCTGTTAAAAGTTTGATATTATCAATAAAACCATTGGCTTGACTTGGTGTTCCACTGCTGTCATCTTCGTTATACCAATCATAAGCTCCCATAGAAATAACAACTGTTTTGATATCTGAAGCACCTCCAGGGAATTCAGCAATGGTTACACGACCGTTTAATCCATCATCCCATGCTTCACTAGCTAGATTATTTCCTCCGGTTTGTTCTCTCCATCCAGCACCATCATTATACCCTCCCCAATCTGGTAAAAACCACCATGCAGTATGGTTTAATCTAAATGTTCCTGCTTCTAATAAATTGGCTTTTCCTGTAGCAAAAGTGTCTAACCCCAAAAAGATAGGATGATCTTCATGACTTACAAATGACATTCCCCATGAATTACCATCTACAAACCCATTTGGCGGAAAATCTCCAAAAACATTATTAGGCCCTTTACCTGAAGGAACAATATTCAATGCTTCTACATATTGAGAGGCAAATGTGGTTAATAATAAGTTACCTCCATTAGTTTGATATGTTTTTAATGCAGTTGTAACACTGGCATCTAAAGCAATAGTTGGTAGACTAGTAGCTTCATCATAATGCCACCAAATAACATCAATACCTTCTAAAGAAGCTCCGTTTTTAATATCTGTAAAAGAAATGTACTGAGCTCCTGAGTAGTTGGCAAACAACCAGTCTGATGCAGCAATTTCATCTAAATTTGAGATTGCTTGTTTAGAAGCCGATGTTCCTAAAAAGGCAATAACAGGTCCACTAAGAGGAGTCGTAATATTTACTGTATATTCTTCTGTTAATCCTGTTGAAATTACATTGAATTTTACTGGGCTAGAAAAATCAATAGTGCTACCAGAGGTAATACTAGCAGTCACTCCTTCAGATAATTCAAGGGTAGGTTGCAATGCTGTAAGATCAGTGCCTTCAGGCATGGTAAGCGCAATAACTTTTGAATTATGATTGATACTTGCAGAAAGTTCTCCAATCTTAAAACTTGTAATGGGTTTTTGAGTACTAACGTTAACCGCATATTTTTTAAAGATATTTCCACCATAAACATTATAAGTTACAGTATTACTAAAATCAATACTCGTTCCTATTTTAGGGATAATAGTAGTTCCGTTTGGAATAGTAATTTCGGGTACAATAGCTGTAATATCTGTTCCATAAGGTAGCGTAGCTGTTATCTTACTTTCCTGATTATTGATTTCTGCACTGATATTATTTACAGTAAACGAATTGATGTTTACCGAAACATTGGTAACAAAAGCAGATTCATCAAAGTTGTCTTCACAAGCTGATAAAAGACTCGCTAAAAATAGAAGGACACAAGTCAGCAATCCTATTTGTTTATTTATTATTTTTTTCATCGTTTAGCTTTTTTAGAGTTAGTATCTTTTATTTTGTTTGTACAAACCTTGACTGAAATTAATTTGTGCCAAAGGAATAGGGCAAAATTCTTCTTTGTTTTTGTCAAAACCAGCATCTAGGTAATATCCTCTTTTTGTTTTCTCTTCAGCATAGTATTCGTTTAATGTTTCTGAAGCAATTCCCCATCTAACTAAATCAAAAAATCGGTAACCTTCCATGGCGAATTCTAATCTACGTTCCCAACGTAAAGCTTTGCGAGCAAAATCTTGACTCCATACACAGTTTACCCCATCTTCATACTGACTAATTAAATTGTTTGAAGTATAGCTACCTGTTAAAGTTGTACTTGCAGCTGCTCTTGCTCTAATTTGATTAATGATTGGTAAAGCTTCATTATGTTGTCCCATTTCTATCAATGCTTCAGCTCTAATTAGTAATACATCAGCATAACGAATTAGGATTCTGTTTTTTGAATTTCCGTAAAAAGGATCGATGTTTATAAAACAGTCACAATCAGGTTGTACATTTTCTTTTAAAGAAGCAAAATATCCATAGGTTCCAGGAGATCTGTTCCAGTTTTCTTCATAGATATAATCCTCTGCATATTTAAAAGGCAATCCAGGAATGGCTACAGTGTGATATAATCTTGGATCTACATCAAAACTATTTAATTGATTATAATCTAAATCAGTATCATTAAAAGTGTCAAACATTGGCAAT
Source organism: Wenyingzhuangia fucanilytica (assembly GCF_001697185.1). GTDB lineage: Bacteria > Bacteroidota > Bacteroidia > Flavobacteriales > Flavobacteriaceae > Wenyingzhuangia > Wenyingzhuangia fucanilytica. Next base: position 1,171,863 of record NZ_CP014224.1, on the reverse strand, counting down.
CCATCTGCAGTAGTTTTAAAGGCATTAACTAAATTTTGACTAGGTTTATGAAAATCACAACAACCCAAACCTTGTGGTACCGATAATACATCTCCAAAATTTAATCTTCCATGCAAAGTTCCATCATTATCTGAATACTGTACAGCAAACACAGATTCAGAACCGTTTTCATAACTACCTGGTAAAAAGTTAAATCCAAAATCAGCTTCTAAAGAATAAGTTCCTATAACTTGACCTGTAGCATCAATTACTTTTTGTAGTATTTGTTGATTGATATTAGTTACATTGTAATCCTCATCTTGTTCATAAGCCTGGTACAATCTTGTTTTAGCCAAATATGAATAAGCAGCATATTGGTTTACACGACCTATTTGAGATTGGGTAGGTGGAGTGTTGTTTGCTGCAAATTCAAAATCAGCAGCAATGTTTTCCCAAAGTTGATCGTCAGTTAATGCTCTGTTTGACACCAAACCATATTCTTCTGGGGCTGTATCCTCAGTTACATAAGGTATGTTTTTAAACATAATTTTAAGCATAAAGTAAAAATGACCTCTTAGAAAATGCATTTCACCCAATCTTGATTTTTTTTGAGGGAATTCTTGTTCTGTAATCTGATTTAATGCTGCAATAGCTTTGTTTGCTCTAGAAATCCCTACATAGTAATTATACCATAGTTTGTCTAATTCGGCAAAGTCAGTGCGAATATTATTTGAGATTTCAAAAAAGTGAAAGGCTTGAATATCATTGGTTCCACTACCTCCTTTATAAGCATCATCTGCTCTAACATTTCCATATGGCCACAAACTAAATGGGGTGTCATAATGGTCGTTACCTAAAGCAGCGTAAGCTGAAGTAATAAAACCATCCACATTATCAGCATTAATAACATCTTCTTCAGACAATACGCCCTTTGGTTTGTTTTCTAAAAAGTCCTCGCAGGACACAGTTGTGAATAATAATAAACAACTAAATATATATACAATCGTTTTCATGATTATTGAGTTTTTAATTAAAGTGAAATGTTTAATCCTAAAGTAATTGTTAATGGTAAAGGATAACCAAAACCAGGGTTTTCAGGATCAATACCTGTAAAACTAGAGGAACTAATAGTTAGTAAATTTTGAGCATTTACATATACTCTAAAGTTTTGGATTTTATAAGTTTCTGTTATTTTTTTAGGTATTGTATAGCCTAATTGTAATACACGTAGTTTTAAGTAACTACCGTTTTCTATATAATAAGTTGAAAACCTTGATTCTGCATTACTGTCAACAGTTGTTAATGCAGGAATAGTTGAAGTTGGATTTTGTGGAGACCAAGCGTTTAATAATCGAGTTCCTTTGTTTGATCCTACATCATCAACACTCCAAAAATCGGTTTGATACTTTGTTTGGTTAACTACATCTACATCACCTACACCTTGCCAAAAAGTTGTCAAATCAAAATTCTTATAACCTAAAGAAACATTAAATCCATAGTTAAAACCAGGGTTTGGATTTCCTATCCACGTTCTATCTTCACTGTCTATAACACCATCATTATTTAAATCTTTATACCTAATACGTCCTAAACCTTTTCCAGGTTGAATAGCAGAGTTTTCAACTTCTTGTTGTGATGTAAACAGTCCATCGGCTACATGTCCGTACATAGAATTAATAGGTCTTCCTAGAATATTATCATCTAGACCATTTCCTCCGTAATTGTTCTTTACTTCTTCTGGAAGTTTTGTGATTTGATTTCTGTTTGCAGAAAGGTTTGCCGACATTTCATATTTTAATCCCCAGTCAGTATTGTTTTTATAATTCAAAGCAAATTCAATTCCTTCATTTTCCATAGAAGCTCCATTAACCCATCTATTACCACCTTCACCAATGACTCCTAAATATGGAGGAAGTACTAAAATATCTTCAGTTACTTTTTTATAAACATCAACACTACCTGTTAATCTTTGATTAAAGAAACCAAAGTCAAGACCAATATTTGTTTGAGTGGTAGTTTCCCATTTTAAATCATCGTTTCCTGTTTGAGTGGCAATAAAACCAGAAGGTAACAACCCTGAACCTGCTCCTGATAAGTCATAAGCAGTTCCGTAAGAGGTGTTCCAAGTAGGATCCCCACCAGCATAATTGGCTAAGTATAAAGAATAAATAGCTTCGTTACTAATTTCTTGATTACCCGTTTGTCCCCAACCTGTACGTAGTTTTAAATCTGAAAAGAAGGCTAAATTATTTTTAGCAAATTCTTCCTTGTTAATTCTCCATCCTGCAGAAAAGGCAGGAAAGGTACCAAAGCGATTGTTTTTTCCAAATCTAGAAGAACCGTCTCTTCTAATGGTTGCAGAAAATAAGTAACGGCTGTCATAATCATAAGTAGCTTTCCCAAAATAGGATAATAAACTATACGAACTAGCTGAACCATAAGTATAAGCTTCTCCTGTACCTGCATCCGGATACATATAATCGGGATCTTCTGTTATAAAATCTTCTTTTCTTAAAGTAGTGTTTCTCGCATCTTCTTTAAACATCTCTGTACCTGCTAATAAATTAATATTATGATTGTTCAATTTTAAATCATATTGTACAGTATTAGTCCATGTCCATTTTAGATTGTTTGACTGCTCAATAGAAACAGAGTTTTGATCGTTCTTTAGATATCCAGAAACATAACTACGTTGTAAAGATCTTTTGTAAAAATCACTAAAATCAATACCAAAACTAGTTTTAAAAGTAAGGTTGTCTATTGGCTTTAACTCAGCATAAGTATTACCAAACAAACGCATATAGCTATAACCATTGTCTTTATTGTATTCTAATAATCTAACAGGGTTTTGTCTGTCATTCATTCCTCCAACAGGACCTCCCCATCCTTTTCCATCTACAGTTCGAACAGGAATAATAGGTAAAGCTCTTAAAGCAGGATCTAAAACTCCTGGATCTGAAACCTCGTTGGTTCTGTTGATAGTAAAGTTTTCTCCAATTTTTAATTTTCCATCAAAAAAATTATATGAAGAATTGATACGAGAAGACAAGCGTTTAAAATTAGTAGTTTTTACAATTCCCACATTATCATAATATCCCAAAGAAAACATATAAGCTCCTTTTTCAGAACCATTAGACATAGATAGGTTTACCGAATTGGCTTTTCCTAATTGAGAAATTTCATCATACCAATTGGTGTTTGAAGACTTAATGGTTTGCTCTGTGTTTAAATATTCTGGAACTAACACATTATTCAGTGTAGGTTTTCCATTATAAACTCCCCAGTTAAACTGATAACTTAAGTTGTTTGTATTAGGATCTATACCATCGTTTATATTTGCTTGCCATAATACTTGTCCATATTCTTTAGCGTTTAAAACGTCTAATTTATTGGCATAGTTAGATAGGGTTGAATAGTAATCTAGATTAAGTCTCATTTTTCCTTCTTTCCCCTGTTTAGTTGTAATAATAATAACACCATTAGAAGCTCTAGAACCGTAAATACTTGCCGAAGATGCATCTTTTAATACTTGTATAGATTGAATATCATTCGGGTTTAATTCATGCATACCTCCCTTGGTTGGTACTCCATCAATTACATACAAAGGATCGGTGTTGTTTAAAGTACCAATACCTCTAATATTTATTTTAGTATTTCCTCCACTAGGAGAACCATCTGTAGAAATATTTACTCCTGCTAAACGACCTTGTAAAGCTTTTATAGGGTTAGGTTCTGTTTGCTTGTTGAGTTCATCCATATCTACCACAGAAACAGCTCCAGTAATGTCTGCTTTTTTCTGTGAGGTATATCCAGTAACGATTACTTCATCTAATTGTTCGTTACTAGGGTTTAGTTTGATGTTTAGAGTAGCATTGTTATTTATAACTACAGTTTTAGTTGTATATCCTAAATAACTAAGCTCTAAACTTTCACCTATTGAGATATTATTGATGATAAAATTTCCGTCAAAATCGGTAATGGTTCCAATTGATTTTCCCTTGATGACAATAGATACACCAGGTAATGCCATGTTATCTTCTGAAGATACAACAGTACCTTTCACTTCTATTTCTTGAGCCATTAAAACAGTGAACTGAAGAAAGAATAAAAGAATTAATTTATACTTCATAATTTAGTTTTTATAGTTAGTTTATGTTTAATTGGTTAGCCTTTAATATCGATATTTCTGCATCTTTCCCCGAAGATTCAATAGAAAGGTTCATATATGGTTGGTTTGTGAAAAATATTTCAGTTAATACCTCTTCTCCATTATTAAAGAAGACCTCTATAGATGTTTTATCTAATATGATTTTAAATGCTGCAGAGCTCTGTCTTTTGTCTAAGTTTGCTTTTGATATTTTGTTTGCAAATTCATTAGAAAAGTTAATAATTCCTGATTTTTTACGATCTATAAATAAGAAATTTTCTTTGTTGTTAATTCCAAACTCCAAGGTATCTCCAATAGTATTATTTAACGAAAAGGTATAGATATCAGTTTTCATGTTTTTTAAACTAACATCAATTACCGATTTGGACAAGTCTAGATCTTCACTTTTTAATAGTGATGTATTCTTTTTAAAGACTATATCTTTTTTAATAATGGTTTCTTTAAAATAATTACCCAATTGTGATACTGGTGTTGAGATTAGTTTATACCCTGATTCAACCTGTAATAATGTTAGTTCCCTTGGTAGTGTCATACTACTTCTCCATGTTTTTGTAGGTACTTCCTGTGCATATTGCCAGTTAGACATCCACCCAATATAAGTAGGGTTTACACTAGGACTATTGTTCCAAGTAACACCTGCATAGTTATCTTTTCCAGAATCTAACCACAAAGCTTCTTTTTTACTTAATTGATTTTTAAACAGAGGGTCTAACTTAAAAGTTTTTCCATCAAAATCTCCAATAAAATATTGAGTTGCAGAACCTCCATTAGGCCCCCCAGGATTTAAACTTTGCAACAGAACCCATTTTGTGTTTGCAGAGTCGTTTATCTTCATTGGAAAAAAATCAGGACATTCCCAAACACCTCCATGAGCACCAATATTTTGACCAAATTCTGATAAATATGTCCAGTCTATTAAGTTTTTTGAACTATAAAATTGTGCTCGGTCATTGGCTGCTAAAGTCATAATCCATTGTTGATGAATATCATCCCAAGTAACTTTAGGATCTCTAAAGTTTTTAATACCTGGGTTTTTAAGAACTGGATTGTTTGAGTATTTTGTCCAAGTCATTCCGTTATCTAATGAATAGGCTATTCCTTGACTTTCAATATCAATTTTCCCAGCTTTTTCTTTAATAGGATTATGATAGGTATAAATAGCAACAACTGGTGTTTGAGTTCCATCTCCAAAACCAGAAGTATTGTGATGGTCTACCACTGCACTTCCTGAAAATATATATCCTAATTTATCTGGATACAAAGCAATAGGTTGTTGTTTCCAAGCTATTAAATCTGTACTAGTGGCATGTCCCCAGTGCATTGGGCCCCATTTACTTTCGTTTGGGTAATACTGAAAATACAAATGATAAGTTCCGTCTAAATAAAACATTCCATTAGGATCATTCATCCAATTTTCTTCAGGTGTGAAATGAAAATTAGGTCTGTATAATTGCTCTTCAGTAAGAACAACCTTTTTTTCTAATGTTAAAGAACTCTTTTTCTCGTTTTTATGAATACTGTTACAGCCTATTATGGCTATAAGGAGTAGTCCTGTTAGTGTAAATTTTTTCATTGATATTTATTTTCTAGTTTTTGACTTAATTTTTCTAGTGTAATTCCTTTGGTTTCAGGCATCATAAATTTTACAAAGATCAATTGAAACACCATAGCTATAGTAAAGATGAGAAACACTGTTCCTGCTCCAATAGAGGAGAATAAAAAGGGAATTAAAGAAGGGATTATAGCAGCAAGTACCCAATGAGTTGAGCTTCCAAATGCTTGTCCTGAAGCTCTTAAATGATTTGGAAATATTTCTGATATAAAAACCCAAATAACAGCTCCTTGACCAATGGCATGAGAAGCTATAAATAGGAATAAAAAAATGGGAACTGCCATTCCAGTCCATCCTAAATAAAATGCAGCAGAGACTAATCCTAATGAAATAATATAGCCTATAGACCCAAAATACATAAGTGTTTTTCTTCCTAATTTATCTATTAAGAACACACCTAATAAAGTAAAAATCATATTGGTAATACCTACACCAATACTACTTAACAAAGCAGTACGTTCCCCTAAGCCAGCCTCTTCAAAAATTCTAGGAGCATAGTATAAAAAAGCATTAATTCCAGATAATTGATTGAAAAAAGCCATCAAAAAGGCCAAGATTAACGGAAACCTATATTTTTTCATGAAAATATTTTCATGCTTTAAATTATCGTTACTATTGTTAATTCCTTGAATTATTTTTTCTACATCCTGATTAGGATCGATGGTGTTTAAAATCGTTTTAGCTTCATTTATTCTTCCTTTAGAAATTAACCAACGTGGACTTTGCGGAATGGTAAAAACGAAAAGTATATAAACCACTGCAGGAATAGCTTCTACACCCACCATCCATCTCCAGTCGTTTTCACTTATATCATTTAATAAATAGTTAGATAAAAAAGCCACTAAAATTCCAAACACAATATTAAATTGGTAAAGAGATACCAATCTACCTCTATCTTTGGCTGGAGCAATTTCTGAAATATAAGTTGGAGCAGCAATAGTAGAGACCCCTACACCAAGTCCACCAATAAATCTAAAAACTGCAAAAGTAATTGGATCATTTGCCATTCCAGACCCAATGGCCGAAACTGCATAAAATATACCTATAATTAATAAGGTATGTTTTCTTCCTATTTTATTGGTTGGAATTCCTCCTAAAAGAGCACCGATAACTGTACCCCATAATGCCATAGCCATGACAACTGATCCATGAAATGCATCTGAAGTATTCCAGAGCAACTGTAGTTTTTTATCAGCACCAGAAATAACAACGGTATCAAATCCAAAAAGGAAACCTGCTAAAGCTGCTGTAATAGACCACATTAAAATTTTTCTCATTTTCTTAAATATTTTAGTTGTCAACTAAATTATTAATGAAATAGAGAGTTTTACTTTAAAGATGTTTCAAAGTATTCTGTTTTTTTAATAGAAACCTAATATTTTCGCTAATCCATAGTAATAAAGGGGCTTAGGTACTTTATGTTTGACTTTTAATGTAACATAAAATTATACTGATGTAACATTAGGTTAAGAATATGTTACATCAGTAGTATAGTTTGTTTACTATACTTATTCATTATCTTTACTAGAATTAGATTTTCTATATGAATTAGGAGACATTCCATATTTATTTTTGAAAACTGTTGAAAAGTAATTAGGAGATGAGAATCCGTTTTTATAGGCGATTTCAGAAATGGTTAAAGTAGATTTATCCAACATTTCTTTTGCAATATCTAACTTAAGGTTGCTAATGTAATCACTTACGTTAATGCCAAAAATAGCTTTTACTTTTCTGTATAATTGCACACGAGAAATGTGTAGTGATTCTGCTAGGTTTTCAACTGAGAAATCAGAATTATCTATGTTTTGGTTAATAAAACCATTTAATTTACTTACAAATTCTTGCTCTATATTCCCAAAAGATTTGTTTGAAGTAAGCTTGTTAATGTTATTTGTATAATAATATCTTAATTTTTCTCTATTGTAAAGCAGTGATTTTATAGATTGTGTTAAAATAGAGTAGTTAAATGGCTTGGTAAGATATAAATCTGCTCCAGATTTTAACCCTTGCATATAAGATTCTTGATTCCCCAAAGCAGTTAAAATAATTGTAGGTATATGAGAGGTTCTCAAATCATTCTTCAATATTTCACAAATTTCAAAACCATTTTTAAGGGGTAAGTTTACATCACATATAATAATATCTGGAATGTGCTCAAATGCCAACTCTGTAGCATCAGTTCCATCTGACAACATAATTTGAAACTCATTTTGAAGTTTGTTTTTTAGGAAGAAAGACAAGTCTTTATTGTCTTCTATAATCAAAATAGAGGCTTTATCTCCTGTAGATACTATTTCATCAGCATAGTCGTCCTCATCTGGTATTATTTCAGAAGTCATGTTTAAAAGATTTGCGTCTATAACTTCAGGTTCTGTAATTATTTGATCTTCGTTAAAATGAGTGTTTCCTTTAAATAAAGTGATCGTAAACTCTGTTCCTTGAAAAGAACTTACTTCTATTTTTCCTAAATGTAATTCTATAAATTGTTTACTTAAATGTAATCCAATTCCAGAGCTATTTTTACGGTTATTTGATCCTTTAAAAAAGGCTTCAAAAACATTACTCATTTCATCTTCTGGAATTCCAATACCATTGTCTTTAAAAGTGATGGTTACATTATTCCCTTTTTTATTATCATGAATAATAATATCTATTTCACCATTGTCTGGAGTGAATTTAAATGCATTTGAGAGTAAATTAAAGTAGACTTTATCCATTAAATTCCTGTCGAAAAACAATTCTAAATCTTGGTTGTTTGTTGTTAATTCAAACTTAATATTTCGCTTTTTTGCTTCGCTTTCAAAATCTCTATAAAGTCCGTTAGAAAAATCATAAACGTTGGTTTTAGAAGCTCTCATGTTAAACATTTTGTCTTCAATTTTTCTAAAATCTAATAGGTTGTTTATGAGTCTTAAAAGTCTGTTTGAATTTTTATTAATTAATTCAATTTCATAACTAGGTTTACTACCTTTGTTTTTTGAATTTTCCCTTAAAGACTCTATGGAGCTCAATATCAACGTAATAGGTGTTTTAAATTCATGAGATAATCCTGTGAAAAAATTAAATTTAGCATCGTTACTTTCTTTAACTTCATTGGCTATTTTTTCAATTTGATTTCTTTGAATAGTTATTTTTTCGTTGTTTAAAGTTAATTGTCTATTCCTTTTTCTTACTGTAAAAATTAAATAAATACTATAGATGGTTAAACTTAAAATAACGATTAAAACAAACACAGATAGTTTTAATAGGTTGTTTTGAGAATAGTACAATTGTTTCTGTTTTTTAATGGCACTTACTTGATTTTCAATAATAGCTTGCTGTTCATCAATTTTATCAAATTGATTTCGCATAATATCAACATTAAAACGATCAATAATAGTAGTACCAAGTACTTGTCTTTTAGCTACAGTTTCTTTACGATGTATTTTAATAGCTGTTTCAATAGCCTCTACTGCTCCGGTAGGATATAAAATAGTTGCACTAAACTTTCCGTCAAGTATCATTTGAATTCCACCAACAGAACTATTTAGTCCATCTACACCAATAAATTTAAGTTGATTTTCTACTCCAGATTTTCTTGCAATTTCCCATGCTTTTCCTGCTAAGTCATCATTAAAAGCAAATAAATAATCAATCTTATTGTCTTTTAATGAGTCAAGTGTATGTTTAAATTCATCAACAGGAAGTCCTTTAAAACTTTTAATAATATGAACATTAGAAAGTTTGTCTAAAACTTCATGGAATCCTTTGCTTCTTTCACGTGTAGGAGATGAATTATCATCCCCTTTTATTTCTAGTACATTTATTTCTTTATTTGTTGATGAAGCAATATATTGTGCAGCTTGTCTCCCAACTTCAATATTGTCAGCACCTATATAGGTAGTGTATTTGTTAGAGTTAATTTTTCTATCTAGTAAAATAATAGGAATTCCATAACTATAAGCTTTTTCAACAACAGGAACCAAGGCATCTGAATCTATTGGAGAAACAATAATAACATCAACCTTTTTATCAATAAATGTTTGAATATTTTTAATTTGGTTTTCTACAACATCGTCAGCTTTTAAAATAGTTAGCTCAACTTCTGAATGTAAAGAAGCTTGAATTTCCATAGAATAATTCATAGCAGTTCTCCATGGATGTCCACCTAATCCTTGTGAAAAGCCAATTTTAATACTTGAATCTTCATCATTTATTGTTTGATTACATGCCAAAAAAAGGATTGAACTTGTTACAATAATTATTTTAAATATTTTAGAAGTCATTGAATTTATATTATATAATTTCAGAATAAATCTACCAAATTTGAAAGAATTACAATGTATATTAAATACTTGTAGCGTGCAATTATACTTATAAAATATAATTTTATAATAAATTTTCCTGAAAGAAAACAATCCACTATCCTAAAAACTTAATATATAGTTACATCAACAACAGTAGTGGCTAAATAAACCTTAAACAGCTCTTTAAGGCTATAAAAAAATAAAAACCACTATAGACCTAAATCTATAGTGGTTTTCTTTTATAGGGTAGATATTTCTTTAGTTGACTTATAGGGGTGTCAACCAAAATGAATACTTAAAATTGTTATTTAGAAACAATTAATTTTTTAACCGAAATATTATTATTTACATCTTTAATTTTAACCAAATAAAGACCGTTGTTTAATCCAGAAATATCAACACTGTTGTTCCCTAGGTTACTTGTTTCTAGAGACAGTCTACCTGTCATATCATAAATTGCAACACTGTTTATTTTGTTAACACCTGTAATATTAATAAAATTTTTAGCTGGGTTTGGAGAAAACGAAAATAAAGTATTATCAATATTTTTAGAACTTAATGTTGGGTTAGAATCAAAAACTATTTTAGATATTTTAACTACACCAGAAGTTACATTAGTTTCAGCAACATTTGAAAGAACAAAATTCCAATCACTAATATTACCTGTCCACTCAGTTTTACCAGATAAATTAATATCTACAACAGTAGAAGCACCAATATTTAATGTTTTATTTCCATATGTTTTTGTAGTACTTGATGCATCCACAAATTGAAACTTAATTTGGTCTGCATTTGATTCATTAGAATCAACTACAAGATGAACATATGTATTTGATGATGCATCTACTCCATAAAAACTTTGTCCAAACTTTGGTGTAGTACTATCTCCTTCCGCAACAAAATCTATAGTAGAAGTACCTCCTGAAACCGTTCCATCTACTCCAGTAAAACTAGCTGAATTATCAATTGAAAAATCATAACTCTCTTTTAAAATTGTACCCGCATTAACAATTTGCACTTTTTTAAGAATTAAATTACCATCATCCGCACTAGTTCCTGTTAAAGCAGCACCAGAAGCATTTCTAAAACGAATTCCACAATACTCCATGTTTGATATATTATCAGTATCATTAAATGTCAAAGCACCTGAATCATTATTATAATTCCCTGAGCTTAGTTGAAAAATATATGTTTTTTCTACACCAGCCCCTTTCACAGCCGCAGGAGTCACTCCTGTTTGAAAACCTAAAAATTGTGTTCCAGTATCGACACCATTATTTTTATCAAAAAAACCAGAGAAACTTCCTATCTCCGTACTATTATTAATTAAAGTAACCAACATATGTGTACCATCAGATACAACAAAAGGATCCGCTCCTCGAGTAATATCAATTCTAGGAGTACCTGCACCATATTCAAACACTAAACCATCTGCACTAGTAGTTACAGATATACCACTACCTGCTTGAACCCACGCTCCTGGATTTGCACCCGCAGCAAAATCATAAATCTTTTGCGCATATGTTGTAAATGAAATTGCTGACAGAATTGCCAATAAAGTAATTTTTTTCATGATTTTAATAATTTTAAGATTAAAAGTTATTTTGCTTGTTGTTTTCAGTAGTCACAACTACTACTAAAAATCAACTCTAGTAAAGTTCCTTAAAACCTTTTTTCTAAGGGTATAAAAATTGTCTAATAAGGTATATTTATTTCATCTACCCTCCACTACTCATGTGTTTTACTATCAAAATCTCTATTAAACGATTTTAAAAATATAACTCTGCCTTTTAATCATATTAAAAATTTAATGGTTTAGAAAAAACACATAATAATCAAACAACGAGTCATTTTATTTTATCTATTCTCATTTAAAAAGTTTATCTTAACATAGATATATTACACCTAGCTACATAATTGTTATGAAAAAAATTGCAGCATTAAATCTTTTGATATTATTAGTTTTAGTAGCTAGTTGTAGTTCTAAAAACACTGATGACATTAAAGAGGAACAAAAAGAAGTAATCCTTAACAACACTAATCAAACTGATAGATTAAATACTTCAAAATCCGGAGTATTAAGCATCAAAGAAGCCCCCGATGAAGATCCCGAGGAAGCAAAAAATACCAAAGCTACATTTAAAACTTCTACCATCAATGAATCTGACATAGCAAGTAACATCCCTTTGATACAAATTGCTGAAGTTTCTGCTCCAAAACACAATGGAACAACTTTAAGAGCCACACATGTAGCTATTAACGGAAATTACGCTTACGTTTCTTATAATGTTGAAGGCCCAACATATTTAGGAGCCGTTGATGTTATAGACATCTCTAATCCAAATAGCCCTAGTATTGCCCTAAGTGCTATTTTGCCTAATACTGATATTAGTGCTGTAAATTACTATAATAATGCATTATATCTTGCAGGAGCAAGTTCCTCTATCAATAGTGATGGAACCCACCCTGCTGTACTTATTAAGATGGAATTAGAAAACGGTTTACCCACCGACAACATTGCGCTTATAGATATTCCTAGTTATGTTGCTACTGATGTATTGGCTAATGAAAACGGAATATATGGTGTTTCGGGAGTTGATGGAGTATTAGCACAATATGATATTTCTAACCTAACTCTTAAAGAAAATGTTAGTATTAACGATTTAAGGGCTTTAGGAGAACATGACAATAAAATTATAGTATTAAGTGGTACAGATGGGATTACAGTACACAACAGTAATTTAACTGAGATTTCTAGTTTTACTACTAGTACAGATACTCCAGAAGCCAAAAGAACTATTGATTTTTACAACAACAATGTATTAGTTGCTGAAGGAAAACAAGGGTTAGGAATTTATAATATTAACAACGGAAATAAATTAACCACGATTGATCTACCAACTGTTACAGACACTAACATAGACCCTGATGAAATAGTAACCAATGCCGTTACAGTAGAAAGTGAGCATATATTTATGGCTAACTGGGCTGCAGGAGTAACTGTTCACGATTTAACCGAAGGAACCTCAAACATAACCACTATCGGAACTTTAGAAATTGATGGATCTACAAATTATGTAAAAAGTGCCAATGGATATATTTTTGTAGCCAGTGGAAATGGAGGTTTAAAAATTATTAAAACTGTTGCCAACACCAATACAGAAACCAATATTGATTGCACCAACCTACCTCCATACATAGGAGGATATTGGCTAAATATAAATTCAAACGAAAACAAAGCCTATAGCGGATCTACAAGTTTAATGGGATTAAATGTAAGTGCAAACCTTACTTTTTGTGGTACTTTAGCAGTTAGTAATGGACTACATATAAACAGTAACGGACATTTTAAAATGAGTGGTACTTTGGCACAAGGAAATGCTGAAAACCCATGGAATTCATTAATTATTAACGATGGTATTCTTGAGGTTGAAGGAACTTTAATTGTTTATGGAAACATGACATTTAACAATGCAGCTAATTTAAAAGTTTTAGGGGATGTTACCATTTATGGAGATGTAACAATCAATAATAATGTTACTATTGATTTCTTAGGAGCCAACTCTAGCATTACCATACATGGTAATGTTATAAAAAATGGAACTCCAACCATTAACGGTAATTATACCGATACTTTTAATAAACTATAAATAAAAACAACATATAGCAATAAAAAGCCCCTCAATAAAACATCGAGGGGGCTTTTACATAAAAAAACTAACTAAACTTAACTACTATTTTTTAAGCGGCGATTTTCTTTAACTTTGAAAATCTTTGCCTTTTATAACGTATTAACTTATTAATTTTGAGTTTATAATACTCATAGCCAATAATAACTCCAATTACTAAACAAGCCACATAAAACACAAAAAACTGAATTTTTAAGTACACCATCCCTGCAAAAATCCCACCTAATAAATAGGCACTTACAATAGACAACAACACTTTCCTTTTTGCGATTAATGCTTTATTTTTTCTATATTTCTTTTTAGTATATAACGATGCCAAAACTCCTAAATCTGTGGTTAAACCTGTTAAATGAGTCGTTTTAATAGAAAAACTAGAAATACTAGCCGTTAACCCATTTTGTAGCCCCATAGCAAACAACATAAATCCTACCATTATTTCTGTTTCCCATAAGGTTTCTGTATAATAAAAAGCACCATATGTCCCTACCGAAAACAAACAAATCATTTCTAATATCAAAGGAGTAGCATGAGCCATATAAGTATTTTTATCATTAAAATTAATAATGATAAAATTTGACACAAACCCACCGATAAAGAACAAGAAAATCCATGTTAGCACTACAAATGCTTGATTCCAATTTCCTTTTGCTACTTCTTCGGCCAAAACAGCATAATGCCCTGTAACATTTGACGTAAATGCAAAGAAAATAATAACAGACACCACGTTAACCATACCTGCCGAAAAAGCAGTTAAAGCCCCCAATTGCATATTATCTTTAACAGTTCTACTATTATTAAATTTTCTGAGCATACTCTTCTGTTTTATTAATTCTCTTAAAAGTCAATTTTACTATTCCTTTGGCTTGTAAATCTGTTCTAAAATGTAATTCTAAAATATTTTCTCCTACATAATAAAGATTGTAATGTTCATTATTCACATTGTTTTCAATCAGTTTTAGAACATGTCCTCTCCCCTTTAACCTCCAGTTTAACAGCTTTACATCACCATTTTCTTGGGTTAACTTAATTTCTCCATTAGGCATAAATTCCCAAACCTCGGCCTTATGAATCATCATATTTTCTGTAATCACTTGTTTATCTTCATTGGAAAAATCAAGGGTATAGTGACTTGGTGTTTTTTCGTATTTCCAAGCAACCTCTTTCCAAAGTCCTACAATGTCATCATTTGGATTTTTAGCATTATTTAACACCAAACAAACAACAAGCGTGCACACAAAAAAGATAGCTCCATATATGTATAAAACTTTGTGTTTCATTAGTTAGCTATTAACATATTAAATCCCACTAGTTTTAAATTCTCACCGTTTGGATATCTTATTTCACAAATATCGGTGTCTGATTTTTTTATAAAAGAAATCAAATCAAAACCTTTTCTTTTGTTTGATAAAATTGATTTTCCATCATCTGGAATATATGCTTTATTAATTCCATGACCTTGAAGGTAATTTTGAAATGCATTTTTATTAAATCCATGGAAAAAGTCTGAAGTAATCGAATTGATTTTATCCTTATACACCTCCTTTACATCAGATAAAGCATTTAAAAACTCTATGTTTTGTAATTCTTCTAAGCACTTTTGCTTTGAGAAAAACAACAGCTCTGTTATAGATGTAGGCAAAGACATTCCATAAACCAAAACAATATCTACTGAATTGTTTTCATTTTCTAAAGCACCAATTAATAATGATAATGATTCTATTGAAAAATCTGTAGGAACTAAAATTTTATTCATAACCTTATTTCTTTTGTTGAAACAAAGTTATATCTAGTGTCTTAAAATGTGATTAAAGCGACATTAGAATAAGATTAGAATTTATATATTTTCTACCGGAAGCCTTAATTCTATAGTAGTTCCTTTATTTTGATCTGAGTTTACCACAATAATTCCATTATGGATTTTCATTACATTTCTAGTTAAAGGTAACCCTATACCGTAACCACCATATTCTGATGTATTAGAAGCTCTAAAAAACGGATCATAAATATATTGTATTTCTTCTTTTGGTATACCAATCCCTTCGTCTCTAACCCTAACAATTACTTGCTGATTGATAACTAAAACTGCCAAATCAACTTTTTTAAAATCAGAATATTTACAAGCATTCATCACCACATTAGATATTGCCAAATGCAAAAGTTGTTCATTTCCTTTTACCTTTAAAGTATCTGGATTGTCTGGTAATAAATCAAAATTTAAATGGATTTGTGCTTCTGGATATATTTTTTCTACCGTAGTTTTTACATCAATCACCAATTCATCCATTCTTAAACCATTTACTTGCTGAATTTTACCATTATACCCTGTTTGAGCTAAAAACAACAAGGCTTTGGTTTTTTTATTTAGCTTACCTGCAGATTCTAGAATAGTATTTAAAGAATTTATATAATCATTTACTGTTCTTTCTTTTGACAACACCACTTCTGCTTCTCCAATAATAGAGGTTAAAGGCGTGTTTAATTCATGCGATGCATTGCTAATAAAGTTTTTCTGCGTTTCAAATGATGTTTCTAACCTATTTAGCATATCGTTAAACGCTGCAGCTAATACTTTTAACTCATCATTATTTTTAGGTTCAACCAATCTAAAATTTAAGTTTTCCGTGCTAATAATTTTAATTTCTGACACCATTTTTTTAATTGGCCTCATTATTCTTCTAGAAAATACATAGACTAAAAAGCCTAAAATTAGAACTGAAAAACCCAAAGCGACAATCAATAAATTTCTTAAGTACTTAACCAATTTAATGCTGTACTCATTTTTTGCCGAAACAATTACCAAATACTCTTTCCCTTTGGTTATGTATTTTATTCCTGAATGAAAAATACTCTCGTTATGATAAAAAGCCCTTTCGTTTAACTTTATTTCTTCAATAAAAGATTTTGGTACATTAAGTCCTGTTTTTATAATAGTATCTTTATTCAACTCTAAAACAACAATACTTTCATTAGGCAATTTTTCTAAAAAATCTTGCCTAATTTCTTTAACCATCTCTACACTTTTATGACTTTCTAATTCAATTTTAGCCATTGTAATAGCTCTAATCTCTAATCTTTTATAGAAATCAGTATAAGTATAATCGCTAATTGAGTAGTAGATAAACCCACTAAAAATAAGGATATATGACAGAAAAATTGAAGTAGAAAATATCAGTATTTTAGTTTGTGTCTTCATCGTTGTGTTTTAAAACATAGCCCATTCCAATAACCGTATGTATTAGTTTTTCTCCATTGTTTTTATCTAGTTTTTTACGCAAATAATTTACATAAACATCTACTACATTGGTTCCAATATCATAATTAACACCCCAAACGTTCTCCAATAATTCTACCCTAGAAAGAACTCTTTTGGGCCACTTTAAAAAAGCCAACAACAATTTATATTCGGTTGATGTTAAATTTAACTTTTCATTATTCCTAGTAACCGTTTTGGTGGTATCATTTAATTCTACATCAGCAAAAGAAAAAACATTTTCATCTACATCTTGTGGTTTAAAATTTACAGAACGTCTTAACAAACTATTAATACGTGCGGTTAGCTCTATAAACTTAAAAGGTTTGGTTAAATAATCATCTGCACCACTATTTAATCCTAAAGCTATGTTTTCTGTACTTCCTAATGCTGTTAAAAATAAAATTGGTACTTGATTGTTTTTTACTCTTACTGCTTTACAAATATCTAATCCATTCATTTCTGGCAACATGATATCTAAAATGAGTAAATCAAAATTAATGGTACTAGCCAACTCATAACCTTGAGCTCCATTTAATGCAATGGTCACTTCAAAATTCTGCTCTGTTAATCCTTGGTTGATAAACGAACAAACTTTTACATCATCTTCTACCAATAAAATTTTATGTTTTTTGTTTTCCATGAACTATATAGATATCTGCAAATAAAAATAGAAAAAAAGACTTACAACCAATAACATTAAGCCAAATGAAATTCTATTGCGTTTTAAAAACAAAAAATCCCATTTGAAATTCAAATGGGATTTTTACTTATGGTTGTAAATATACTATTCGTACATTTTAGCTCTTAATTCTTTAATTTTTGGATCGTCTAAATACTCATCAAAAGTAGCGTATTTATCAATCACTCCTTTAGGTGTAATTTCAATAATTCTATTCGCTACTGTTTGAGCAAATTCGTGGTCATGAGTAGAAAATAAAACTGTTCCTTTAAAATTCTTTAAAGAGTTGTTTAAAGCCTGGATAGATTCTAAGTCTAAGTGGTTTGTAGGTTCATCTAATACCAAAACGTTTGCTCTAGTCATCATCATTCTAGACAACATACAACGTACTTTTTCTCCTCCAGATAATACATTACATTTTTTTAGCGCTTCTTCTCCACTAAAAATCATTTTCCCTAAGAAACCTCTTAAATGTACTTCTTCTCTCTCTTCTTCTGTTTTTGCATATTGACGTAACCAATCTACCAAGTTTAACTTTTCATCTACAAAGAAAGATGAATTGTCTGATGGTAAATAAGATTGATTAGTAGTAATTCCCCACTTATATTCCCCTGTATCAGCAGACTCATTACCCATAATAATTTGGTAAAAAGAAGTAACTGCCTTAGAGTTTTTAGAAACTACCAAAACTTTATCTCCTTTAGCCAAGTTGATATCTACATCTTTAAACAAAGTTTCTCCTTCAAAAGATTTTGATAAGTTTTCTATGTTTAAAATTTGATCTCCAGCTTCTCTATCTCTATCAAAAATAATAGCAGGATATCTACGGCTAGAAGGTTGAATTTCATCAACATTTAACTTTTCAATCATTTTTTTACGAGAAGTAGCCTGTTTAGACTTTGCCATATTCGCAGAAAAACGACGAATAAATTCTTCTAATTCTTTCTTTTTATCTTCTGCCTTTTTATTGGCTTGTTGACGTTGTTTAGCTGCTAATTGAGAAGACTCGTACCAGAAAGTATAGTTTCCAGAATAATGATTAATTTTTCCAAAATCTATATCAGAAATATGAGTACAAACAGCATCTAAAAAGTGACGGTCATGCGATACTACAATTACTGTATTCTCATAGTTAGCTAAAAAGTTTTCTAACCAAGCAATGGTTTCAAAATCCAAGTCGTTGGTAGGCTCATCCATAATCAATACATCAGGATTTCCAAACAAACACTGTGCTAACAACACACGTACTTTTGTTTTACCATCTAAATCGGCTAACAAAGTGTAATGCAAATCATCTTTAATTCCTAAGTTTGATAACATGGTTGCAGCAGCAGCATCGGCGTTCCATCCATCCATTTCTTCAAAACGAACTTGTAACTCTCCAATTTTTTCTGCATTTTCATCAGTATAATCAGCGTATAAAGCATCAATTTCTGTTTTGATTTTATGCAACTCTTTGTTACCCATCAACACCGTTTCTAAAACGGTATACTCATCAAAAGCATAGTGATCTTGAGTTAATACAGACATACGCTTTCCTGGATCTAAAGTAACGTGACCAGAAGTAGCTTCCATTTTTCCAGATATAATCTTTAAAAAAGTAGATTTTCCTGCTCCATTGGCACCAATTACACCATAGCAATTCCCTTGTACGAATTTTGTATTCACTTCATCGAACAACACTCTTTTTCCGAACTGTACCGATAGATTTGAAACTGTTAACATGACTCTTATTTTTAATTTGCTGCAAAAGTACAAAAATGATAAAGAAAATTGCCTAGATTTCAAACAGCTTTCATAAGATTTTCTATCTTTAATTAATGGATTTTTTTCACATTAAAAACGCAGTGTTTATAGGGTTCTTTCTTGCTTTTATGATAGGCCCTGTATTTTTTAAACTACTACAAACAAGCATATTAAAAGGAGCTAGGTATGCTATTGCTTTTGATTTAGGGGTTATTTTAGGCGATATTACTTTTATTTTATTAGCCTATTTTGGAAGCAGACCTGTGCTAAAAGAAATTAAAAACGATCCTAGATTATTCTTGTTAGGAGGAGTTATCTTAATTATTTACGGATTAATTATTCTATTAGGAAAACCTAAAAAAGAAAAAGATGACACAGAAGTTGACCTTAAACTCTCCACTTCTAATGATTATTTAAAACTATTTATAAATGGTTTCTTTTTAAACTTTATTAATGTTGGCGTCTTGGCTTTTTGGCTAGGTTTAATTGTAGTTATTGGCCCTGCTTTAGACATGAATCCTCTATACATATTTTGGTATTTTACCCTAATTATTGGTAGCTATTTTGTTACTGATATGGTTAAAATTCTTTTAGCCAAACAATTAAAACACAAGTTAACCCCAAAAGTGGTACTTCAAATCAAAAAAACAATGGGCTTTATTTTAATTGTTTTTGGAATTTTTATGATGTTAAAAGGATTTATTCCTAAAGACGATTTTAACTTTGATAATTATATTGAAACTCCTAATAACTAGCCCCCATCATGATGAAGAATAAACATCTTTTGATTTTAACATTCTTATTCGCATCTATAAACCTAAATGCCCAACAATTTTTTGGAGGACACCCACTAGGACAAGATTGGCAAATTTTAAGTTCCCCTGCTGTGAGAGTAATTTATCCAAATGGAATGAATTATCAAGCACAAAGAATTGCTAGAATTACAAACTACATAGATAAAAACAACAGACGTTCTGTAGGAGATAAAGAACGACAGATTGATATTGTTCTACAAACCCAAACCACTTTCTCTAATGGTTATGTAGGATTGGCTCCTTTTAGAAGTGAATTTTACGGAACTCCACCACAAAGCAATTTATCTCTTGGTTCTTTAAATTGGCTTGATGTACTTTCTATTCACGAATACAGACATGTGTTACAAAACATTAATGCTAAAAATGGAATTGTTAATTTTTTCTATTATTTAGGTGGAGAATCTTATTGGGCCGTAGTAAATAATTTAGTGTTACCTAACTGGTATTACGAAGGTGATGCGGTAATTAGCGAAACTGCTCTTAGTGAATCTGGAAGGGGTAGAAATCCTTTTTTTACTTTACAACAAAGAGCCTTGATTAACGAAAATATTAATTATTCCTACCTAAAAAACAGAAATGGTTCTTATAAAGACCTACTTCCTAATCATTATCCTTTAGGATATATGATGTTAACCTACCTAAGAAATCATTATGGAAATGATGTGGTAGCTACTATTTTAAAAGAATCAACATCTTTCAATGGACTTTTTTATCCTTTCTCTAAAGCTATCAAAAGACATACAGGCATAAAAAACACTACAAAATTATATCAAAACGCTTGGGAAGAATTTAAAGAAAAAAACAAAACGCAATTAAAAAACACAAATTTAATCCCCACTACTCCACTCTTTAAAAACAGCCCAAAAACAATCACAACTTATAGTTATCCAATTTCATTAAACGACAATACCGTAATTGCAAGAAAAACTAGTTATAACACTACTGATGAACTAGTAAGAATTATTGACGGAAAAGAAACTAAAATTACTTCTATCGGTATTAATAATGATAACTTTTTATCATACAATCAAAACTTATTAGCTTGGACAGAAAGCACTAGAAATCCTCGTAGAGGTGCCCAAAATTATTCTGATATTATTCTTTTTGATTTAAAAACAAATCAAAAACAGCGATTAACCCAATCAACTCGCTATTTTTCTCCCTCTATTTCTCCTGATGGAGCCCAAATTGCCACCATACATATTAGTCCTTTAGAACAGTTTAAGCTTTGCATTTTAAATGCCAAAACAGGAAAAATCATCAAAACTTTTGACAACCCTAAAAACAGATTTTTATCAAGAACCGCTTGGACACTAGACGGAAAAAACATTATTAGTATTGTAAAAGAAAACGGAAAACTTTGTTTGATAAAAATTAATACTAAAAATGGTAAAACAACAGAACTAACCCCATGGATTGCTCACACTATAGAAACTCCTTTTGTAACAAAAAATAGGGTTTATTTTAACGCCAGTTTTTCTGGTATCGACAATATTTACAGTACAGATTTGCAAGGAAGCAAACAAATCAGAAAAGAAACCTCTGTTAAAGTTGGAGCATTTCAGCCAAGTATATATAAAAACCAATTGATGTTTACTGAATACAGTTCAAAAGGTTTTAACATTTCTACACAAAAACTAACCACAAACAATTCCTTTATTAGTTTTAAAGAACCTAATAAAATGGAACAATACAACACTATTGCCAATCAAACAGAAGGCGGAAATATTCTAAATAAAATTGATAGTACAACTACTTATAAAAGTAAAAACTACAAAGGATTGTTTACCGGATTAAAATTACATACTTGGGGAATTATTCCATCATTATCGGTTTCATCTATCAACCTAAGGGCGGTAAATATTTTAAATGATTTGGCTATAAATGTTAGCACAGAAATTAATCACAACGAAAACAATCGTATTATTTATGGTGGAAACATGGTACTCTCAAGGTATTATCCTGAAATCACCTTTAGTATTAGCCAATCAAACAGGCAAACCGTTTTTGAAAATAACATCAATAATCAATACGATATTTTAAATTTTGATGAAACCAAACTAGGGTTAAAAATTGGAACTCCTCTTACTTGGTACAAAGGGAATTACATTACTAATTTTGAGCCTTATGTAGAAGGAAATCAATTTGTTTTAAACAATTCTAAAACTGTTTTTAATCAAAAAAAGTTTACTGCTTATCACACTGGTTTTTCTTTTAGTTCTATCAAAAGAACTGCTTTTCAAAACATAGGACCTCGTGGAGGGTTTGCATTAAACATCAGTAAAAGGGCAAGTATTGTTAATAATGAGAATGCCAATAAACTTAACCTTAACTCCACGCTATATTTACCCGGAATTTCTAAAAACCACTTTCTTAGAATAAGAGGAGAATATCAAAAAGAAAAACTAAGCAATCCATACCAGTTTAGTGATTATTACAACTACCCTAGAGGTTATAACGCTCCTTTAAATGATGAGTTTACCTCTATTAGTTTTAATTACGGTTTACCACTAGCATATCCAGATTTTGGTTTTGCTGGAATGGCTTACTTTAAACGTATTAAAGCCAATTTGTTTTATGATTATGGAGTTGGAAAACTGAATAATGAAAACATTAAAAACGAATTTAAATCTCAAACTTATAATTCCATTGGAACAGAAATTTTATTTGACAATGTTTATTTTAATGTATTACCTATTTCAGCTGGAGTTAGATACTCACATTTATTAAAAGAAAACCTGATTGGAAACAGTTCTGGTGGATTTCAATTTATTTTAGCCACAAACTTATCTTTCTAAACATCAATTTAACTTAAATTTGTATCAAAAAAAGGAACAAATGTCATCAAACTCACAGCCCAATAATCCACTACATGGAATAAAATTAGCCGATATTCTTACAGAATTAATTGAAAATTTAGGTTGGGAAGAGATGGAAAAAGAAACTGGAATTAAATGTTTTGGTAACAACCCTACTTACAAAAGCAGTCTAAAGTTCTTAAGAACAATGCCATGGGCAAGAAAACGTACCGAAGATTTATACTTAGATTGGCTAGAATATAAAGAGTTACACAATCTATAGGTAGTTCTAAGTAAATAGCGTACATTTGCATTTTTATAATCAGATTTGCAAACTTGTCGTATAGGTTTGTGGATCATAAACAAACTTATATGTCGACATTTAGCGAATTAGGGTTGAAAGAAGAAATTCTTTCAGCTTTGATAGAGATGGGGTATGAAACTCCATCAGAAATTCAAGAAAAATCAATTCCACAAGTAATATCATCTACTGATGATTTAAAAGCTTTTGCACAAACTGGAACAGGAAAAACTGCAGCTTTTAGTTTACCTATTATTCAACAAATAGACGTTAACAGCAACAATGTACAGGCAATTATTTTGTCTCCTACACGTGAATTAGCGGTTCAAATTGGTGATCAAATAGAAAAATTTTCTAAAAACATTAAAGGTTTAAAAGTTGTTACTGTATACGGAGGAGCAAGTATTGAAGACCAAACTAGAAAATTAAATAGAGGAGCACAAATTGTTGTGGGTACTCCAGGTAGAACTGTTGATTTAATTAACAGAAGAAGACTAAAACTAGAAAACTTACAATGGTTGGTTTTAGATGAGGCTGATGAAATGTTAAACATGGGATTCAAAGATGATTTGGATGCTGTTTTAGAATCTACTCCATCAACCAAACAAACATTATTGTTCTCTGCAACTTTCCCTAGAGAAGTTGAAGCTATTGCACGTAACTACATGCATCAACCAGTAGAAATTTCTGCAGGTACTAAAAACACAGGTTCTGATGATGTTAGTAATGAATACTATGTAGTAACAGAGCGTAACCGTTATGCTGCTATTAAGCGTATTGCGGATGTAAACCCTGATATTTATGGTATTATTTTCTGTAGAACTAGACGTGAATGTCAAGAAGTATCAGAAAAATTAATTGCTGACGGATACAATGCTGACTCTTTACACGGAGATTTATCACAAGCACAACGTGATAACGTAATGCAAAAATTCCGTAACAAAACAGTTCAGATGTTGGTTGCAACTGATGTTGCTGCTCGTGGATTAGATGTAAACAACTTAACACACGTAATTAACCACAAATTACCAGACCAAAACGAAGCTTATACACACCGTAGTGGACGTACAGGTAGAGCTGGTAACAAAGGAACATCTATTGTTTTGGTTACTGCAAGAGAAGTTGGAAAACTAAGACCTATTGAACGTAAAATTCAAAAGAAATTCATTAAAAAAGAAGTTCCTAGCGGAAAAGAAATTTGTGAAATTCAGTTATTTAAATTAGTTGAAAAAGTAAAAAATACTGAAATCAACACTAAAGAAATCTCTGGATATTTAGATAATATTTACGAACAATTTGAAGGTTTATCTCGTGAAGAATTAATTCAAAAATTTATATCGGTTGAATTTAACGCCTTTTTAGAATATTACTCTAAAGCAAACGATATTAACGATAATAGACCTGCTAGAGAAAGTGATGATAGAGGAAGAAGAAGAGATGACGAAAATATGTCTCGTTTCTTTATCAACATAGGTAGAAAAGACAATTTAACGCCTCCTCGTTTAATGGGATTGATCAACGATCAAAACATAACAAACAACGTAGAAATAGGACAAATTGAAATTTTAGATACTTTCTCTTTCTTTGAACTAGACAAAAACTTTGAAAAAGAAACCCTTGATGCCTTTTTAGCTAATTCTCCTGAATTTGAAGGAAGAGGTGTAAATGTAGAAATCACCAAAAAACGTCGTTCAGGCGGAGGTGGTGGTCGTGGTGGAGATAGAAGACCACGTAGAGATGGTGGAAATTTCCGCGGAGGAGATAGACCACGTAGAGATGGTGGAGATTTTAAAGGTAAACGTAGAGAATCTTCTGGAAACAGAGATAACTCTAACCGAGGTAATTCTTCGGGACGTGTTCAAAACAAATCTTGGGGTCGTAAAAGAGACTAATCTTTTGTAGAAATATCATAAAAAAGAGGACTGTAAATAGTCCTCTTTTTTTATTCCATATTATTCTTGGAATCAAAAAAGCCTTTTGTTTTACAAAAGGCTTTTAAATTTAATAGGTTATTCTTTAATAATCTTTTTAACTAATGTTTTTCCATCAGCATTAATGTTTAATAAATAAATTCCACTATTTAATTCAGAAACATTCAACTGATTATTATTTAAACTAGTAGTTGATAATATTTTTTGCCCCATAACATTATACATCTCAACAGAAGTAAGATTTACATCATTTAATTTTATAGTTATTACATCTTTAACAGGATTAGGATAAATACTAAAGTCAGATTCTGATAAAGTAGCAGTAGATAATGCAGTATTCACTTTATATACAAGTTCTGTATTAACACGTTCAGACTTTCTTGTATCTAATGCCGTTGGCTGAGAAGATGAAGCATCGTATAACAATGATGCATGAGTTGTTCCAGACCAATGCCAGTTTAATGAACCGTCTCCTGAAAACAATAAATTAGGATCACCAGCATCTAATGGTACTAAATTAGAACAATCCCAATCTACAGAAACTTCCAAAGCACCTCCTGAATAATTAAAATCTGAATCTAAATCAAAACTTAAGAATCCTTCTGCACCTGGAAAATTATTTGTAGTATTAAAAGTATAAGTACCTACCAAAGTAGCACCACTTACAGCAGTATCCCACGCTGTATCCACAGCTGCCACCTCAGTCGCTGATGAATTTTTCATATAAACTTTTAAAGTAGCATCTCCCGAAGCTGTAATAATATTTACTGAACCTAAATCGAATTTAATCATAGATATGGTAGCGTCTGAAGTTAAACTTGTCAATTCAGTAGCAGAGTATAACATAGTTGCTCTAGAATACACAGAACTCGACCCTGAATCTGATCGTTGTAAAGGACCTCTAGTTGCTGAAGCAGATGTTCCTGAACCTAATGTTAAAGTTTGATCTGCATTTGGATCTGTATAAACTATTTGTGTATTAACACGCTCAGACTTTCTTGTATCTAATACTGTTGGCTGAGAAGATGAAGCATCGTATAATAATGAAGCATGAGTTGTTCCAGACCAATGCCAATTTAAAGAACCATTTCCTGAAAACAATTGGTTTGGCTGACCAGCATCTAATGGTATTAAATTAGAACAATCCCAATCTACAGAAACTTCCAAAGCACCTCCTGAATAATTAAAATCTGAATCTAAATCAAAACTTAAGAATCCTTCTGTACCTGGGAAATTATTAGCAGTATTAAAAGTATAAGTTCCTACCAAAGTAGCACCACTCACAGCAGTATCCCACTGTGTATCCACGGCTGCCACTTCAGTAGCAGATGAATTTTTCATGTAAATTTTTAAAGTAGCATCTCCCGAAGCTGTAATAATATTCTCTGAACCTAAATCAAAGTTTATTTGAGATATAATAGCTGTAGAAGTTAAACTTGCTAATTCCGTTGCAGAATACAACATAGTTGCTCTAGAATATACGGAACTCGACCCTGAATCTGATCGTTGTAAAGGACCTCTAGTTGCCGAAGCAGATGTTCCTGAACCTAATGTTAAAGTTTCTTGTGAGAAACCAAATGTACAGCTTATTAGTAATAAAGCTAAAAGTAGTTTTGTTTTCATAATGATAGTTTTAGTTGTAGTTGTAGTTATTATTTTTTTAAAACCATTTTTTGGTTTACCAAACTGGTTAACCAAATTTATATTTTATTTACGATATCCACAAGAAAAAAACATAAATACTTAAAAACCAGCAAAAGAATTACTTTAAAAATCATCATATAACAACTATAAAGCACAAATAAAACATATTTAGCAAAACACAGGTTCGTTGTAATTATATACTAATCAAAGACAAGAACTTGTTGAATTGTTCGTTTACTTTAAGGTGAAATCTTTTATCTTTGACGATATGAAAAAAATACTGCCATTCCTTTTTCTAGCAATATTAACAGCAGCTTTAACATCAAGCTGTCAAGATGAATTTTGCTTAGACCCTACCACTCCTAACCTTATCATTAGGTTTTATGATAAAGATGTTGTTACTGAAAAAAAATCTATTGAATTAAAAGTTTGGGTTGAGAATAAAGACACCATCTACAATGGTGTTTCTACCGACTCAATTTATTTACCTATAGACACCAAAAATTCTAGTGTAGTATATCACATTAAAAGTGATGATATCACAGAAGATATTACTTTGAGTTATACTGTAGAAGATAAATTTGTATCTAAAGCCTGTGGATTTAAAAGTATTTTTAACAATATTACAGTGAATACCACAAACAATGGATGGCTAAATAGTTTTACTACTACCACATCTGATATTACAAACCAAAATCAAGCACATGTTAAAATATTTCATTAGTTGTTTTATTTTACTTTGCTCTTTTGTTAGCATCGCACAAAATAAAGAATTAGACACAATCAATACTATTAAAGAAATTAAAAGAGATAGTGTTGGTGAATTTTACAATCCTAAAACCTATGGATTAAGAATTGGATTTGATTTAGTTAAACCTGTATTATCTTTTAGCAACGATGATATCAAAGGTGCTGAAGTAGTAGCAGATTACCGTATCAACACTCGTTTATATGCTGCAGGAGAAATGGGATATACACAAAGAACTATTCAAGAAGATTATTTTAATCATACTGCCAAAGGAACTTATTTAAAACTTGGGGTTAACTATAACTTGTACACCAACTGGCTAGATATGGATAACGAAACTTATCTTGGGGTAAGATATGGTACTAGTATTTTTAATAACGAATTAAATAATTATAAAGTTTATCAATACGGTGATTATTTTGATCCTAAAACAGGAAATGGTATTAAATACAACAACTTAAACGCTCATTGGCTTGAATTGGTTGCTGGTATAAAAGTAGAAACTTTTAAAAATTTATTTTTAGGATTCATGGTAAGCTTTAGCAGATTAATCACAACCAACGATCCTGATAATTTTAAAAACACCTACAGTCCAGGAATTGGAAAAATTTCTAAAACCGGAGCTGGCGCAAATATCAACTACACTATTACTTACAGAATTCCTCTATATAAAAAATAAATCATGCAAAAAATTCCATCGGTAGATTTACAACAATTTTTATCTAACCAAGCTATAGACAAGCAAGCTTTTGTAGAACAAATAGGAAATGCTTTTAGCAATATTGGTTTTGTAGCTTTAAAAGGACATTTTTTATCTGATGAATTGATAGAAGAATTGTATCAAGAAATTAAAAACTTTTTTAACCTTCCGCAAGAAATCAAAAACAAATATGAAATTGATGGATTGGGTGGGCAACGTGGATATACCTCTTTTGGAAAAGAAAGTGCCAAAGGAAAAACCGAAGGAGATTTAAAAGAATTTTGGCATTTTGGACAATATGTAGACAAACATGATGTTTTATCAGAAGCTTTACAAAAAGTATTGATTCCTAATATTATTGTAGAAGAACTTCCAAATTTTAATAGAGTAGGAAAAGAAGTTTATCAGCAACTAGAAAAAACAGCTAAGTATGTTTTAAGAGCCCTAGCTATTTATTTAGAATTAGATGAAAACTATTTTGATGAATATATTCATAACGGAAATAGTATTTTAAGACCTATACACTACCCTCCTATTCAATCCGAACCTAAAGGAGCGGTAAGAGCTGCAGCACATGGAGATATCAATTTAATTACTTTGTTGATGGGAGCTCAAGGAAGAGGTTTACAAGTTCAGAACTTACAAGGAGATTGGA
This sequence comes from Wenyingzhuangia fucanilytica, assembly GCF_001697185.1. GTDB lineage: Bacteria > Bacteroidota > Bacteroidia > Flavobacteriales > Flavobacteriaceae > Wenyingzhuangia > Wenyingzhuangia fucanilytica. The sequence continues at coordinate 1,142,859 of NZ_CP014224.1, read as the reverse complement.
TTGACGCCATTGCTCAGCCTGATGAATTAATGATTAATGTTGGAGATATGTTATCAAGATTAACCAATAACAAATTAAAATCTACCATTCACCAAGTCATCAACCCACCTAAAGAACTTTGGGGAACTTCACGTTATTCTATTCCATTTTTTATGCACCCAGTGCCAACAATGGATTTAACTTGTTTAGACAACTGTGTATCAGACAACAACCCAAAACAATACGAAGATATTAGTGCTGGAGACTTTTTATACGAAAGACTAAAAGACCTAGGTTTAATCAAATAAAGCAGTGTTTTCCCTCTTTCATCTTTTTTTCTTAATTTTATAGTTAAAGAAAAAGAAAAAATGCAAAGAAAAAGAAGTCACAGTAAAAGGAGGAGATCCTCAGGGAAAGATAGAATATTAGACAGACCAAAACTATTTTTTATCTTATTAGGTACCATTTCTATTTTATTTGGTGTGTTTATAGGTGATGTAAAAATTGGAGAACAGACTTTCCCTTTTTATTACCCAATAGCCTTTGGATTATTTCTTGAGTTATTATCAATTCTTATATTTGTAAAACAAAAACAAATTAAGATTTAATGGCTAAAAAATTAAACGATCTATCAGCATTAGGTGCTTTTGCCTATTCTACCAATGAAGATGTTTATTTTGATAATGGTGAAGAAACTACCGAAACATTACCAAACAACAAACAAAAACTAGAAGCTGTTTTTTCTAACAAAGGACGTGCAGGTAAAATTGTTACAATAATTAGAGGTTTTGTTGGAACTGATGATGATTTAAAAGCATTAGGTAAACTCCTTAAAAATAAATGTGGTGTAGGTGGAAGTATTAAAGATGGAGAAATCATCATACAAGGAAATCACCGAGACAAAATCATGGATATTTTAACCAAAGATGGTTACAAAGTAAAAAGAGTTGGAGGTTGATTGTTATCAATTAACTTCCATTTTATTTCTTTCTTTCCCAAACTTTTTAAGTAATTATTGGTTTTAGAAAAATGTTTACAACCAAACCATCCTCCCTTATTAGCTCCTAATGGAGATGGATGCGTAGCCTTTAAAATTTTATGTTTTTGCTCATCAATTAAAATTTCTTTTTTATGAGCAAAACCACCCCAAAGCAAAAACACAACTTCTTGTTTTTCTTTTGATATTTTTTGAATTACAGCATCTGTAAAACTATTCCATCCAAATTTTTGATGACTATTAGGTTTTCCTTCTTGCACGGTTAAAGTTGCATTTAACAATAAAACACCTTGTTTTGCCCAAGCGGTTAAATCTCCAAAACTTTTTGGCATTTCAACTGCCAAATCATTAGAAATCTCTTTGTAAATATTTTTAAGAGATGGCGGAAACTTTTGCGTTCCCACATATGAAAAACACAATCCATTTGCCTGCCCTTTTCCATGATAAGGATCTTGTCCAATGATGACCACTTTAACATCCTTAAAAGCACAATATTTAAAAGCATTAAAAATATCATCTTTTGGTGGATAACATGTATTTAATTGATATGCATCCGATACCTTTTCTACCAAAACAGGCCAATATGATTTAGAAAATTCTTCTTTTAATAGTTCTTGCCAATCATTTGGTAGTAGGGTCTGCATATTTGTTTTGAATGTGTATTTTTGTGTTACTTACAAAATAACAACATCTACAGTAAGTACACAATTAAAGCATGAGTCAAATACACAGTAAAACTTTACAAGATTTAGAATTTTCTATCATTTTAGAAAGTATTTCTAAGCATTGTACTTCGGAAAAAGGAAAAGAATTAATTTTAGATATTGTTCCTTTTGCTAATAAACCCGATTTAGAAATTGCTTTGGCACAGGTAAATGAATACTTGGGCTCTTTGGTTAGTGAAAATAGAATTCCTAACCATTATTTTGATGATATAGACAAAGATGTAAAGCTTTTAAAAATAGAAAACAGTAAACTTTTACCAGAAGCTTTTTTAAAAATTGCCAATATATCTAATACTTCTAATGAGATTATAGTTCATTTTCAAAAATTTAAAGACTACTACCCTACTTTATCTTTATTGACTGAAGATGTTGAGTTTACTAAAAATATTGTAGATGCTATTTTTAAAATCATCACCAATTACGGTGAAGTGCAAAGTAAAGCCTCTGAATTACTGAATCAAATTAGAAAAAAACTAAATGATGTTCGTAGCCAAATAAGTTCTTCTTTTAATAATGAATTGGCTAAATATAACAAAGCAGGATATTTAGATGATATTAGAGAGTCTATTATAGAAAATCAACCTGTTTTGGCTGTACAATCTATTCATAGAAAAAAAGTAAAAGGAAGTATTTTAGGAACCTCTAAAACAGGAAGTATTGTTTTTATTGCTCCACAAAACACCTTAAACCTATACAGACAATTACAAGAACTTTTATTAGAAGAAAAGCAAGAAGTAGATAGAATATTAAGAATTCTAACCGATCAAATTAGACCTTTTGCCCCATTAATAGAAGATTATATTGTTCTTTTAACCGCTTTAGATGTGTTAAAAGCAAAAGCTTTTTATGCCAAAGAAATCGAAGGAGTAAAACCTGAATTTTCTAAAAATCAGGAAATAAACTACATCAATGCTTACCATCCTATTTTATTAGAAAAAAACAAATCAAAAAATTTACCTGTAGTTCCTCAAACACTTTTGCTTGGTGAAAAACAGCAAATTATTGTGATTTCTGGACCTAACGCAGGGGGAAAAAGTATTACGTTAAAAACCATTGGATTATTACAAGTAATGATTCAAAGCGGAATTTTAATTCCGGTACACGAAAATAGTACAACTCACTTTTTTGATCATATTTTAACTGATATAGGTGATAATCAATCTATAGAAAATCAATTAAGTACTTATAGTTATCGATTAAAAAACATGCGTGGATTCTTAAAAAAATGCACCAATAATACTTTGTTTTTAATTGATGAATTTGGTACTGGTTCCGATCCTGAATTAGGAGGAGCATTGGCAGAAATTTTCTTAGAAGAGTTTTACAATGTTGGTGCTTATGGAGTTATTACCACACATTACACCAACTTAAAAGTATTGGCTGATGAATTGGAAAATGTAGTGAATGCCAACATGGCTTTTGATAGCAGAACATTAGAACCTTTATTTACACTACTAATTGGTCAGCCTGGAAGTTCTTTTACTTTTGAAGTGGCTCAAAAAAACGGAATTCCTTTTAGTTTAATCAATCGTGCTAAAAAGAAAATAGACAAATCTAAAGTTCGTTTTGATAAAACAATTTCTAAGCTACAGCAAGAGCGTACCAATTTACAACGCAATACTTTAGACATGGAACAACAAAGTTCTAAAGCTAAAGAATATGCTGATGTTTTGGCAGAAAAAGAAAATAAAATTCAAGAAAAACTAGAAAGTTTTCAAACACTGTATGATACCAATCAAAAAATATTAAGCATTGGTAGAAAAATAAACGAGCTGTTAAACAAATACTTTCAAACCAATAATAAAAAAGAATTTAAGTCTGAATTAGACAAATGGGTAATCATAGAAAAATCTAAATATGATATTGCCCATCCTAAGATTAAAAAATCTAAACCGCAAAAGGTAAAAGAAAAAATAGCTAAGAAAAAAGCGGAAAGTATTTTAAAGAAAACCGAAGAAGAGGTTTTAACAAAGGTAATTGAGGTTAGAAAAGAAAAGATAAAAGAAGAAAAAATAGCTGCAGAAAAAAAAGCAAGCTATGTTTTTAAACTAAACGATAAAGTAAGGTTGATTGATGGTAGAGCTTGTGGTATTATAGAAAAAATTGACAAGAAAAAAGTAACCATTAATTATGGAATGTTTACCACAGCTACCACTTTAGATAAAATTGAATTGGTAGTAGCTGCTAAGAGGAAAAAATAATTAATTTAAAATCACTTTTTTAATTAACTCTTCTCCAAGAGCTTCGTTCATCATGGTTTGGATTTTTTCCTTTCCATAACTTAGCTCTGTTCTTAATGCTGCGGATGAAATTTTAACCATTAAAGTTCCACCTTTAAGGCTTATTCTCTCTGTATAAGATTTTACCCCTGGCCCCATTAATTTTGCCCATTCTTCTTCAACATTAATTTTCTGAAATCCTTGTTCTAAATTATTTGCTTTAATAAAATGTTTCATCAAATCACTTAAAGGATTTGCCTCACTTTGCCTAACTGTTCTAGAATCTATTTTTTTCTTAGCCATTATAAGTGAAATATTTTATAGGGTTGATTGGTTCTTTTTACAACATTTTCGGTTCGCTCTCCATGCGTATCAGTAATAAATATTTGACCAAAATGATCTTTATTTACCAGATTAATTACTTGAGTTACTCTATCTTCATCTAACTTATCAAAAACATCATCAAACAAAAGAATTGGTTTTTTACCAGTAATTTGTTTCATAAACTCAAACTGAGCCAGTTTTAAAGCAATTAAATAAGATTTTTGTTGACCTTGAGAACCAAACTTTTTAATTGGATATCCATTTAATTCAAACTGTAAATCATCTTTATGAATCCCAACAGAAGTGTATTGCAACATTCTGTCTTTACCAATATTTTGTTCAAACAACTCTAACAAAGGAGCCTCATCTAACTGAGTTTTATACAACAAACTCACCTCTTCTTTAGAATTGCTAATTTCCTGATAACACTCATTAAAAATGGGAGCAAATTCTTTTAAAAACCAAATACGTTTTTCATAAATATAATTACTCAACTCCAACAATTGCTCGTTATATACATTTAAATTTAGTGCATCAAAAGTTCTGTTGGCTGCAAAATATTTTAACAAAGCATTACGTTGCGCTAAAACCTTATTGTAGTTCACCAAGTTTTGTAAATAGGCTCTATCTTGTTGAGAAATCACCCCATCCATAAACTTTCTTCTAGTTTCACTACCCTCAATAATTAAATCTCTATCCGAAGGAGAAATAATAACCAATGGAAAGTTTCCTATGTGATCAGAAAATTTATCGTAAGATTTTCCGTTTCGCTTTACTACTTTTTTGGTTCCTTTTTTAAGGCTACAAACAATTTTTTCTAAGCGTTCATCTTCTAATAAATAATCACCTTCTATGATAAAAAAATCTTCGCCATGCTTAATGTTTTGGGTAGCTACAGCGTTAAAATAACTCTTTGTATATGATAGATAATAAATAGCATCAAGCACATTGGTCTTTCCAACCCCATTGTTTCCAATAAAACAATTTATTTTGGCATCAAAATCAAATAATTCTGATGTGATGTTTTTATAATTAACCAAAGATAGTTTCTTAAGATGCATGTTTATTTTACTCAATTAAAAAAGGAAGTGCAATTTATCACTTTTTGGTGAATCCTGTGTTTTGATATTCGATTAAAAAAACTATTTTTGTCCAAACTCATAAAAAAATTAACCCTTAATAATATCAAAATATTAAATGGCAACATATAAAAAGAGAGGCTATAAGAAAGCTGAAGAAGTAGAGGTGATTGTTGATAATGCAGGAAACGCTGAACATAGTACTACAGCTGAAGTATTTAATACTTTAGATGAAACCGCAAACTTATCTGAAAAATGGATTGAGAAAAATAGCAAACCATTATTTATAGGATTAATTGCAGTTGTGTTGATTATTTTTGGATACATGGGATACAGCCAGTTTGTAGCTGCTCCAAAAGAAAAAACAGCGGCCAATGCATTGTTTTTTGCTAAACAAGAATTTACAAAAGCTAGTGCCGGAACTGATGAAACTTTATACACTACTGCTTTAGAAGGTGCAGAAGGAAACTTTGGATTGATCGATATTGCTAAAAAATACTCAAACACAGAGGCTGGAAACTTAGCTAAATACTATGCTGGTATTTCTTATATGAACTTAAAAGTTTACAATAAAGCTATTGAGTATTTAAAAAATGTTGATACAAAAGACCCAGTTTTAAAAGCAATTGTAGCTGGTAATATTGGAGATGCTTCTTTGGCTAACAATAATGCAAGCGAAGCTTTAACTTACTTTACTAAAGCTGGAGAAAATGCTACAAACAATGCTATTGCTCCTGTTTATTTAATGAAAGCTGGTAAAGTTGCTTTAACTTTAAAAGACTTTGATAAAGCTGAAGATTTATTTGAAAACGTAAAAGAAAATTACCCAAATTCTTCTCAAGCAAAAAACATCGATTTATACATCAACCAAGCTAAATACGCTAACTAATGGCTACTACAGACTTATCTGCATACGATAAAGATGATTTACCTAACGTAAAAGGATTTAGATTTGGAATTGTTACTTCTGAATGGAACCCAGAAATTACTGAGAACTTAACCCTAGGAGCTATTGATACTTTATTAGACAACGGTGTTGCCGAAGAAGATATCATTACTTGGAAAGTTCCAGGAAGTTTTGAGTTGATTTACGGATGTAAAAAAATGCTAGAAAGCAGAAATGTTGATGCTATTATAGCTATTGGAAACGTTATTCAAGGAGAAACAAAACATTTTGATTTTGTTTGCGAAGGCGTAACACAAGGTATTAAAGACCTTAACATCCAATACAATACTCCTACTATTTTCTGTGTACTTACAGACAATACAAAACAACAATCTTTAGACAGATCTGGAGGTAAATTAGGAAACAAAGGTATTGAGTGTGCTGTTGCTGCTATTAAAATGGCTGCTTTAAACAAACGCTAATCCCCTACCAAATACAAAGCATTATTGTCGAATTTTTCTTAAATTTGACAATAATGTTTTTTTTATAAGCCATGTTTAAAACCCCTTTCAAACCCATAGGTCACTATGTATTTAACTACAAACCTCGTTATTACGACGAGCGTAAGGAGCGTTTACAAGCTTTAGAAGATCGTTACAAAAGAGAGCGAAAAGAAGATGAGGAAAGTGAATACACCGTAACACTTTCTAAAAACAATCTAAAACACGAATGGAACAGAAGTAGATCTGCTTCAAATGCAGATAGAAAATCTACTTACAGATTGGCCATCATCATTGCCATTTTATCCATTACAGCAATTTACATACTAAGATAATATCTATTCTTAATGTCTGACATTATTCAACTATTGCCTGATCATGTTGCCAATCAAATTGCAGCTGGTGAGGTGGTTCAAAGACCTGCATCTGTAGTTAAAGAACTATTAGAAAACGCTATTGATGCCGGAGCAAAAAACATACACCTAATTTTAAAAGATGCGGGAAAAACGCTTATTCAAGTAATTGATGATGGAACAGGTATGTCCGAGACTGATGCAAGACTTTGTTTTGAAAGACATGCCACTTCTAAAATTAAAGAAGCAGAGGATTTATTTAATTTATCTACCAAAGGTTTTCGTGGCGAAGCGATGGCTTCTATTGCTGCTATTGCTCAAATAGAAATGAAAACCAAACAAGCTGATGCCGAATTAGGAACTTGTATTCAAATTGAAGGTAGTAAAATTACCAATCAAGAAATTATACCGAGTCCTGTTGGGACCAATACTGCTGTAAAGAATTTATTTTTTAATATTCCTGCTCGTAGAAATTTCTTAAAATCAGATGCCGTAGAAACCAGACATATTATTGATGAGTTTCAACGTGTTGCTTTGGTTCATGCTGATGTTCATTTTGTATTAAATCACAACAATTCAGAAATATTTAATTTACCCTCAGGTAATTTAAAACAAAGAGTCGTTAATATTTTTGGTGGAAAAACCAACGAACGCTTAATCCCTATTGATGAAGATACAGATGTTTTAAAACTTAGTGGATTTATTATGAAACCCGAGTTTGCCAAAAAGAAACGTGGAGAACAATTCTTTTTTGTAAACGATAGATTTATCAAAAGTCCCTATTTACATCACGCCATCAATGCAGCTTTTGATGGATTAACAGAAAGAGGAACACATCCTGGTTATTTTTTATACTTAAAGGTTCCGACCAATACTATTGATATCAACATCCACCCTACCAAAACAGAAGTAAAGTTTGATAACGAAAAAGTATTATACGAAATATTAAGAGCCGCTGTAAAACACAGCTTAGGACAGTATAATATTATGCCTGCTCTAGATTTTACGAAAGACAAAAATTTAGAAACTCCTTATAGTTATAAAGACAAGCCTATTAGCGCTCCTAAAATTGAGGTAGATCCTAATTTTAATCCATTTAAAACGGAATCTAACTTTAATCCTTTTCAAGAAAAAGAAACCAAAACAACTAAAAGCTACGCTTCTCCTTCAAAATCTTTTTCATCAAAAAAGAATGAAGGAAGTTGGGAAACCTTATATAATGGATTGGAATCTATTGCCAATACTCCTGTTATAGAAAATGAATTAAATCCACAATTGTTTGAAACCAAAGAAACCAAATTGGTGAAAGACACTTTTCAAATTCAGAACAAATACATTTTATGTAATTTAAATACAGGAACTTATTTGGTGCATCAACATTTGGCACATCAAAGAGTTTTATACGAAAACTTTTTAGCCAATATTACTGTTAAAGAAGCATCAAGCCAACAATTGTTATTTCCTATAAGTATAAACTACAGTAAACAAGAATTGCATATACTTAAAAACATTAAAGAAGAGTTAGAAAGTACTGGATTTATGTTTGAAGACATGTCTAAAGACCATGTAATTGTGTCAGGAATTCCTACCACAATAAGTGAGAGTCAAATTAGCATGGTTTTTGAACAATTGATAGAAGATTTTCAAGAAGACATTCAAGAAAACAGTTTTAGTCAGCTAGATATGATTGCTAAATCATTAGCAAAGACCCTAGCCATAAAGACTGGAACTAAATTAACAGATGTAGAACAAGAAGTTTTAATACAAGATTTATTTGCCTGTAAAGAAGCAAATATATCACCGTTTAGAAAGAAAATTTACACAACGGTTACCAGTAAAAAACTAGACGTTATTTTTAACACCGATTAGGATTATGAGTAGAGTACCCGATATTATTAAGCACATTATCATCATCAATATTTTATTTTTTGTGGCTACTATAAGCATGCAAAACATAGATTTAGGGGCGATGTTTAACTTACATTATTTTGACAATCCAAAGTTTGAATATTGGCAATTGGTAACCAGTATGTTTATGCACGGAAGCATTGGACATATCTTTTTTAACATGTTGGCCTTATACTTTTTTGGTACTCCAATAGTTCAGCTATATGGAAAAAATAAGTTTTTATTCTTTTACTTTTCTGCCGGAATTGGAGCAAGTATTATTTATTTATTAGAACGTCATTTTGAGTTTACTGGTGCTGTTGATGCCTTAATCAATCTAGGATCTAACAAGCAAGAAATTTACGAGTTATTTTCTCCCACAAAAATTTATGCTAACGAACAATTACAAACAGCTAACAGTATTTACAACATGCAAATGTTAGGTGCTTCTGGTGCTGTTTTTGGATTGTTAGCTGCTTATGGATGGAATTTCCCTAACTCAGAAATTTATTTATACTTTGTATTACCTATAAAAGCAAAGTATTTTATTCCTGTAATTGTAATTGCCGATTTAATTTCTGGTATTACTGGTCAACCTTTACTAAGCCCTGTAAACACTGCTTATTTTGCGCATGTAGGTGGAGCTGTTATTGGTTTGATTATGGCTTATTTCTGGAAGAAAAATCAATATAGAATGTATTAAAATATGAACGATATTTTTGCACAAATAAAACATAAGTATCAATATGGGTCTGTTGTAGAAAAACTCATATTTATAAACATTGCTGTGTTTATTCTTACTTATCTATTAGGTAGTTTAGGCTGGTTATTTGGCACCAATGGTAATGCTTTTTACACCTGGTTATCATTACCGGCTTCTGTTGATGAGTTTTTAATAAAACCATGGACACTTGTTACTTATGGTTTTATGCATGGTGGATTTATACACTTACTTTTTAATTTGATTTTTTTATACTACATAGGTAACCTATTTGTAGATTATTTTATCCCTAAAAAACTGCTTTCTTTCTATTTGTGGGGAACTGTTTTTGGCGGTCTTGTTTTTATTTTTAGCTATAATTTTTTTCCTGCTTTACAAAGTCAAAACGCAACATTAGTAGGGGCATCATCTGGAATTATGGCAATTTTAATTGGATTGACTACTTATATGCCTAATTATGAATTAAAGTTAAGATTTATAGGTTTTGTAAAACTTTGGGTTATCGCTTTAATTTTTGTGGCTTTAGACTTGGTACAACTTCCTGATGGAAATGCAGGAGGACATTTAGCTCATTTAGGTGGAGCTTTGTTTGGTTTTTTAGCTATTTATTATCAAAATAAATTTTCTATTTCTAATCCTTTTAAAAATACTTTTAAAAGAAAATCTCCGTTAAAAACTAGTTACAAGTCTAATCATAAAAGAAAACCAGCCCCTACGCCAAGTGAGGTACAACAAAAAATAAATATCATTCTAGAAAAAATAAGTAAATCTGGATACGATTCTTTAAGTAAAGAAGAAAAAGAGTTTTTGTTTCAACAGGGTAAAAAGTAAAAATGAAAAAGTTAAACTTCTTTGACAAACTTTTGTTTTTCATAAATACTGTAGTTGCGGTTTTATTGCTAATTACTTATGTATTGCCTTTTATAGACCCTGCAAAATATTCTAGTATTGCTATTTTAAGTTTAGCATATCCTATGCTATTAATCATCAACATTACTTTTGTGATTTTTTGGATAGTAAAATTAAAATTTCACTTTATACTATCTGCTATTTGCATACTTATTGGTTTATCTCATGTACATGATTTTTATGCCATAGAAGGAAAAGAAATAATAAAAGAAGATGATGTTAAACTTTTATCTTTTAATGTTAGGCAGTTTAACAGGTATCATTGGATTGAATCTCCCACAGTAAAACAAGACATTTGTGACCTTATAAACAAGCAGCAACCTGATATTATTTGTTTTCAAGAATACATAAACGCTAAAGGATTACAACTAAATATTCCATTAGCTTATGAGTATAAAACTAGTGCTAGTGGTATGGCTATTTATTCTGATTATAAAGTTTTAAACAAGGGTGCTATCAATTTTAAGAACTCATCTAACAACATTATTTTTGCTGATTTAAAAATAGGGAAAGAAGTTGTTAGAGTTTATAATGTCCATTTACAATCTTTTAGCTTAGACACTCATAAAGAAAATTATGGAAACAAAGATAAAGATGCTTTAATTAAAAGATTTAAAACTGTTTTTAAACAACAATCTCATCAAATTAAAACTTTAAAAAAACATATTGAAGAATGCCCGCATAGAACAATAGTATCTGGGGATTTTAACAACACTGCCTTTTCGTGGAATTATCATGAAATTATGGAAAACAGAAAAGATGCTTTTGTAGAGGCTGGTACCAATTTTGGTAAATCTTATCATTATTTCTTTCCATTTAGAATAGATTTTATTTTACCAGATAATAGTATGGAAGTAGGAAAATTTACAACATATGATGTAAATTTATCGGATCATTATCCTATAATGGCAAGAATCAATTTAAATAATTAGTATCTTTATTTTAGAATGATAAAAGAACGTTTTTATATATTATTTTTCTTTATTTGCTGTGTTTTTAGCTTAGAGGCTTTCTCGCAAAGAGAAGTACCGCTTGAAGAAGAGATAGAGGATACCAAAGAAAAAGATCAAGAAACTGAGCCTCAAGAAGAAGTAGAAGTCTACTCTATTTTTAATGATTTTAGAATTCCTGTTAGAGAAAACATCAACACTTCTGATTTAAGATATAATGGTTGGGTTACAGACCAAGGAATGTATACCTTTAGATGTAGAAACGGTAAACGAATTAGATTAACTTTTTGGTATTTAGACAGGGGGGCCAAAGAAGTATTAGATTCCGAATTTATCAACATTACTCCTGCAATTGACAAATGTCAAAAAGACGACATAGAATATAAAAAACAATCCTATAGGTAAAGTAAACAAGACTTTACAAACACTTGATTATGAGAAATAAAATTACATATATTACTTTAGCATTTTGTCTTTTAGCTTATACTTATAGTTCTGCTCAAGATTTATTAAAATTTACCATCAAAGGAAAAATAGCCAATGCTGTAGATAGCACATTTATCCAAGGAGCTACATTGTTAAACCTAACAAATATTGATGGTGTAGTATCGGGTAAAGAAGGTTTTTTTGAAATTGACGTTACCGAAAGCGATACTTTATTAATTTCTAGTTTAGGTTATGAATCTATCAAACTAAAAATCACTAAAGATTTATCTAAAGGTACAGAACTAAACGTTGATTTATTCCCTAGAATAGAAGAATTGCCTGAAGTAAAAGTAAGCTCTTACAAAATTATTGGTGTTTTAGAAATTGATGTTAAAAATGTTCCTAAAGACAGATACAATAGAATTCACATTAATGGTTTAAAACAAAGCTACGAAGTAAAAAATAGCAAAACAGGTAGTAGTTTAGGAGCTGGTGGTGTTATTATAAATAATCCTGCGGACTTTGTGTATAATCTCTTTGGCTCTAAACCTAGAAAACTTAAAGATTTAAAAGAACTTAAAGATAAAGATGCTACTAGAAAAATTTTAACCAATCGTTTTGATAGAGAAGTTATTTTAGACTATTTACAAATGGATCTTAACAAATTAACAGAAGTTTTATCTGATTGTGATTACTCACCATACTTTATTAACAAAGCTACCGATTTACAATTAATTGAGGCTGTGCTTGAGTGTTACGATAATCGTAGAGCTGTTAAAAACGGAAATACTTCTAAAGAAGGTAAATAACTTTATAAAAGTAAATCATCAAAAAAGCCATCTGAATAGATGGCTTTTTTGATTTCTATATTAAGGACTCTCCGTTTAAATTTGTGGTTAGTACATCACTCATATAATCTAAATAAGGTCTAGCTGCTTTAAAAGATTTTAACACTTCGTTATAAAAATTAGGATGAAGCACTTCTTCATCTGTAAATTTTCTTAGTAGAATAAAATCTTTTTTGCGTATCAACTTAATCGCTTTATGCTCTTTATCAAATCCTTTGGGAGCAGATTTTAAGGCTTCTCCATCATAAAAACCTCCAAAAACTTTTTGTATCTCTACCGAATCAATAATTTCGTTAATTTCATCGGCATCCATTTCAAATTCTTTTCTAATTCTTAATAAATCTTCTTTATTTGGTTGCCAAAAGCCACAAGCTAAAAAAGAACCACCAGGAGTTACTTCTACATGATATCCTCCTCTTAAAGCTTCTGTTGCACGTTTAAAACTACAACTTCTGTATATTTTATATGGTGATTTATCTTTAGAAAATCTTACATCTCTATAAATTCTGTAAGCTTTCATTCCTTCAATATCATCTATCTCACGCAAACCTTCCATCACTTTGGTAAAAAAAAACTTCATTTGTGTTTCTTCTTCGGTAAACCAAGTTTTGTTTTCTGCAAACCACTCTCGTGTATTGTTTTCTTTTAATGTATTTAAAAACTTAAAAATTGAAGGCTGAATTTGAATAGACATTCTGTATAGTTTTGATTTTTATAAAAGTACAAATTCATGCGAAAACACACTTACTTTTATTCCTTAAATAAACTTTTAACTAAACAAAATACCTTAAATTTAAATGTTCAACTTAAGTACTAAAACTCTAATAAACTATGGGTTTTAGTATCCAATTTTATCTACTAAACAGTCTAAACTAGACCAAGCATGGAAGACATGATTTTTTATGATCGATTGCAATTTGCATTCACGATCACCTTTCACTACATTTTCCCACAACTCACCATGGGACTTTCTTTAATTATTATTCTTTTTAAAGGATATTACTTAAAATCTAACAAAGAAATTTATAACGATGCTGCTAAATTTTTCATGAAAATTTTTGCCATCAACTTTACCATGGGAGTTATTACAGGAATTCCAATGGAATTTCAGTTTGGAACCAACTGGGCTAAATTTTCTGAACTTACAGGAGGAATTATTGGTCAGACCTTAGCCATGGAGGGAACCTTTTCTTTCTTTTTAGAATCATCCTTTTTAGCCTTATTTATTTTTGGTGAAAAATTGATGGGACAAAAACTGCATTTTTTAACAGGATTCTTTGTCTTTTTAGGGTCTTGGGCTAGTGGATATTTAATTTTAGCTACCAACGCCTGGATGCAACATCCTGTAGGATATGAAGTCTTAGAAAATGGAAAATTTGTATTGACTCATTTTTCTCAACTATTTAGCAATCCTTGGTTGTTACCTGCTTTTTTACACAATCAAATGGCATCTTTGGTTACCTCATCTTTTGTAGTAGCTAGTATTGGTGCTTTTTACTTGTTGATTAAAAAACATCAAGAGCACGGAAAATTGTTCTTAAAAACAGGAGTCATCATCGGATTAATTTCTAGTTTATTGGTTGCTTTCCCTACAGGAGATTTAAACGCTAAAAATGTGGCAAAATATCAACCGGCTTCATTTGCAGCTATGGAAGGTATTTTTGAAACCGAAGAAGCTGGAGCAGAAATTGTTTTGATTGGCCAGCCCAACATGGTAGAAAAAAAATTAGACAACAAAATTGCTGTTCCAAATATTCTAAGTTTTTTAACTTATCAAGAATGGGACAAACAAATTATTGGAATGGATCATTTTACAAAAGATGAACTGCCAGATAACATTCCAGCTTTGTATTATTCTTACCATATTATGGTTGGTTTAGGAACTATTTTTATTGGTATTATGGGAATTTCTATGTTATTCTTGTACCGAAAAAAACTATATAACTTTAAACCTTTATTGTGGACCATTCTATTTTTAGTTCCTTTCCCTTTTATAGCCAATATTACAGGTTGGTACACTGCAGAACTAGGAAGACAACCTTATTTGGTTTATGGCTTGTTAAAAACAGTTGACGGGGTTTCTCCTACAGTTTCATCAGGAAATACTTTGTTTACTTTATTAGGCTTTGTAGCACTTTATATGCTTTTAGGATTATTATTTTTAGTCTTGGTAGGAAAAACCATTTACCATGGACCTCAACACGAAAAACATTAAACTATGGAAATTTTTTGGTTTATTATTGTAGCATTGGTTTTAACTATCTTTTTCATTTTAGATGGTTACGATTTTGGAACAGGAATTATTCATTTATTTTTTGCCAAAACAGAAAAAGACAAAGAAGTAATTTCTAAAGCTGCTGGACTTTTTTGGGATTCTAACGAAGTTTGGTTAGTAGCTGCTGGTGGATTGTTATTTATGGCTTTTCCAACTTTATACGCTTCTGCCTTTAGTGGATTTTATCTTCCTTTAATTATTGTTTTATGGCTTATTATTTTTAGAGCCATTGGTTTAGAATTGAGAAGCCAAATAGACCATCCTGTATGGAAAACCATTTGGGATAAATCTTTTGGAGTATCTAGCTTACTTTTAACTTTATTTTTTGGAATCGCATTAGGAAATGTTGCCAGAGGGGTAAATTTAGGAGGAGTAGAAAATGGTGTTTCTGCTTATGAAGCTCACTATTTCTTTTTACCATTATGGAACAGTAGTTTTAGCCCATCTACCACACACCCTGGAGTAATTGATTGGTTTACCATTGTTATTGGAATTATTGCAGTAATCACTCTTGCCATTCACGGTGCCAATTGGATTGTTTTAAAAACCAACGCTAGTATTAATACAAAACTAAAGTCTGTGGTGTTTAATTTAAATATTGCTTTGGCAGTATTAACTGTTTTTTCTGTGAGTATTTGGCATATTATAGAACCACATCCTTTGGATAATTATTTAGAATATCCTGCCTTTTTAATATTCCCTATGGTATATTTTGCTGGTTTAACAGGAACTTTTTTTGTTAAAAAGTTTAAAAAAGAAGTATATGCTTTTGTATGTTCTACACTAATGATTGTTGGTGGAATTACTTCTACTCTAGCAACTATGTTTCCTACTTTACTGCCTTCTACCAATAACATCAATCCAGATTTAACCATTTATAATACCACAACAAGTGAGTACGGAATGTCTGTAGCCATGCCTTGGATGATTATTGGAATTATTTTAATCATTATTTATTTCATCATTCAAAAAAAATTAACCGCTGGTAAAATTGATGATATGGATTATGGACATTAACGGCTTAGTTCTACATTAAGAAAGTAGAATTAAAATACTTTTACCTTATAAAAACTAAAAAATGACAGAAACTTCTATTTCTCTACTTAGTATTTTAGTTGGGATTGTAGCTTCTAATATATATGCATATTTTTCCAACTCCAAAGATTTTGGTATCACAGGAAATACCATTCTTGGAGTATTTGGTAGTATTTTATTCATTAAATCTTTTAGCAGATTGGGTTTTAGTCCTAGTGATATCATGCAATACCATGAATTAAACATAGGCCTATTCTCTATCAACATACTTGTTTCTGCTTTGGGAGGAATTTTATTCTTTTTGCTAGTAAAATATTTATATCAAAAAGCCTCATCAAATTAAGATGAGGCTTTTTGATAATTAATGATGATTGTTTTTAATAGGAACTATCAGTCAAAGTTTTCATAAAAGCTATGATATCTTTTATTTCTTCATCCGATAAATCTAAATTGTCAAAAGGTAAAGTTTGATGAGGAACATCAAAACCAAGTCCTGCTCCACCTCCATTATTATAAAACTCCATCACTTCTTCTAAAGAATTATAAACACCATTGTGCATATAAGGAGCTGTTAAAGCAATATTTCTAATGGTTGGAGTCTTAAAAAAATGTTTTCTTTCTTCTGTTTTAAAGAAATCATATCTTCCTAAATCATCAGAAATCATAGGGTTAATCGTATCATTTGTTTCTGGAACTCCTATAAATTCTAGTTCCGTATCATTAAAGTTTGGAGGCACTGTACCATTAAATATTGGTGGAAAATGACATGTTGCACAAGCTGCTTTTCCCATAAACAAATTAAACCCTCGTTTTTCTGAAGCAGACAAAGTATTTTCTTTGTTATTGATATTGTTATCAAACTTAGAATTAAAAGTATTCAAAGACCTAACATAGGAAGCGATAGCATGCCTAATGTTGTATTCTACTCTTTTATTTCCATACAAAGAATCTAACATTACTTTATATGTAGAATTTGCTACAACTCTATTTACAATAGAATCCATAGGTAAGTTAAATTCATCATGATTATTGGCCACTCCAACTATTTGACCTTCTAAACTCCCAGTACGAGCATCCATAAAAAATGATTGTTGATAAGCTGTATAGGTAAGCGTTGGACTATTTCGTTTTTGCTTATTATTAAACGTTTTTTTTCCATCGGTAAATGCCAATTCTTTTACATGGCATGATACACAAGCCATACTCTTGTTTTTTGATAATATTTTATCATTAAACAATAACTTTCCAAACTCCTCTTTTTTCTTTATTTGTGTAGTATCGTTTTTATAATCAGAAAAGTAATTTACATTCAACGTATTTTCTCCAAAAAGAGAAACTGTATTATTAGCAATGGCCATTTCAAAAGGAAATTCTACATTCCAATCTTTTTGAATAGCTACTAATAATTTTAATTGCTCATCAGTATATTCTTTTATAAAAGTATACCTATCAAAACTATTAAAATCTCCTTGTAACGCTTTAATAGAATTTTTAAACGAGGTGATAATTTCTTCCCTTAACTCATTATTATTAAAAAAATCTTGATAAGTTTCTATAATTTTAATTAGTGTGTTGTAAACGTATTGAGATTCTTGTAAAGATTGTGCCAACACAGGAGAATCAAAACCGGTGATACCAGTGGTGGCTGTTCTAATAATTTGGTTTCTTAACAACCAAATTACATGATAATCTTTTAAGCTAATACTTGTGTTTTGTTTTACAAGTTTTAATCTACTTTTTGTAACAGTAAGAGTGTTTTCTAACAAAAGCGTATCCATCACAGATTCATGCAACAACTCTTCTATTACTTGAAAACCAAATGGTTTTTTAATTTTAATATCGGTTAAATCTTCTTCGTGAACTTGAAGAATATTAGGAGCGTTTAAAGATTTGTAATTATTAACATCTATAGCTGCTAAAACTGGCTCAATCATTTTAAAATGTTGACGCGCTTTTTTATATAAATTAATGTTTTTTTGAGGTAGTTTATCAATAGAAATTGAATCTAACAAACCTATACAACTTTCTAATTCTGATGTATAAAACTTTTTTATTTGTTGATTGGTATTGATGTTTTCTTTTGACTTTTCTGCATTTTTACAAGCCACAGCACCTAAAAGCAAAAGACATATACACAAAGTATATGTCTTAGCTTTCATAAATAATATGTAATTCATGAATTCTTTTTAAATTATCTTTCTAAACCTTTAATTAAGTACAACATAGATCCTTCTTTTGTTGCGCTAGATAAATTAGCATTTGCTTTTGGATCTGTAAAAGAAGTTCCATCTGCAGGGTTCCATCCATGGTTTTGAGTCATTACTAAAAAGGTATTATCTCCGTTATTAACAACATCAGTAACATCAATCATTCCTGTAATTTCCCATCTGTTAGAAGTGGTACCATAACCTAAACCAGCTGCTCTATCTTGATCTGCTTCTAAAACAGTTTGTAAATCTCCTGTATTTAAATTGTATTGATAAACTTTTGCATAACCATTCACAGCTGTATCTAAATATCCGTTTGGATCTTCTTGAATGTATGCATAGTTTTCTGTTACTAAAATATTATCTGGAGAGTGGAAACCATCAGCTTTACCCCCAACTTTATCTCCATCTAACAAACAAGTAATTTTACAAGCTCCTGTTGGGTCTGTATCATTTAAAACAACTTTATAAATACGTCCTAAAGCACTTCCCTTACCTACTAAATCATTACTTTTTCTACCAGTAACACAAAAATAAATTTCTCTTTGATTAGCTGCAGAACCTCTTCTCCAATCAATATCTTCTAACCTAGAGAATCCCATTACATCTTTACTTTTTGCTTCGGCATCTAAAGCATTAATTTCTCTTTCTGTTAACTCAACAAATTCAGCATTATATTCAGTTCCTTCAACCATATCCATTTCAAAATCAATACCTGAAGAAGTAACTTTTAAACCATATAATTTACCATTGTCTAAATCTCCTCTATCTCCAACATACATTCCTAATTGACCAGAAGGCACAGTATTATCAGCATGGTCATCACCAATAAAAACAACTGTTTTGTTAGCATAAGCATCTTTACCAATAGGTACCGCATTTTCTGTAGACCATTGTCCCATAGCTTGCAATAACTCTGCTGTACCAGCATCCTCAGCACTTTTAGCAGGATCTACTACAAACACTCCTTTAGATGCTCCTCCCCATTCACCTCCAGATAAATACAAAGGTCCAAATCCGTGTTCTTCTTGAGTAATTAAAGTACCCGAACATTGTGCAGTATAGGCAGTTGCTTCGGCATTTAAAATATATTCTCCAGAAACTGGTCTTAAATTTTTATTTAAAATAATACGAGCGATAGAATAATCTGCTTCTATATTGTTAATTAACGTAAATGTTTCATCTCCGTTATTTAACAATCCTGCACCATCTGCCATAGATCCATAAACAAAATCTGGGCTATTTGGTATCACATCTTCTGATGATAAAATTGGATAGATTTTTAAGTTTACAAAATCATTAGTTACTTTTAATAAACTTGGTGATTTTGATGCTGTTAAAAAAACAGAAGCATCAGATCCATTAGCTCCATCTTGTCCGTTAGTTCCATCAACTCCATTTGTACCATCAACTCCGTTTATTCCGTCTAAAGCATCTTCTCCACATGAAGATAATAGTACAGCTGATCCGCAAGCCAATGTAAATAGTAATGTTTTTAAATTTTTCATTTTAAAATAATTTGTTTTGTTTTTTGATATCGTAAACATAGCTATGGATGATTGATAACCATGTAAGCTAAATTTTAAAAAAACCTACTATTTATGTTAGCCCTATGTAAAGTTTGTTAAGAAATCTACAACTAATAATATAGCTGATTTTCTTAATCATTGTTTTTAAAGGGCTTACTATGTTAACATAGAAACGCTCACTTATTTAGATTGACTATAAAGATTTATACTCTTAAAACATTAACTGCTTTTATATAGAAATTCTACTAAAAATTGACATTAAACTAAAAACCTTAAATTAGCATATAAGGATAAATCCCTAAAACTAGACTGCTATGGATACTTTTAAAAATTTAAGATCAATTCATCAATTTATATTTACAGGTATATTACTATTCAGTTTTCATGTTAGCTTTTCGCAAAACCCTGTAAAAAAAGCTACATATTCTCTAGAGTTTATAAATGGTATGAGTTTACCAATGGGAGATTTTAAAAACTTTGCAGATAACGGATTTAATAGTGCCTTGATGATAAACAAACAATTCTGTGACAAACTATCTATAGGCTTAAATACAAATTACAACTCTTTGCCTATTAAAAGTAGATATGGAGTTTCTAACAAAAAGTGGAATTCCACTAGTATAAACATAGGGCCACAATATAATATTGGAGGTAAAAAATTCTCAGCAGGATTGTATGGAAGATTAGGGCTTTCTTTTGTTAACATTCCAGAAATTAATGATTTTTACCCTAATACCGATGCAGTAACAACAAACTTTGAAAAAACCAATACAACAAATTTAAATGCTCGAGTAGGAATAAATATTGGAATAAAAATATGTAATGGTTTGTCTTTTTACTTAGCCTCTGAATACTCTACAAACCTAAATGGAGATATCAATTACGGTACACGAGATCTTTCAAAAGCAGAAACTCCTACAGGTGATATAGATCCAGATTTAGCTAGTACAATACCCTTTAAAAACCAAAGTTTTTCCTTTTCATCACTTAATGTAAATTTTGGAATGCGTATAAATTTAAACAAAGGTAATAAAGGTACAAGAGCTACTGATTACAACTCAAGTAGAAGTAATCGCTCTACAAGTATTATAAGTCCTGATGACAGTAACAACAATAATGAAAATAATGGTACTAGAGCGACTGACTACAATTCGAGTAGAAGTAATCGCTCTACAAGTATTGTAAGTCCTGATGACAGTAACAACAATAATGAAAATAATGGTACTAGGGCGACTGATTACAACTCAAGCAGAAGTAATCGCTCTACAAGTATTGTAAGTCCTGATGACAGTAACAACGATAATGATGATACAAAAGCTACTGATTACAACTCAAGCAGAAGTAATAAATCTTATTAGCAATTAATTTCTTAAAAGCACTAATGAACAAAACCGAATTAAAAGAATTCTTAGACAATAAAGTAGAACAATATAACAACAGAGATTTTATAGAAAGTGATCCTGTACAAATACCACATTTATTTACTAAAAAAGAAGATGTTAATATTAAAAACAAATTATTACTTTTAGTCTTTAATTAAATCAAT
Source organism: Wenyingzhuangia fucanilytica (assembly GCF_001697185.1). Taxonomy (GTDB): domain Bacteria; phylum Bacteroidota; class Bacteroidia; order Flavobacteriales; family Flavobacteriaceae; genus Wenyingzhuangia; species Wenyingzhuangia fucanilytica. Next base: position 1,121,464 of record NZ_CP014224.1, on the reverse strand, counting down.
GCTATTTAACTCTCTTGACTTTGCAGTCTTTTTACCAATAATTTTTATTCTTTATTGGTTTGTTCTAAATAAAAGTTTAAAACATCAAAATATACTATTAGTTCTATCCAGCTATTTATTTTATGGTTGGTGGGATTGGCGGTTTTTATTTCTGATAATAGGTAGTACACTCGTTGATTACTTTATAGGTTTACAAATTGCAAAAAATAAAAATAGACGAAAGCAAAAACTCCTACTTTATATAAGTTTAACAACTAATTTAGGTTTACTATCTATTTTTAAATACTATAATTTTTTCCTTGAAAACTTTATTATGGCTTTTTCTTTTTTTGGAACATCAATAAAAGCAAACTCTCTAAATATTATATTACCCGTTGGTATTAGTTTTTATACATTTCAAACGTTAAGTTATACAATAGATGTTTATAGGAAAACACTAAAACCAACTAAAAATTTTATTGCTTTTTCTGCTTTTGTTAGTTTTTTTCCTCAATTAGTTGCTGGTCCTATTGAACGAGCTAGTAATTTATTACCACAAATATTACATCATAGAATATTTAATAAAAAACAATTCATAGAGGGAATTAGATTAATGATTTTTGGATTTTTCCAAAAAATTGTAATTGCCGATACATTAGCACCAGTTGTGAATCAAATATTCAACAATTACACTTATCAATCTGGAGGGACATTAATATTAGGTGCTATTTACTTTTCAATACAGATATATGGTGATTTTAGTGGATATTCTAAAATTGCACGTGGTTTAGCCAAACTATTAGGGTTTGAATTAATGATGAATTTTAATTTCCCTTACTTCTCTAGAAGTATTGGACAATTTTGGAGAAGATGGCACATCTCACTTAATACATGGTTTAGAGATTATTTATATATACCTCTTGGCGGATCTAGAACCTCTAAAATGAAAACCATTAGAAATATTTCTATAATTTTTCTTGCTTCTGGACTATGGCATGGTGCAAATTGGACATATATTGCTTGGGCAATTATACATATTGGGTGGTTTATAGTTTCTTTTTTATTAGGGAACAATAGGAAACATTTAGAAGATAGAATTACAGAAAAAAACTTCCTTTCAAAAGGAATAGCTTTATTACAAATAATACGAACTTTTACCATTGTTACTATTGCATGGGTGTTCTTTAGAGCAGAAAATATAACAACTGGTTTTCATTACTTATTGTCTATGAATTTTAATTTTGATAAATCGATAGAAATGTTATCTATAGTAATATTAGCAATAACTATGGATGTACTATATTTAAAGTTTGAAAGTAAAAACTTTATTTATTCTATAATGCTTGGTGCTATAATTGCTGCATCTATAATGACAACCAAAGCGGAGTTTATCTATTTTCAATTTTAAGTTATGAAAAATATATTTATAACATTTTTATCATTTGTCTTAACTTTTGAATTGTTATCAATTTTATCTTTATCATTTCCTAATAAAATAATCAAACCAAAAACAATAGAAACATCGTTTAATTCAGATTTAAACACTAAATCCGTTTATTTAGTTGGTGATAGCTTTGCTGGTCATGGATACCCTAAAATATTTAAAGAGTATTTTAATGCTAAAAGCATGAATTTCTATGATTTATCAGAGGCAGGTACTGAGTTAGATACTCACAGAATAATTTTAGATTCTCTAAACCAAATTAAACCTGAGTTAATAATTTACTTTTACAATATTGCTGATATCGTAGCTATTGATGAGCCTATATTAAATCATCAAAAAAATAAACAAACAGAAAATAAAGGCAGTTTCCTTAATTACTTGAGAAAGAAAAATCATACTATTTTCTTAATCAAACAACTGTTTCATCATGTATTTCTAGCAACTACAGGGAAACCAACACCAGGATCAAACTCTTATAACATTCCAAAAGAAAATGTTAATCACAAAGAAGAATTACAAAAAATATTTAATTCTATAAAATCTAAAGAGCTCATTATTGTCGTTAACTCCTCTTTTTTATATGGAAACAATCCTAAAAATTGGGTTCATTATGATATGTTTAATAAAATGAAGTTAAATAATAATATTTTATTACTTCAAACTGTAGATATTGTTGATGGGCCTCAATTTTCAATTTCATGGAGGAATGGACACCCAAATGACAAAGCCATTGATTTAATTTCTAAAAAAATTATTAAAGATTATTCTGAAAAATTTTTAATGAAATAAGAGTATAATACCACACTTAAAATATCTAATGAACAAAACCGAATTAAAAGAATTCTTAGACAATAAAGTAGAACAATATAACAACAGAGATTTTATAGAAAGTGATCCTGTACAAATACCACATTTATTTACTAAAAAAGAAGACGTTGAAATTGCTGGATTTTTAGCCGCTACCATTTCATGGGGTAAACGCCCAATGATTATTAAAAACTGTTTGCTAATGATGGATTTGCTAAATAACAATCCACATGATTTTGTAATGCACCATACAAATGAGGATTTAGAAAAATTAGCAGACTTTAAACACAGAACTTTTAATGGTATAGATTTACAGTTTTTTATCACTTCTTTAAAAAACATATATACAAACCATAAAGGTTTAGAAGAGTTATTTGCCAAAAACATATCTAACAATTCTTTACAACCTGCCATACATGAATTTAAAAAAGTCTTTTTTGAAATTCCACATCCTGCCAGAACCACTAAACATGTTTCCGATCCATTAAAAGGCTCAGCTGCCAAACGCATTAATATGTTTTTACGTTGGATGGTAAGACAAGACAAATTAGGTGTTGATTTAGGAATATGGAAAAGAATTTCCCCTTCTTACCTATCGTGCCCTTTAGATGTACACACAGGAAACGTGGGTAGAAAATTAGGATTTATTTCTCGAAATCAAAATGATGCTAAAGCTTTGTTAGAATTAGATACAAATCTTAGAAAACTAGATCCAATTGACCCAGTAAAATATGATTTTGCTTTATTTGGTTTGGGAGTTTTTGAAGGATTTTAATCATCTCTTTCAAATCACTATCTTTTCACTAAATGAGTTCATATCAAAATTGTTTGAGATAATAAAAACTACAATACTTATATATTTTTACAAATCTAACTTAACAAATATAAAATGGCATTAACTATAACTAACAGAACTCATCAAGCATGGGAACAAATGACTGAAAAAGTAATGACTTGGCTAGACATTATGATTAAAAACCTACCTAATATAGCAATTGCTATAGTTGTTTTTTTCTTAGTAATTATAGCCTCCAAGCAAATTAGTAAAGTCAGCTTAAAACTTTTACATAAAACCAACCTACAACATTCCATGAAGAGTTTAATCTCTAAATTTATTGCTGTTGTAGTTATTTTATTTGGTCTTTTTTTAGTGCTATCTATTCTTAACCTAGACAAAGTATTAAATACTATTTTAGCGGGTGTTGGGGTTGCTGGTTTGGCTGTTGGTTTGGCCTTACAAGGAGTGCTTTCTAATACCTACTCCGGAATAGTTCTTTCTTATATAAAGCAAGTTAAATATGGAGATTGGATTAAAACCAATGATTATGAAGGTGAAATTGTTGATATAGATTTAAGAGCAATTACCCTTAAACAAATTGACAATAACTTGGTTTACATTCCTAACAAACTTGTTGTGGAAAATCCTATTAAAAATTACTCTTCTACTTCACAATCCAGAGTTATTTTAGAATGTGGTGTAGGTTATGAATCTGATTTAAGAATGGTTAAAGAGTTAACTATAAACACCATTCTTAATAATTTTGATGTGATTACTAATAAAAATGAGGTTTTGTTTTTATGGAAAGAATTTGGTGATAGCTCTATTAATTTTGAATTGCGTTTTTGGATTAACTCCACTTCTGCACTAGAAGTTGCCAAAGCCAAGAGTGAAGGTATTATGCTTGTTAAAGAAGCCTTTAAACAAAACAATATTAACATTCCGTTCCCTATTAGAACTTTGGATATTCCCAAAAACATTACCATCAGCAATATAGATAACTCAAATGAGTCATAATATTTTGAAAAGAGTTCATATGTAATTTATATGAGCTAAGTAACAACATATACCTAGCTTATCTTTGTAATACACAGTTGTTGAGCACTTTGCAACAACTTATTTACAAATCTTAAAAATTATATTAAATGAATTATTTAAATCAAAATAACGAGAAATTAATCCCCGTAGTAAGTGAGTTAAATGGCTTGTTAGCCGAATATCATATTTACTATCAAAAACTGAGAAATTTTCATTGGAATGTAGAAGGTAGAAACTTTTTTGACTTACACGAAAAGTTTGAGGAAATGTATACCGAAGCAAGAGTAAAAATTGATGAAATTGCAGAACGTATTTTAACTTTAAGACATCATCCTGTTAGTAGATATAGTGATTATTTAGAAATTGCTAAAATAGAAGAATCTGACACTTTGTTAGAAGATATCGAAATGGTAGAAATCTTATTAGAAGACCATGGAATTTTAATATCTAAAATGTCGCACATTATTAAAGTTTGCGAAAACGCAGAGGATGAAGGAACCATTGATTTGATTGGTGCTTATATAAGAGAGCTTGAAAAAACAAGTTGGATGCTAAATGCTTGGTCTAAAAAAAGCGTTAAAAAAGAGGTAGAAACTGCCTAAAACTAAAAAACAGAAATTAAAACAAGATTTTTATGAAATTTAAAATTTCAAATATGGCTACCCCAGAAGCCTTAATAGAATTCACAGGAATTCCATTAAAGCATCCGGAGCTATATAAAAAATCTTATATGATTACTGGAAAAGAAGAAACCATAGTTCCCATTATTACACAAGAAAATAAACAGGAGATATCTTTTGCCATTTGGGGATTATTACCAGAAAATTATGATGAAGATTGGCTAGAGTTTCAGAATTTAGTAGATACTTTAACCATTAAGAGTGATGAATTAAAAAACAATGAGTTTATTAATAAAATAAAAAACATCAATCGTTGTTTAATTTTGGTTACCGGATTTTTTACCACCTATTTAAAAAATGGTAAAACACATCAATATTTTATTTCTGCTAAAGAAAATCACCCCTTTTACTTAGCAGGTTACTACAACAAACTAGATGATGGCTTTTTAACTTTTACTTTATTGCTTACCCCACAAAATGAAATCATAAAAAAGTACCAAAATCTAACCAAATATATGCCTACTATTTTAGATAGTGAGGATGATAAAAATTTATGGTTATCTGATGAAATAACCATCAATCAAATAGAAGAGTTTATTCCAAATTCTTCTTGTTTACCACTGAATATTACACAAGTGAAAGACTCTTTAGAATATTCATAACATCATCAAAAAAATATTATTAACTTTAAAATAAAAAAAACATGAGTAAGAACACAAATACAGCATTAGGAATTTTAGCAGGAGCAACCATAGGAGCAGCATTAGGAGTTTTATTTGCCCCAGCAAAAGGAAGCAAAACCAGAAAAAAAATAAAAGAAAAAATTAATGAAACTGGAGAAACTATTGTTGAAGAAGCAGAATCTATAAGAAATAGTGTTGCTGATAGCATTAGTTCTAAAAAAGAAACTTTAGAAGAATTAATTGAAGATGTAGTATCTAAAGGGAGTCATAAAGCAGAAGATGTAATTGATTCTTTAGAAAAGCAACTTGAAATATTGAAAGAGAAAAATAAAACACTACAAAAATCATAATGAGTTTATTAAAAAACATCAATAAAACATCTAGACAAATTTCCAAAAGTAGTGAAGACTATGTAGATGCTACTAAAGAATATATAGAGTTAAAAACTTTTCAGCAGCTTAGTATTGCTTTTAGTTTACTTTTTAAAAGCTTTATTATTGGCTCTCTTTTATTCGTGTCTTTTATTGTCTTAATTATTGAAGGTGTATTAATTTGCATTGATCTTTTTAACAATGTGCATTACGCCTTACTTTTTATTTCCGGAATTTTATTTGTAATAACGCTTCTAGTATATATTTATAGAAAACCACTTATTGAAAGTCGTGTTATAAAAATGGTTTCTAAAACTTTTTTCTCGAAATCTTAAACTCAATCAACATGAAAGATTATAAAAATTTAGAAGAGATAGATAAAGATTTAAAAATATTACAACTAAGGAGAAAAATTGCAATTGAGGAATTAAAGTATGTAAAAAACAGTACCATAGATAAATTTCAACCTTACCAATGGATACAAACTTATCTCTTAAAAAAAGCAACTCAATATGGATTTGAGTTTTTGTTTAGAAACAAAAACAAAGCATCATAAATATTACGCTTCTTCATTTTGAAGAAGCGTTTTTTCATTTCTTAATTTTAAATATTCACTAGGGCTAATATCAAACTTAGATTTAAAAATTTTAGAAAAATAACTTCTACTACTAAAACCAACAGTGTACACAATTTCTGACACATTCATATCAGTAGTATTCATTAAATCTCTAGCCTCTTTAAGCCTTATATGTCTAATATATTCTGTAACAGTTCTATTGTAAAGTAATTTAAAACCTTCTTGTAGTTTAGCTTGTGTTAATCCAGTTTCTTCTGAAATAGATTCTAAAGAATAGTTAACCGCAGGGGTTTTTATTATTTTTTTAGCATATTTTCTAACCAACTTTAATTCACTTTTTAATAAAGAAGTTTCTAAAGTTTGACCGCTCATAGCTTGGTTGTGCTGAAAAATATGTTGTGATAAAATTTCATACACTTTACTCTCTATCAATAACATTTTTATCAATCCTTTCTTTTTGATGGTGGATAAAAAATTGATATGATCTGCTAACTTTAAATTGTGAGATCCAAAGTATGAAAATTTATTTTCGTGATCTGCATCTAAAAAAACCTCGTGTAATTTATCATTTAAAGTATCTATTGGGTTTAAAGCTCTACCAATAAATTTATTTCTTAAAACCTGAATTTCATTGGTTCTAACCTTAATTCCTTTAGGTAGATAACTATAAGTATAACCTCCATCTCTACCCGAAATAATAACAGATTGAAACTGATCTACTTTTTTTCTTTTAGTAGTATTGTGAAAATGGTGCTCATAATAACCTTCTAAACAGTAAGAAAATCTTATAGGATTATACAAAGACGTATCTCTTAACAACAAAACCTCATCATTAAAAACCATGTCTATTTCAAACATGCTTACACCTCTATCAAACTGTATAAAACGAATACTTCCAAAAGCATTTTCATTATTTACGGTTAATGTGTGTTCTCCCCATCTTTCTTTAAAAACACCTCCTAAAACAGATTGTATTTGTTTTACAGAGTCTTCTAAATTGGTTGCAGTAATATTTATTTCTATCATATTGAAGAAATGTTTTTCTTTTTCTTTGTAAAGATAAACTTATCATTTTTAATACTCCATATAAAACTAACCTAAGTTAATTGTAAACCAAAATGCAATAGCGTTCATATACTTACCGATAGCGTTAAACATTAACATAGGATAGCTTTATCTTTACAGTACAAGGTATTTACCACAAGGGTATATACAATTAATCAAAAAAAATACGTTATGTTAAGGTGGACTATATCATTTATTATTCTTGCTATTATAGCCGGATTATTAGGATTCTCTGGTATTGCAGCTAGTGCAGCCAGTATTGCAAAAATTTTGTTTTACATTTTTATTGTACTCTTTGTACTCTCCTTATTATTTGGGAAAAAATTAATATAAAACCCTTAAAAAAATATTGTTATGAAAAAATTAATATTGCCCATAGCCCTAATATTTACATTAACTGTTGCTATGGCTTGTAAAGAAAAATCTACTTCGGAAAAAGTAGAAGATAAAATTGAAGAAATTGGTGATGACATTGGTGATGCTGTACACGATGCAGGAGATGCTATTAAAGATGCCGCTGATGATATTGCCGATGAAGTAAAAGATGCTACCAATTAGAAAAAGAAAAAACATAAAAACTAAATAAATATTAACTCAAAAAAAATTATCATGAAGAAATCAATCTTACCAATCGCTATTGTATTATGTGCCTCTGTTTTAACCTTTTCTTGTAAAGAAAAATCTAAATCAGAAAAAGTAGAAGACAAAATAGAACAAATTGGAGACGACATAGATGATGCTGCACACGATGCAGGTGACGCTATTAAAGATGCTGCTGACGAAGTAGCCGATGAGGCCGAAGACGCAACTGAATAATAAATAACCTATTAAAGTTTTATTCAAAAAAACCAGAGAAGCTTTCTCTGGTTTTTAATTTTATAAAAGGATCAAATAGTATAAATATTTGATCCTTTTTGTTTTAATATTTTGATTTATGACGCTTTGTTTAAAGAGTGTACAAAACTTTCCCAGTCTTTAAACTTTTCTTCACTCATTACCCTTTCCATTTTAACTTGCCCTCCTTTTTTCTTTTGATGTGCATTCCACTCTGCAAAAACATTGGTAGGAACTATACTCACTTTTATTCCTTTTAAGGCTTTTGTTCTGGCTACTTTATAATTATTGTTCGCTTCTGACAATAATTGATCAAGAGTTTTGGCTACTTCAATTTCATCTAAAGAAGTATTATCCGTTCCTAAATACCAATGGTGATGAAATTCTTCGTTAATTCTAGTAGCAGCCAAAGTAAATTCTGGTATTTCTATATCGTATTTATTTTCTAGTTCTCTTAAAGCAGCATCCATTTTACTAACAGATAACTGAGAACCTACCACATTTAAGAAAAATTTGGTTCTTCCTGTAATTTTAATTTCTGCACGTTCCACATCGGTAAACTCAATAGTATCTCCTATTAAATATCGCCAAGCCCCAGCCACTGTAGAAATTAGCAATACATAATCTTTTTCTTTCTCCACCTCATCAATAGTTAATACAGGTGCATTTTGGTCTAAAGAACCATCTTCTAAAATATATTCTGGTTCAAAAGGAACAAACTCAAAATAAATACCATTATCTAATACCAATTTCATGGCAGATGTTTCTGGCCTTTCTTGAAAAGCAATAAACCCTTCTGATGCCAAATAGGTATCAATCACCGTAATTGGGTGCTTTAATAGTTTATTAAAACTTTTTTCATAAGCAGAAAATGCTACTCCACCCGAAGTATAAACTTGTAAGTTTGGCCAAATATCATGTATATCATTTGCACCGTGATGTTCAATCACTTTTTGCATCATCATTTCCATCCAAGACGGAATTCCACTAAGTCCGGCAATGTCCCATTCTTTAGCTCTTTCAGCAATTTCTTCTACACGCTCATCCCAATCATCAATTTTAGCAATCTCTTCTCCTGGTTTGTAATAACCTCTAAACCAACTAGGAATATTAGCTGCAGAAATACCACTAATTTCTCCTTCTAGTTTATTGTTATTTTTTTCTAAATCAGTAGAACTTCCTAACATCATCATTTCTTTTTCAAAAAACTCTGAGGGCAAATCAAAATTAGCCAAAGCCTCTACTTGTTTAATTCCGGCATCTCTAATAGCTGTAATCATTTCATCAGTCACAGGAATTCTTTTACTTTTTTTACCAGTTGTACCAGAACTTAAAGCAAAATAATTAGGACTACCAGGCCAACTTACATTTGGTCTACCATCAATAGTTTTATGCCACCATTCTTTTTCCATTTGGTGATAATCAAAATACGGAACTTTTTCTGCAAAAGACTTTTGAATATCTTCTGAGGCTAAAATCTCTTTAAATTTATAAGCTTTTCCAAACTCGGTATCCCTTCCCCTTTCAATTAAATGTTTTAAAACTTCTAATTGAGCTTTTGGTGGTGATACTTCTGGGGTTAGCGTTTCTTTTAACTCTATTGCTGTTTTTATAATGCTTCCTATAATTGCCATCTTTATTTTTTTAAGTTGTTAATACTATCTGTTTCTGCAATCAATTCTAAAATTTCATCTGGAGAAACATATAATCTTTTAATTCTATTCTTGTATGCCTCGGAAAAACCTGCCTGATTTAAAATATAATTTTTGGTTGCCAAAATATACTCCCCCATTCCATTAGAAACCGCATAAGAATCTGCTACCCTTTCTGCTTCTCTAATATGTTTACCCGAAAACAAGTAACGAAAACCAAAAAAAATTAAATTAACACCACTCCTGTTTTTATAATCCATAATGTGACCCAATTCATGCCCTAACCAACCTATTAAAACATTTTTAGGAATTTCATCTAGACTTACCTTTTTGTTTTCTACCATAAAATTATTGCTGATGTATATTTTATATTTTCTACTCTTGGTAGGATTTAAAATATTTGAAAAAACAGGTTGAGCTTTCATAAATGATGTTTTTAAACTAGGTTTTATAACAAATTCTATGGCTGTTTTTTCTAAATCAGGATAATGAGACAATGCTATATTAGCTTCCTCTTTAATTCTTGTTGGTATTATTTTGTTTGATATTTCTTGTGCGCTCATATAATGATAAAATCCTAATGCGATTAAAATAAGTAAGATGATTATTTTTACTTTTCTTGTTTTCATAACTACACACAAGTTAAACACAGATCCTTTTTTTTATGAATCCATATGCATTAAATATGAACGCTATCAAGGATTCTTATTTTATTAATTATGTGCTAGTTAATATAACTAACACATTCCATTACAAGTTAAAATATATAAGTATTTATTTATAAAAAAAGCTCTGAATAATCTCAGAGCTTTTTCTTAACAGTTAGTAAAATTTAATCCATGGTTTGTAAACTTCCCCACCAATCATCATTGGGTTTAAAATCTGATTTTAAAAAATTAATTCTTTGTTTTTCTAAACTTTGCATTGTTTTAGTCGATACCTTATGAAGATAAGCAGCTTCTTTTTCAGCATCATACAAAGGATCTTTTTCTGGAAAATTAGCTCCTACTTCGGCCAAGTAATCAAATAATTTTGTTTTTAAATTACTTGCCATTTCTTTATGCTCTAACACTACATTGTTTTTCTCTTCTTGATCTAATGTAATGTTATACAATTCATCTCTACCATCTTCGTAGTAATGAATCAACTTCCAATCTCCTTCTCTAATTATTGACGAAGGTTCTCCCCCTTGATTACCATAATGTGGATAATGCCAAACAAGAGGACGTTCTTTAATTTTTTCTCCTTTTAACAAAGGAACCAAACTAACTCCATCTTGATGTTCTTCAGGTCTTAATTTTGCTCCAACCAAATCTAACAAAGTAGGATAAAAATCTGTTCCTGATACAGGAGTATTGTTTTGGTTATTTTTAGATTTAATCCAAGGAACTTTAATAAAATAAGGCTCTTTAATTCCACCTTCATATTGATATCCCTTTCCTCCTCTCAAAGGTAAATTTGATGTTGAAAAAGCATCTCCAGCAGAAACTCCTCCATTATCCGAAGTAAAAACTATAATCGTATTTTTATCTAAGCCCAGTTCTTTTAAACCATCTAACACCACTCCTACTGCATCATCCATAGACTCCACTAATCCTCCATAAATAGGATTGTCTTGTGTTTGCCTAATAGGCAAAAAAGTTCCCATTTTAAAACCTTTTTCTTCTACTCCATTTATAAGTGCTTTTTCTTGATATTTTTTCCATTTATCATGTGTGGTTTGTATAGGCCCGTGCACTGCATAAAAAGATAAGTAGGCAAAAAACTTTTCGTTTTTATGTTCTTTCATAAACTTTACCGTTTCTTTTGCCAAGCGCATGCTTAAATTCTCACCATCTTTTCCACTTTTTAAATTAGGATTTTTATAGGGTGCAAAATAACCTCCATGTGGGCTTCCTGCATCCCAACCACCAATATTAATATCAAAACCATGATCTTCTGGCCAAGAGCCTTTTTCCCCTAAATGCCATTTTCCTGCAAAAAAAGTTTTATATCCTTCTTCTTTTAATGCCTCCGGTAAAGTAACATAGTCTTTTGCTAGATTATGATTGTAATCTGCTGGTAATAATTTAGAAAATCTATTCTTTTTTCTCCATTCCTCTCCTGATTTAGCTCCTATCCAATCTGTTATTCCATGACGTGCAGGAAACTTTCCTGTTAAAATACTTGCTCTTGACGGACTACAAACCTGACATGCTGCATATCCTTCATTAAAAGCTGTTCCTTCTTTAGCAATACGGTCTATGTTTGGAGTTTCATAAAAATTATCATTTCTATAACTAATATCATTATACCCAAAATCATCAGCCAAAATAAATAAGATGTTTTTTTGCTCAGGTTCTTCTACTTTTTGTTCTGTTTTACAAGAGGTAATTAGCAATAGTGACAAAAAATAAAAAATACGCCTAAAAATCATTTTCTTAGTTTTAAAATTATGTGATAAATTTTTGCTCTTAAAAATTGAGTTGGAAACAAGCATAACTTTATGCGTTTATACTCACAACTCATCATTAAAACATAAAGACATTATCAGTAGAAGTTTAGTCCTCTAATATCTCTAATTGTTTTATGATTTGTGCTTTGGTAATAGGATATTGTTTTCCATTAATAATGGTTTGATAAACAGCTTCAAAAATGTGCATATAAGTTGCTGGCTCAGATGTAATTTTAACTATTTTTTTCTCCATAGCATTTACAGCAATTGTTAAAGTTCCTTCATTTCCCTTAGGTTCAATTCCATAATTCTCATCAGTAATTTGCATTCCTTGCATCAACTGCTCTTCTTGTAAATTAATTCTTTGCTTTACATAAGTTCCTTTGGTTCCGTGAATCACAAAAGCGGGTTGAGGATTTGGCACCAGCATACTTGTAGTTACCTGAACATGAACATTATTAGGAAACTCTATGGAGGCACTCATAAAATCATCAACCTGAGTATTTTCTCTATAATAACCTTTCTTTTTATGCCAACTTATAGGATTTCCAAATAAGGAAATGGCTGCATCTACAATATGAGAACCCAAATCATAAGTAATTCCACTACCTGGAATGCTGGCAGTTTCTTTAGCTACTTTAGGACCAATTTCGGTTTTATATCTATCAAACCTTATGTGAGCTTCTACTACATCACCCAAATCTCCCGACTCCAAAACTTTTTTTACAGATAAATAATCACTGTCAAACCTCCTGTTTTGATAAGCAAGTATGCTACAATTATTTTCTACTGCTATGTTGTACAATTCTTTTGCTTCTTTAGATGTTATTGCAAAAGGCTTTTCCATCAACACATGTTTTTTAGCCTGTAATGCTTTTACAGCAAAATTGTAATGGGTATTATTTGGGGTGTTCACAATAATTAAATCAATATTACTATCCGCTAATATTTCATCAATATTATTGTAACTAATAACAGTTGGATACAAATCTTTAATTACTTTTTTGCTTCTTTCTACCACTGCGGTTAATTCAAAACCTTTATGTTCATTAACAAAAGGTGCATGAAAAACTTTTCCTGATAGTCCAAAAGACAACAACCCTGTTTTGATAATTTTTGACATCGATGCTTGATTTTTATTAAGCGAAAGCAATTTAATTATTTAAAATCTTTTAAACACTTCTCATGCATATAATTATAGTAAATGATATCTTTGAGATTAAAACATTTGTTCTATTCGAGATTAAAACATTTGTTCTATTCGTAAAGTTTACTCGAATCGACAGAATTTTCTAAAAACAGATTTACATTGATTTCATTTTTAATAAAAAATATATTTAAAGGATTTATCAGTTTGTTTGGAGTAGCAACATTGCTTTTCTTTTTATTTAATTTATTGGGTGATCCTTCTAGAATGTTATTAGATCAAAGAGAAGATCTGGAGCAATTAGAAAACATCAAAATTAAATACGGATTAAATTTACCCTTACACAAACAATACATCAATTACCTTAATGATTTATCTCCTATATCTTTTCACAGTAACAATGTTGATGATTATACTTTTTTACCAGAAAAAAAACCGAGAATTACTTTTATAAATACTGATAGTTTTATTGGGGTTTTAAAATTCCCAAACCTTAGAAATTCTTTTCAAAAAAATGACAAAGAAGTTAGTAGTATTTTAACAGAAACACTACCTAACACTTTATTATTAGCTGTTTTGGCCATTAGTATTGCATTTATAATTGGTTTGTTTTTAGGAATTACATCAGCCTTACAAGTCAATACTTTTTTAGATAAATGTATCATGGTTATTAGTACATTAGGAATGAGTTTACCCTCATTTTTCTCCGCAATATTATTTGCCTGGTTATTTGGTTTTGTACTACATAAATACACCGGATTAGGGATGACTGGTAATATTATTGAAGTGGATGATTTTGGTGAAGGAACTAAAATTGTATGGAAAAACGCCATTTTGCCAAGTGTGGTTTTAGGAATTAGACCTTTGGCAGTCATTGTTCAGTTAACCAGAAACTCTTTGTTAGATATTTTAAGTAAGGATTATATTAGAACAGCAAAATCTAAAGGATTATCTACTTATGTTATTATTAAAAAGCATGCATTAAAAAATGCTTTAAACCCTGTAATTACAACTCTTTCTGGTTGGTTTGCATCTTTATTAGCTGGAGCAGTTTTTGTTGAATATATTTTTAATTGGAACGGTTTGGGAAAAGAAATTGTAAACGCTTTAAATTCTTCCGACTTACCTGTTATATCTGGAAGTATATTAACCATAGCTGCATTTTTTATCCTCCTAAATATTTTGGTAGATATTTCTTACAGTATTCTAGATCCTAGTGTTGAATTAAAATAAAATATCATGAAAAAACTTTCTCTAATTTTAATAAGCTTTCTCTTTTTTACCTGTAAATCTCCAGAAAAAAAGGAATTTAGTACAGAAGTATTAGCGGCTCCAATCATTACCTTTTCTGGTGACAACATTACTTTTAAAAATTTAATAGACCATCACCTAGGTAAAACAACTGTTATAGATGTATGGGCATCGTGGTGTAGCGACTGTATAAAAGGGCTTCCAAAACTAAAAACTTTGCAGAAAAAATACCCAAAAGCTAACTATGTATTTATATCTTTGGACAAGAATCAAACTGCTTGGAAAAACGGTATCAATCGTTTTAGTATAAAAGGAAATCATTACTATGTAGAAGGAGGTTGGAAAAGTATATTTGCTAAAAATATAGACCTTGATTGGATTCCAAGATACATTGTAATTGATGAAAATGGAAAAGTATTGGTTTACAGAGCCATTGAGGCAGATGATTCTAGAGTAATAAACGTATTAGAAAACTAAATATATATAAAATGAGAAGTAAAATTGTAGCAGGTAACTGGAAAATGAATAATAACGTTGCCGAATCTAAAGCTTTAGCAGAAGGATTAGTAAGCGAATTAAAAGGTGTTTCTTTAGAAAACACAAGAGTTATTGTTTCACCTACATTTGTAAACTTAACTACTGTATTAGCTGCAACTGAAGGTTCTGCTGTAGAAGTTGCTGCTCAAAACATGCACCAAGAAACTAACGGAGCATATACAGGAGAAGTTTCTGCTGATATGTTAACTAGCACTGGTATTAAAACTGTTATTTTAGGTCACTCTGAAAGAAGAGAATACTTTGGTGAAGACGAAGCTTTATTAGCTAAAAAAACTGATGCTGCTTTAGCAAAAGGATTAGAAGTAATTTACTGTTTTGGTGAAGTAAAAGAAGAAAGAGAAGCAAACACTCAAGAAGAAGTTGTTGCTAAGCAAATTTCTGGAGCTTTATTCCATTTAGATGCTGCTGCATGGTCTAACATTGTATTGGCTTACGAACCAGTTTGGGCTATTGGAACAGGATTAACTGCTTCTGCAGATCAAGCTCAAGAAATGCACGCATTTATCCGTGGGTTTGTTGCTGATAAATACGGAGCTGAAGTTGCAGAAAACGTATCTATTTTATACGGAGGTTCTTGTAAACCATCTAACGCTGTAGAAATTTTCTCTAAGCCAGATGTGGATGGTGGATTAATTGGTGGTGCTTCTTTAGTAGCTGCTGATTTTGCTGCTGTAGTTAAAGCAATCTAAGAATAATAGATTTTAACAAGACATATTAAAATCCCGCTAAAAGCAAAACTTTTAGCGGGATTTTTGTTTTATAAAAATAAAGAGAAACATTGCTTATTCCAATAAACTAGATAATATTTCTTTAAACGTTTTAACGGGTTGTGCCCCTGTAACAGCACTTTTTCTATTAAAAACAACAGTAGGTACAGAGTTTACTCCTAAATTTTTCCAATACTCTTGCTTTTTTCTTACTTCTGCTCGTACTTCTTCGTTATCTAATAAAGCCATTCCTTCTATATCATTTAAACCAACCTCCAACAAAGCCTGTCTTAAAATTTCTCTTTTAGAAACATTTTTTCTTTCACTAAAAAAAGCAGTGGTTAAACACATTTTTAAATCTGTTTGTTTACCAAAACCTCTGGCATATTCTAGTAAAACATGTGCTTCAAATGTATTTACAATACGCATTTCATAAAAATAATCAAAAGTAAAGTCAAGGGCTTCTCCAGCTTCTATCATTTGTAATTTTGACTGTTTTTGATCTTCTAACGAGGAACCATATTTTTCACTAATATGCTCAATTAAATTCTGTCCCTCAACAGGCATATTAGGGTTTAATTCAAAAGGTTGCCACTCAATTTCAACTTTATCTTTAATTCCTAACTCTAAAATGGCTTTCTCTAATCGCTTATATCCAATAGTACACCAAGGACAAACCACATCAGAAACAATATCTATTTTTAATTTTTCTTTCATTTTGTAAATAAGTAAAATTTTAAAGTTAGTACGATAGTTACCGCCATTAATTACAGAATACAGCACATATTTTAAAAAATAAAAATTCCGAGAGTAAAATAACCACAAAATATATGCTTAAATAGCTAAAAGCTTTTGCTTTTAGCTATTTTTGTATTCTGATTTTAAGAATGTAAATTAAAAATCATCAACATTACAACTTGATAACTTTATAATATGAATTACACAGGTTACACTTTTACCATTACGCCATTACAACCCGCTACCGAAATTTTAATTGCCGAATTGGGTGAATTAGGTTTTGAAAGTTTTGAAGAAACTGAAACAGGATTAAAGGCTTATATCCAAACCAATGATTGGCACGAAGATATTTTAGATGATGTTTTTGCTTTACAATCCGAAGAGTTTAACATTTCTTACACTTATCAAGAAATTGAACAAGTAAATTGGAATTTAGAATGGGAAAAGAATTTTGAACCTATTCATGTTGATAATAAAGTAAGTGTCATAGCTCCTTTTCACCAAAAAACAGGAATGGACTATGAAATTATTATTGAACCTAAAATGAGTTTTGGTACTGGTCATCACGAAACTACTCATTTAATGATTAAACATTTATTAGAGTTAGATTTAGCTGATAAAAGTGTTTTAGATATGGGAACTGGAACTGGAATTTTAGCCATTTTTGCTGAAATGAAAGGAGCCAAACCTATTGATGCCATTGATATTGATGAGTGGTGTTATATCAATACCGAAGAAAACGTAGCTAAAAACAACTGTAAACACATTTCTGCTTATCAAGGTGATGCTTCTATGTTGGTAGATCAAAAATACGATGTAATTATTGCCAACATCAACAGAAATATTTTGTTGAATGACATGGATATATATAACAAGTGTTTAAATGATGGTGGAAAATTATTATTAAGTGGATTTTACACACAAGATATTCCCTTTCTTGAAGAAAGAACCAAGGATTTAGGATTGACCATTCAAAAAACTTATACCAAAAATAACTGGGTAGGTTTACAATTAGATAAATAATGCTTAATTTTGCATTGATTATGAGCACAATAGAAAAAACTTTAGAAAGCATTGATGTCCTTGAGCAATTAATTAAGGACTATGAAATTATTTTATACAACGATGATGTAAACTCGTTTGACTTTGTGATTGATGCCTTGATAGATGTATGTGAACACGAACCATTACAGGCAGAACAATGCACCATGTTGGTACATTACAAAGGTAAATGCGCTGTAAAAACTGGAAGCTACGAGGAATTAAAACCTAAGTGTTCTAAGTTATTAGAGTTAGGATTATCTGCAGAAATAAAGTAATATGGAACAATTTTTAGATTACTACAATTTTTCTGAGTTCAACAAAGACACCTCTTCATTTTTTGATACAATAGCTTATTCTTGGATTAAAGATGATTTGTACATTGTTCTTGAAAAAAAAGAAGGAATTTTTAATATCCATTTTACTAGTTATAGCTCTAAAAATGATATTGGAAAACAAAAACCTCAAGGATTAAATACCTTGATAGAAAATTTTAAACTTGATAATAATGAACATCGAAAAATTGTTCAACAATATTTAGATTACAACTAAAAAAAGCACCGTTACTAGACGGTGCTTTTTTTAGTTGTATACTTTTATGAAGTTCCAAAAACTTTTTTAAACCAAGATTTTTTCTCTTTTACAACAGTATCTTTTTTTACTACTTCATTCTTTTTATCAATTTCTCTCTTTTGATATAAGGTAGAATGTTTTTCTAGTCCTTCAAGAACCTCTTCTTCAGGTCTCCCATTAGTATAATAATACAATGCTAATGATTTTCTACTCATGTCTTCAGGACAATTTAAAGGATCTGGATGACCATGATATGAAGTACTTGTGGTAGAAAAAAGAGCCAATGTATTAAATTCTGGTAATATTTTTTTCTGACATTTTTCCATTTTATCATCCCAAAGCTCAAAATGACCTCCATATTCTTCTTTCCACTCTTTATTTAAATAAACTAATAAGTTTAATCGTCTATCAAGTAAAAGTGAATCATGCACATTAAAGTCTGCATGAATTCTTAAATATCCACCTTTTTTTATTTGATGTAACCCCCCTCCATAAAAATAAGGGTCATTAATTAAATCTCTTTCTATACTTGCTAATTTTTTTAAGAAAATTAAAAAAGGTTCTGAATTTAAAAAATTAACAAACTCTGTTACATAAGGTCCAAATCTTTCTACACCACTTGATGCTAATTTATCAGAGTTCTCATGTTTCATTTTCAAATGGGATCCTTCTGATAAATCAGGAAAGTCTGATAAGACTTTATCTAGGAACTCTGGATTAAAAAAGTTTTTAAAACTAATACTTGGGTAAGGCCATGCATTTTTATATTCTTCTCTAAATCTATCTACTGTTTGCTCAAGATCAGCATACTCTTTGCTAATATATTTTTCATACATATTTTTATGTTTTAACTATTTATAATTATAGGGAGTATTAAATTATTGTTCTAAACAATTTTAATAATGCATACCAAAAATATAGATATTTATTCACAAAACTAGTTTCCCAAAAAACAATTCTCCAAAATTTAATAAAATAGTACTAAATGTTTTTAGTTGATTTACAACCTGTAAAAATTCAACTTTAAAAAATAAAAAAGTTTCTGTCTTTCATAATATAAGCGCCTTACTTTAGCGTAACATTAAAACATAAAAAAACTCATCATAAATTAATATGATGAGTTTTTTATCGTGACCTCGGGAGGATTCAAACCTCCAACCTCTTGAGCCGTAATCAAGTGCACTATTCAGTTATGCTACGAGGCCGATTGCGGATGCAAATATAGTGCTTTATTACAATGTCACAAAATATATTTTAACTTTTTATAAAGAATTCTTAGTCACATAATACCTCCATCCTATTATTAAAAACTGAATTTTAGATGCCTTACTAATATCCAATTGTTTACGTCCGTATGAAGGGAATAATCCTTTATTTATTTTGGCTAAAAATCTAAAAAATGTTTTTTTCATTCTGATAGAATTAAAAGTATATTCGCACTAAATATAAGCAATATGGACATACTATTTATGATTACAGGATTAGTTCTGTTAATTTTTGGAGGAGATTGGCTTTTAAAAGCATCCGTAAACATTTCTATGAAATTAAATATTTCTAAAATAGTTATAGGAATGACAGTGGTATCTTTTGCCACCTCAGCACCAGAACTTATTGTGAGTATTAAATCTGCTTTAGATGGTTTTCCAGATTTAGCCTTAGGGAATGTTATAGGTTCTAACATTGCTAACTTGGCTTTGGTTTTAGGAGTTACTGTTTGTTTAGGTACTATTGATGTTGGAAAATCTTTTTACACCATAGACTGGCCTATGATGATGATTGCTTCTGTTCTCCTTTATTTATTTATTGGTTATGATTTGGTATTAGATAGAACTGAGGGAATTATCTTATTTGCTATACTTATTGCCTTTTTATATTATTTACTGCGCATACAAAGTAAAACAACTATTACTGATGAAGAACTAGAAATTACAAACGATGATACCCCTATAGGAAAAACATTGTTTTTATTGTTAATTGGTGGAATTGGACTTTGGGGAGGATCTGAATTATTAATTAACGGGGCTGTCGGTTTTGCTCAAGCCATTGGGGTTAGCGAGCGTATTATTGGGGTTACTATTGTATCTGTAGGAACTAGTATTCCTGAACTTGCGGCATCTATTATTGCCATCATCAAAAAGGAAAAAGCTATTTCTTTAGGAAATTTAATAGGATCTAATATTTTTAATATTTTGGCTGTATTAGGAATTACTTCAATTATTACCCCTATAAAAGTTGGAGATTTACATATTATCACCAATGATATTTATTGGATGCTTGGTGTAGCTTTATTGGTTTTTCCTTTGTGTTTTATTCCTACCAAATTAAAATTTGGTTTTAAAGAAGGAGTTATCTTATTAGCTACTTACGGAGCCTTTATTTACTTTACCGTTTTTTCATAATCACTAAATCTTTGTTGATATTTTAGAGAATGAAAAAAGCAAAGAAAAAATATTTACAACGTAGACTTATTTTTAGACTTCGCATTCTTACTTTTATTTTTTTAGGGATGAGTGCCATTGGTTTTTATGATATTTATGCTTGGGAACTCCCTATTTATATTTGTATTTTATATTTTTTAGGCGGTATGTTACTCGGCTTTTTTATAGGAAGGATGCATCGTATTGTTTGGAATGAAGAAGTAGGTCAGGCAGTTTCTAAAATGGATATTTTTGGAATCTTAATTTTAATCTTTTATGTATTAATTATTGTTTTTAAAAAACAATTTTTCTCACATTGGTTAGCAGGTCATCAACTCTCTACCTATGTAATGTGGTTTTCTTCGGGTATTATTGTAGGACGTATGATTACTCTCAGAATTAAAATAAAAAAAGTTCTTAAAAATCAAGGGATATTTTTTTAACACCCACACTTTTAAAACCTTAATTATATTTAATTTTTTCTTTTATTAACACTTTAAAATACACTAGTTTTGCTCCAGATTTTTGGTTGTACTTGTTATATAAAGCAAGTACATTAAAAGGGAATCAGGTGTAAGTCCTGAACAGTTCCCGCTGCTGTAAGTTTCTCTGTGTAATAACAGAAAAATCTTTTTAACAATACCACTGTCTATAATATAGATGGGAAGGGTTAAATAAGTGAAATGAGTCAGAATACCTGCCAATAATTATTAAAGACAAAGCTTTCGGGAGTTATAGCTTTGGGTAAATTTTTATTGGATTTATCCTATTATTCCTTGGTGTTTTGTTTTTAAAATAAGGTTGATTATCAATTATTTTAAATACAAACAAATGAACAACAAACATTTTTTAGCAGCCTTTTTAGGGCTATCTTTTGCTTTCACATCATGTGAAAAAAGTGAGAACATTGAATCTATGGACGAACCTATAGACGTTTATAACGAATATGCACGTCCTATAACTTCAGAAAGTAACCAATATATTTCTAATGTATTGTCTTATCGTCCAGGTCCTGGGCAATACATAAATAAAAACATAGGAAATATAGAGTCTTCTAAAACAATCATAGGAAATAAAACAGGTCTTGTATCTTTAGGTGCCTGGGGTGGTTCTATTGTTTTTACTTTTGATCATACTATAGTGAACAGAAGTAATAACCATGATTTTATTATTTATGGAAATGCTTTTTCTGGTTTTTCAGAACCTGGAATTGTACAAGTTTCTTTTGATGAAAATGGAAATGGATTAGCTGATGATTCATGGTATGAAATTGCCGGAAGCGCTCATCAGGCAACAGAAACTTTACATCAATACGAAGTTACTTACACCAACCCTAAAAGTGATACTGAGGAAGTTATTTGGAAAGATAACGTTGGTAACAACGGTAGCATTACCGCTAGTACTTTAAACAAGTATCCATTATTTATAGAGGAACAAAACGAGGTTACTTATAGTGGTACTAGAATATTCCCCACAGTAAATTCTTCTGGTTTTATTTCTACAGAACCATTAGATTGGGGATATGTTGACAACTATAATACCGATTATAAGGAGAACGGTAATGGAAATATATTTGATATTGATTGGGCTGTAGATAAAACAATGAATCCGGTTACTTTAAAAGGAATTGATTTTATAAAAGTATATACTGGAGCTCAAGTAAATTTAGGCTTTTTAGGAGAATTGTCTACTGAATTAAAAGGTGCTGCTGATTTATCTTTAATTAAATTAGTAGAGTAATACTTTTATACCCTATTATTAAAAAAGGCGAATCTTAACAGATTCGCCTTTTACTTTTTTATATATGTATTTATTAAAACTCTCGTTTACCAAATTCACTTTCAATAAACTTAGATTTGTTTCTTAATTTATTAAAGGTGTAGGTTAAGTTTAAACTTACCATATCTACCTCATAAACATAGTTGGTAGTGGTGTAAAACTCATTTGGTCTCCATGCAGATATTCTTTGCTCATTAGAGTTTAACAGTCCCATATCAATATTTTGCCATTGTAGGGTTGCTGTTAAATTATCATCCCAAAAAGTTTTTCTAAAAGTTAAATTAGGACTGTAAAATCTTGAATCTTCTCCCATAGCAGTATTTCTATCTGAGATATAATTAAAAGCAAATTGAATGGATGCATTTTGCCAAAAGTTATAAGTAGAGTTTAAGTTAAAAGAATATATGGTTGATTTACTATCTATATCATAAGTTCTTGTATTTCCATCTCTATGATCAAAACTTAACACCCCATCAATAGCATAATTATAAACATTGGCTCCTATAAAGTTTGTCCAGTTTTTTGATGGTTTTATAGTCGCTCCAACTTCTAATCCTAAAGCATTGCTTTTTCCTACATTAGAATATACTCTGTTTAAAATAGAATCATTTACAACAAAATTCCCTGGGTTGTTTGCATCTTCTTCATAAGCCAAAGTATTTACCCTGTTGATTACATTTTTAGTATGTCTAAAATAAGCCGTTGCATAAATATTATTTCCTCCTTTTAATTTTTTATTGATTCCTAATTCTACCAAATCAATAAACTCTGGCTTTAATTTATTATCACCTTGCTCATATACTTCTGAATGTTCACGCTCTGCAAAACTATTCATTTTAAAAGTAGTGGTACGCTCTACCCTTTTACTATAAGCTGCTTTAATATTTGTTTTCTCATCAACTTTGTATTGTAAAGAAGCCGATGGAAACAATTTAAAATAATCGTACTCATAAGTATTTTGATTTGGTTCTGAAGCCAACTTTTCTTTGTACTCTCTATCCATAGACTCTGCACGAACCCCTGCAGCATAATCCCATTTTTCTTTACCTCCTGATAATTGTACATAAGCAGAATGAATAATTCTTTTTAAAGCAATATCACTAGAAAATGCAGGTACTTGTGTGTAATTTGGAGGTACAACACCATTAGCGTCACCATTTCTACGTTGATAATTAAAATCTCCTGTATGGTCTAAAAATCTATATTGATATCCAGTTTCCAAAGTTCCAAAACTCATAGGTTTCCATTTATAATCTAAGTTAAAACGGATACCGTTTAAAGGATTATCATTGGTGTTTTTTTCTTGCTGATAAATTTTTGTGTAATCTATATCACTAACATTATCATTCTCTGTTGGTCCTCCTAAAAATGTGTATTCATACAGAATAGAAGTAGATAATTTAGATTTGTTTGTAAACGCATGAGCATAATCAAAACTAGCCAAAGCAAAGTCTCCTTTACGAGTTCTTAAGTTGTGATTGTAGTAAGAAAATTCATTTTCTATATTTTCACTTCCAATTGGTGTAACTGTATAATTATCGTAAAAAATATCTGCCAATCTATCTTTTTGTCTTTTCCCGGCATACATCCCTAAAGAAAATTCATCAGCATCATTTGGAGTATAATCTACCGTAAATCTTCCGTTATAACTTACCTCGTCAAAACTACGTTCACCATCAGAGGGTAAAAACCTATGAGTATTTGCATCAGCATTTACTATATCTAATCCACCTTCTCTCCTACCAGAAATATCGTTGCGTTGGTAACTAGCTCCTACAGAAAAATTCCACTTATCAGTTCTAGTGTTATAGGTTGCATCAACTCCATAACGCTGAGGATATTCTTTGGTATCGTAATCTTGAATTGGAGGAAAACCACCACGTACATTTACTTGAGCATAATCTCCATTAGTAGCTCCTTTTTTGGTGATGATATTTAAAATTCCTGCTGTTCCTTCTGGATCGTATTTAGCAGATGGAGCAGTAATTAATTCAACTTTTTCCAAAGCATTGGCTGGTAATTGCGCTAAAATTGAAGCGGCATCACCTTGAGTTGGTTTTCCGTTTAACAATACAGCAAAACTGTTACTCCCTCTTACACTAATTGCCCCATCACCATTTACGGTTACCGATGGTAAATTTTTAACTACATCTACCGCACTACCTCCTTGACTATTTTGAAATTTACTAGTTTCAAAAACTTGTCTATCAATTTTATGAGATACGGTTGCTGCTTCTCCTTTTAACACAACAGCATCTAACTGATTACTAGCTATTGCTAAGGATAAAGTACCTAAATTGATGTAATCGTTTTTTTTATCAACTTTAATATTTTCTACTTTTTTAGGTTGATATCCAATAAAAGTAGCCTCTAAGTAATAATTTCCTGATTTTATATTTTCTATAAAAAACTCTCCTTTTTGATTGGTTACAACTCCAGTAACAACTTTTCCTTCTTGGTTGTAAAGTGTTGCTGTAGCATACTCTAAAGCATCCTTACTTTTTTGTTCTATAATGCTTCCTGTAATTTGAGCAGAAGCATGATTACACATCATCCCCATCAAAAAAAGTATAAAAACACTCTTTAAAAATTTAAATTTTGTCTGTTTCAATGTTGTATTATTTTAATATTTCCGTCAAAAATACATCATTACAAAATTTAACAAATGGTTTATTTGTAAAACCTAAGGTATAATTATTGTTTTAAAGAATTTTTAAATTGCATAGGGGTTAATTCTGTATGTCTTTTAAAGTATTTTACAAAGTGAGAAACATCTTTAAAATCTAACTCATAAGCTATTTCTCCAACAGATTTATCCGTATAAATTAACAATCTTTTTATTTCTTGAACCATATAAATCGCAATAATTTGTGAGGCTGTTTTACCTTGTTTCTTTTTACACAACTGATTTAAATTTTGTGATGAAACGTTTAATTGATTGGCATAATAAGACACATTATTTTTTAATATTTGTCCTAATAAATCTACAAACTGACTTACTTTATCTTCTGTATTTACATTACTTTCTTTTGTAATATCTGTGTATAATAAAATTTTAGCTAGTAAAGATTTTAGCATTCCCTCAATCACCTCAATTGGTGTATTTGGACTCTTAATCTCCTTAGTTAATATTTTAAATAATTTATTAAGTGTACTGTCTTTTTGAAGGATATCAATTTTTTGAAATTTACTTATTTTAAAAAACTGATTATTAATATGCTTATCTAAAGTTTTTTCTAAAAACGATTCTTTAATAATAATTACATATCCTTTAGGAACAGTGGTAATTTCCCAATGGTGTACTTCTTCTTTATTAACCACAAATAACACAGGAGGTTTTATTTGATAACTGTTTAAATCCATGTGATGATATCCAGATCCTTTGGTAAAATAAACCAACTCTAAATATTTATTGTGTCTATGGGGCTTGGTATACCTTTTATTTACATCAAAAGGTTCTATTTTAATATCTCTAGCAGCAATTGCCTTATCGTAAGTTTTAATCGTTAAATCCAATAATATATTTTTTATGGTAAGTAAATATAAAAACTCTATAACTGAATAAAGTCCTTTTTTTTACAACAAAAATCACACCTAAAAAACACTACAAATCAAATAGATATAAAATTCAAACATAATATTATCAATAATAAGTCTAAATAAATTTTGCGATTGTTTATTTAGCCATTACATTTGCATTGTTTTTAACAAATCTAAATAAGTATAAAATGAAAAAATTATTAAACTTATCATTTATGATATTGATAAGTGTTTTTGCAAATGCACAAACAGGAAGTATAAAAGGACTAATAAATGCTAAAAATGGTGGGTTTTTATCCTATGCAAACATTAGTATTTCAAATACAAATCATAAAACATTGAGCAATGCCTCGGGAGAATATAATATTGATGGAATTAAACCAGGGGAATATACCGTTGTAGTAAAATTTATTGGATACAAAACAGCAAAAAAACAAATAACAGTATCAGCCAATACAACTACAAAAGTTCCAACATTTATTTTAACAGAAAATCAAGAAACACTAGAAGAAGTAGTTTTAGATGGTCATAAAAAAAACAGTTACGCTGCAAAAAAACCTTCGGAAAGTTTACGTTTAAAAACACCATTAATTAAGATTCCGCAAAACATACAAATTGTAAATAAAGAGCTAATTAGTGATCAGGCTACTTTTACAATGATGGACGGAATAACGCGTAATGTTAGTGGTGCTCAAATGATTGAACACTGGGGAAGTTTTGCTCGTATAAACATGCGTGGATTTAGAATTGCTCCCATGAGAAACGGAATGAATCTTACCACTTCTTGGGGGCCATTGGCAGAAGACATGAGTATTGTAGAGCGTGTAGAATTTGTAAAAGGTCCTGCTGCTTATATGCTTGCTTCTGGCGAACCTGGAGGTTTTTTTAATGTAGTTACTAAAAAACCTAGTAATCATAGAGTTGCAGAAGTAAATGTTTCTGCAGGAAGTTTTAATACTTTTAGAGGTGCAGTAGATTACGGAAATACACTTCTTGATGGTAAACTACAATACAGAGTAAATTTTATGAAAAGTACTCAAGGTTCTCATCGTGATTTTGAAAAAACAGACAGAACATCTTTTGCTCCTGCTTTAAAATATTTATTTACAGAAAACACCTCTTTATCGGCAGAATACATTTATCAAAAAGTAAAAATGCCTTATGGTGGAGCTTATGTTTTTGGTCCAGCAAGTGCAGGTTTTGCAAGTTTGGATAGAGATTTTACAGCTCTTGAAGAAGATTTTGAAGAAACGGACATGAAAGAGAAAAACTTATATGCAAATTTTACTCACAAGTTTAATAAAAACTGGGAAATTCAAGCACAATACTCAAGATTAGATTATGAACAAGAAGGAATGTCTCCTTGGGCTGTATGGGGAAGCGTACAAGAAAATGGAGATATTACAAGATACGTAAGTAGTGCAGACGCTATTATAGAAATTGATGCTACTCAATTATTTGTAAACGGAAGTTTTAACACTGGTAACATCAGTCATAAAATATTAGCAGGTGTTGATTACAACAGTAAAGATTCTTGGCACGATTGGAGCCAATCTGCTGTAATTGATCAAACTCCTTTTAACATCTACAACCCTGTATATGGAAATGCAGTATTTCCTGATTTTGACAGAAGTAAAAGTGTAAAAGATAGAAGTGGTTTGGTAAAATATGAAACCCTTACAAAAGGATATTATTTACAAGATGAAATTGGTTTCTTTAAAGATAGATTAAGACTTTCTTTAGCAGGTAGATATACAGATGCAAACATCACTCGTGATGCCACAGAAGAAAAAGCAGCTTTATTTACTCCAAGAGTGGGACTTAGTTTTGATATTCTATCAGATTTTACCGTTTATGGATTGTATGATCAAGCTTTTAAACCACAAACTGGAGCTAGTAAAACTAACGAAGTTTTTGATCCAGAAATAGCGACAGATATTGAAGGAGGTCTTAAAAAAACTTGGTTTAATGGAAAGTTAAATACATCGGTAACCCTATTCCAAATTACAAAAGATAACATTTTAGTTACCGATCCAGAAGATGCCAATTTCTCTGTTCAAATAGGGCAAGTACAATCTAAAGGATTAGAGTTTGATTTACAAGGACAAATTACTCCTGAATTAAATATGGTGCTAAACTATGCAAATACCAATGTAGAAGTTACAAAAGATTCCGACCCTACACTTGTAGGTACTAAAGTTGCTGGACATTCTAAGCATATTACAAACGGTTGGTTAAATTATCATTTTAATGCAGCTTCTAAATTAAAAGGATTTGGATTGTCTTTAGGATATCAATATTTAGTAGATCGTTCTTCTTGGGCATGGGCAACAGATGGACAAGATCCAATATTACCAGATTACTTTAGGTTAGATGGTGGTGTTTCTTGGAAAAATGATAAAATTGGAGTGAGACTAAATGTTAATAATATTTTAAACAAATACTTATACTCTGGAGCCGGATACGGAGATTATTTGTACTGGCAAACTGAACCAGGAACAAACGCAAGATTAACGGTATCATATAAATTTTAACAAACCTAAATCTTTGTTTATACAAACATCAATTTTATAAATAATAGAAATCATGAAAAAACAATTCATAATATTTAGCATAATGCTATTGGCTAGCATACAAAGTTTTGCTCATTATATGTGGGTAGAAACCAACACTATTGGTACAGTAGGAAAGCCTCAACAAGTAAAAGTATTTTTTGGCGAATATACTTATGGAGAAATAGAAGAAACCAATGGTGATGCTTTTAAAAGTGTACAGCAATTCACTCTTTGGGCTATAGATGCCGATGGGACCAAAACGGAATTAAAAACTACAGCTAAGGACAATTATTATTTAGCTGAGTTTACTCCAAAAAACAATGGAACCTATACCATTGTGTTAGACAATAACAATATTGATGTTATTGATTATACCAAATACAATTTTGGAATTTTTAAAACTCACTACCATGCCATTGCAAAAGTACAGGTGGGTAAAAAAGACAATCATACCGCTGCAGTAAATCCTAATGGAATTACTGTAAAAGATGTTTCTGAAAAAGAAAACACTGTTAAATTACAAGTGATGTTTAAAAACAAAGCCTTGGCAAAAAATGAAGTAAAGGTTTATGTTGCTGATTTATGGACCAAAACATTAACTACTGATGAAAATGGTTTTGTTTCTTTTGATTTGCCTTGGGATAATAAATACATTGTAGAAACAACCTACAAAGAAGAAACTCCAGGTAACTACAACAACAAAGAATACGAATTTATTTGGCATTGTGTAGCTTATACAATCTTATAAACGTATATCACTAAAAACAATATCCCTAAGCAATATTTATTGTTTAGGGATATTTCTAATTTTAACTATCAAGATGATTTCCTTATTACTTATAATCATATTTACCACCTTTTATATTTTCTATACAACTACAGAAAGAGTAAAAGTTAGCAATTCTTTAGGGATAGAAAAAAACATTAAAACCCATAAAAAACAAGCCAAAGTTATAGGTACTCTACTCTTCTTGTCTAGTTTTATTTTAGCTATATACAAATTAGGTCTTGCCTTAGGGGTTCTGTTTAACATTATTGGTTATATGACTCTTGGTGGGCTCATTGTGTTACTTGCTCCTTTACAGCTTATCAATTACAAAAACATTGGAATTGTAACTGTTTTTTTTATTCTAATAGAAATGTTTCAACAAATATCATCATTGTAAAATGCCAGCAAACCCAAAACATTTAACAGCTTCTAAATGGCAACGTTTCGCTAAAATATCTGCTGGTTTTTTAGGCGGATATTTGGTTGCTATCACTTTTCATATGGCTTTATGCTATTGGTTTAACCATGTAAACATTATTATCACCTCAACATTTACTGGTTTTATTCTTTGGGCAACCTTATTGGTTTTAGCTTTTTTAGCCAAAAACGGATGGAAAGTTTGGGGAATTTATCTCTTAATTTCACTCGCCTTTTCTGGACTTATTTACGTTAGCAAACTTTACTTTCCTATATCATAATAAAACATGGACAATAGAAAACATAATATTTTATTTCACACACATACCGTTAGTGGTATTGTTATTAGTGTGGTTTTATACGTTATTTTTTTTGCGGGTTCTTTCTCTTTTTTTAGAGATGAAATCATTAATTGGGAAAGAAATCAAAGCACAAAAGTTACCGATGGTATTCATTTTAACATCAACAAAGCTTTAGATAGCATACAAACAAACAAAACTTTGTATGGTAGAAGTGTTAGTATTGAAAAACACAGTAACGAAAGAAGATTAAATGTATCTCTTTCTGCTTCTAAAGATACTTTGGCTGCTAAAGAAACCAATGGAAGAGATTTCTTTTATTTGGATACTCAAGATTTTAGTCAACACCAGTATGTGAGTTCATACTCTTTAGGTGAGTTTTTATACCGATTGCATTTCTTAGCACAAATTAAATATCCTGTGGGTTATTATTTAGCTGGTTTTACCGCTTTCTTTTTCTTATTTGCTATTATCACTGGTGTGTTAGTGCATTGGAAAAAAATAGTTTCTAACTTTTACGTGTTTAGACCTATGGCTAAATTAAAAGCTTTGTGGACAGATGCCCATACAGCTTTAGGAATGATTGGTTTGCCTTTTCAGTTTGTATATGCTGTTACAGGTGCTTTTTTTATGATAAAATTATTATTGGTAGCTCCAAACGTTATGGTTATTTACAATGGAAATCAACAAGAATTGTATAAAGATTTAGGCTACACACCTACCGATTTTTCCTTCCATCAAACAAAAAACACAGAACAGGTTGATTATAATAAGTACTTAAAAAACATTCAACAACAATGGCCAAACTTTAATATTACCAAAGTATTGATTCAAAATTTTGGAGATACCAACGAACACATAACTCTTGAAGGACATACTAACAGAAATTTAAAATTTAATGGTTTTGGAAAAATAACTTACAAAACCAGTACAAATGAAGTTGTTTATGAGAAAAAACCTACTGAAACTACATCTTATTTAGAAAGTGTAAAAAACATTCTTTATAGAATTCACTATGGAGATTATGGTGGTTATTTATTAAAAATCCTCAGTTTTATATTAGGTTTAACTTCTTGTTTTGTCATTATTTCTGGAGTGATGATTTGGTTGGTAGCTAGAGATAAAAAGAATGTTCCAGAAAAAAGAAGAAGATTTAACCAAAGAGTCGTTTTAATTTACTTAGCAATTTGTTTAAGTATGTACCCAATTACAGCTTTGTCTTTTATAGCTGTTAAAGTATTTGCAGCCCAAATGAGTCAATCTTTTATTTATTCCTTTTATTTTATAGGATGGCTTATTTTTACCCTCTTTTTCATCACCAAAAAAGATATTTATTTTATCAACAAATGGACATTAAAACTAGGGAGTTACATTGGCTTATGCATTCCTATTGTTAATGGTTTTACCACTGGTAATTGGATTTGGTTGACCTTACAAAACCAACAATATCAATTATTTTTTATAGATGCTTTCTGGATTTGTTTGTCATTAACCACTTTGTGGGTTACCGCTAAACTTAAGAAATAAAAAAAGGCGATATCTAAAGTAGATATCGCCTTTTTTATTATTGATTCATTTCCATACTGTGGTCGTATTGGCAACAACCTGGTAACTCGCTATAAGAAGCTTCGTTACTCGCTACATTTTCTGTATCGTAACCAGATGCTGCAATGGCTTTTTCAATAGCGACTTGGTTGGTTTTCGTGTTATCATAACTCACTTCAATCTTTTTCTTTTCTACGCTCCAATTGGCCGCTACTACTCCCTCTACATCTTTAGCTGCTGTTTCTATAGTGTGTTTACACATGGCACAATTTCCACGTACTCCAACATTCATACTTGTTGTATTTTCACTCACTACAACTTCTTTTTTTTCTGATTTGTTTCCACAACTCACTACTGTCATCAAGCCTATAAATAAGGCACTTAAAACTAATTTTCTCATTTTACTATTATTTATGTTATTTATTATTAATGATTCATATGCATTCCTTGCATGTCCGAAGATTTACTTTTATCAGTGTTCATCATCGATTTTTTTCCTTGTAATTGTGCTGCCGCATCAACAGTAAAAGTTCCTTGGGTTACAATTTCTTCTCCATTTTTTAATCCGTATAAAACAATATAATTATTCCCAATTTTGTTACCTAAAGTCACTTCTCTTAATTCAAAAGTAGGTTGCTCTTTGTTTACCTTTACATAGACTACAGATCTTTTTCCTGTCCATAAAACCGAAGTCTCTGGTATCTGAATTTGATTAGAAACTTCTGTTTTATTTTTAATTTTCCCCTCTGCAAACATTCCAGGTTTTAGTGTCTTATTTTTATTATTTAACACCACTCTTAAACTTACCGTTCTTGTTTGCTCATTTAAAACAGGATCTATAAAACTTACTTTTCCTTTCATTGTTTTTTGTTGATTTGATGGAATAACCACTTCAATTTCTTGGCCAACTTTAAACAGAGATAATTGATTTTCATACACATCAAAATTTGCCCAAACCGTGCTTAAATCTGCTACTTTTAAAATAGGTTTTCCCATCATAATATGTGCTCCTAAATCCACCAAAATATCGGTAACTGTTCCTGCTACATGTGCATAAATCAACATATTAGTTTTTACCTTACCTGTTTTCTCAATTTCATCTAATTGATGCTCGTGGATGTACCAATTTTTAAATTTATTTCTCACAGCATTGTACAACGCTGGTTGCGTGTTCTTGGTTTTAGCAGCAATAATTAATTCTTGTTGAGCAGTAATCAACTCTGGAGCATATACTTCTGCCACTGGCTGACCTTTTTTAACTACTTGTCCTAAAGAAGTAACATAGAGTTTTTCTACACGACCATCAAAATGAGCAGATTGAGTAGAGGTTTTATCTTGATTTTCCGAAATCAATCCAGATAACACGATATCTTGATTCCCTGATTCACTATTTTCCACTACAGTAGTTTCTATAGCTGCCAAAGCCATGGCATTTTTTGTTAATTGAAATTGGTTCGGATTTACCTCTTCTTTACTCATGGTTGTGGGAATTAAATCCATTCCACAAATAGGACAATCTCCAGGTTCAGTTTTCATGATATTAGGATGCATGGAACAAGTCCACATTTGATTTTCCATCTCCTTTTCTTCTGAACCGTGTTCGTGCTTTTCGGTTGTATTAGAATGACCGAACAACAGCCAACCTAACAAAACTCCTATAACAAGAATTACTATGTATATACTATATTTTTTCATTGTTAAAATTTTAAATAAATAGCATCGTCAATGCCATCATAATCATAATTGTATTTTCTATAAAAGTGGCTTCTGTCATTGGTAAATTTAAAGCTGTACCTAAACAAGCACATTTTATGGCTTTTTTATCTAACAATGTTTTTACCACTCCATAGGTGGTAGCACCTAAAATAACGAGTGTTACAACAAGCGCTAAAGGAATTTCCACCCTAAATAAAAACAACAATCCTAAAGCGGTTTCTATAAAAGGATACACCCAACCATAAACTCCAATCCTTTTGGCAATAGGATCGTACATTTTAAAAGAGTCTGGAAATCCTTTTAAATCTAAAAACTTAAAAAAACTAAACACTATATAAAAAAGCCCCATATAGTTTAGCATTACATTTTTAAACTCCCAATTTTTATACTCCATTAAATTACTTGCCACAGCAATGTAAAACAGAATTAAAAACAATGGTTTTAACTGTTGCCATTTGCTTTTTTGCTCAGTAAAACTAATAGTTTCTGTGTGTATGCTTTCTTTTTCTGTAATAGCATATTTATCTGGAAGCACATTTTTTAATGCCGTTACAGAAAAAAGCTTTTCTGAATCTATTTCCAATTCTCCTTTTTCCAAATTCGCTTTTACGCTCTTAACTCCATCAATATTGCTTATTTTTTCTTCTACACTTGCTACACATCCGTTACAAGTCATACCTTTTATATTATATGTTTTTTTCATTTTTACTTACTTAAATAATTAATAACTGTTTCTGCCATAAAGTATTTTTTTAAAGCTGCGATCTGATTCATTTGAAATTTTAACTGCAACTGTTGTAGTTCTAATACTTCATAAAAATCTATATTTTCTGTCTCATATTTTTTGATGAGAATTTCTTCTGCATTTTTTGTTTTGATAATATTTTGTAACTGTAAATCGTAACTTTTTTTAGCAGATGTTTTTTGATGCACCGCCTTGCTTAATAAAGTCTCTAACTTATTTTGTCTCTCTCTTTTCTGTGATACAATCTCTTTTTGTGCCAATTGATTTTGTTTGGTTTTAGAACTGTATTTTTTATTAAAAATGGGAATAGACAACGTTACCATAGGCATTAAAATATCTTTACCATTATCAGCCAAAGTCATATTAGGTCTTTCTGTAACCGATATATAATCCAAACCAATACCAAGCATAGGTGCTTTGTTTTTTTGATTTAGCAATTCTGATTTTTCTACCGAGGCATATAACTTATCAAACTTAATTAACTCAGGATGAATATTTAATGAATCCAAAACCACATGCTCTTGTTTTGGAATTTTTAGAGTATCTACTACAGTAATTCCATCGGAACTATTTCTATTTAACAATTTTGAAAATGCCGTTTTTTCAGATTGATATGTTTCCAACAACTCTTGTTTTAAAGCTATCAATTCATTTTCTCTCATCTGAATTCTTAACACTTGTACTGCAGTTGCTTTGCCAGATTCTACAGAAGCCAAAGCCATGGTTTCGTATACTTTTAAGAGAGCTAAATTTTCATCAATAATTTTATTTTGCTCTTTTAAAGTGTATAAGCTGTAATAAGATTGATGTACGTCTGAAACCAATTTTCTTTGTGCAATGGCAATATCTTCATAAGATACTTCTGCTACAGCATTTGCATAATTTTCTCTAGAAGTTATGGTTCCAAACCAAGGAAACATTTGTTTTACAGACACTTTAAAGTCTTGTGCTCCTACTCTTGTTTCTGGCTTGCTTACAAAATACCCTAGTCCAAATTCAGTGTTTGGAATATTATCCACTTCATTTGTTTTTTCTTGCATCAACTTGTGCTTCCACTCAAACCTTTTAATGGTTGGATTGTTCTCTAAAGCTTCTGAAACATAAGATTCTATGTTTTGAGCAGTGGCTAAGGGAATAGTGAATAGTGTAAAACATAAAGTAAAAAGTGACAAATACTTAATTTTTAAATCCTTTATGTATTTTATTTTTTTCATTCTTTTATCATTTTTATTATTCGAATTTCGATAATCGATCATCGAAACTCGGTATTATAAACTCAAAATTTATCGCTGATTTTTCACTTTTAGTTTTCCATTCTTCAACTGAACTTCTTTCCTCCAGCTAAACAATACAGGAACTATAAAATAAGAGGTAATGTCTATAACCATTCCTCCAAAACTTGGAATTGCCATGGGAATCATAATATCGCTTCCTCGTCCTGTAGAAGTCAACACTGGTAACAGAGCCAAAACAGTGGTAACAGTAGTCATTAAACAAGGTCTAATTCTTTTTTCTGCTGCAAACATTGCCGACTCTCGAATTTCTTTAATCGTTGTCGGTTTATTTTTATCAAAAGTTTGGGTTAAATACGTGGCCATTACCACCCCATCATCGGTAGCAATTCCAAACAGAGCAATAAATCCTACCCAAACAGCCACACTTAAATTGATGGTTTTCATGTTGAACAAATCACGAATGTTTTCTCCAAAAAAATTGAAGTTTAAAAACCAATCTTGACCATACAACCACAACATAATAAAACCACCTGCAAAAGCTACCGAAATACCTGTAAACACCATAAAGGACGTAGCTACAGATTTGAACTGAAAATACAGAATCAAGAAAATAATAAACAAAGCCAATGGTACTACAAAAGACAAGGTTTTTTCTGCTCTTAACTGATTCTCATACGTTCCTGTAAACTGATAGCTCATTCCTTTAGGAACGGTTAAAGTACCTGAGTCTATTTTTTGTTGAATTAAACGTTGTGCATTTTCTACCACATTGGTTTCTGCAAATCCGTTTTGTTTATCAAACAATACATACCCCACTAAAAAAGTATCTTCACTTTTAATTACTTGTGGTCCTTGTTCATATTTTATGCTTGCCAATTGGCTTAACGGAACTGGTTTTCCGTTCTCTATTGGAATGTAAATATTTTTTAAATCTTCAGGATGAGATCTTAATTCTCTAGGATACCTAACCCTAACTCCATAACGCTCTCTACCTTCTACGGTTTGCGTAATTTCCATTCCGCCAACAGCCACTTGTAATATTTCTTGAACCTGATCTATTGTTACACCATATCGGGCAATTTTTTCTCTGTCAATATTTATCAACAAATAAGGTTTCCCCACAATTCTATCCGCAAAAACAGCCTCTTTTTTTACTCCTTCTGACTCTTTTAAAATAGTTTCTAATTGCTCTCCAAAAGCTTGAATTTCTTGTAAACTATTCCCTTTTACTTTAATTCCCATAGGAGCTCTCATTCCTGTTTGCAACATGACCAAACGAGTTTCTATAGGTTGTAATTTGGGAGCCGATGTAATTCCTGGTAATTGGGTTGCTTGTACAATTTCATTCCAAATATCATCAGGAGAAGTAATTTGTGTTCTCCAATTTCTATAATAATCACCATCTTCATCAGGAATCAATTCATTTTCATCAACAAAAGATGCATATTTTGATTGATGGACTTCTTTAAACTTATCACTTCCATCAGTAGCCAAACCTCCATTTTTTAATACAAAAAATCCATTTTCATCAACTTTATATTTTTGACGTTTCCCTTGATGATTTAGCTGATATTCGGTTTTATATTGAATAATATTCTCGTACATAGACAAAGGAGCTAGATCTAAAGAAGATTCTGTTCTACCCGCTTTACCAACCACAGTTTCAATTTCAGGAATATTGGCTACAGCCATGTCTAATTGCTGTAATACTCGCTTATTTTCTTCAATACCTGCATGCGGCATAGAAGTTGGCATTAATAAAAAAGAACCCTCGTTTAAAGATGGCATAAACTCTTTACCCGTGTTTTTCATAATGATGAAACCACAAATAACAATGGTGGTAGGAATACTTAAAAACAAGAGTTTGTGAGATAAAGCCCAAGCCAAAATTGTGCTATAATATTTTCTTAATAAGGCAAAAACACCTAAAATTCCAAAACAAATAATGGCTACAAAAAGAAAGTTTAAAAACAAATTTTTATTAACTCCCAAAGGTCTCCAAAACTCAGTTAACAAAACCACAATGGTAATGCTGATGATATAAAGATGTAATTTACTAACTAAGTTGTTTGATAGTTTATTAAACAAATTCAACAAAGTAATAATAGCAAATGCC
The DNA here is from genome assembly GCF_001697185.1 of Wenyingzhuangia fucanilytica. Taxonomy (GTDB): domain Bacteria; phylum Bacteroidota; class Bacteroidia; order Flavobacteriales; family Flavobacteriaceae; genus Wenyingzhuangia; species Wenyingzhuangia fucanilytica. The sequence goes on along the minus strand of NZ_CP014224.1, from coordinate 1,084,034 downwards.
ATCAATGCAAATCCTAAATAAGTTCCATAAACAACACCTACAAAACCAATAATAAACAGCAAAAACTGGATACCTTTTTGTAGATTCTTTTTAATTTCTGTTTTCTTAAATAAATAAGCAGCAAATGGAGGAATTAAAAACAAAGCCACTATTAACGATGCCGTAAGTGCAAAGGTTTTGGTAAAGGCCAAAGGTCTAAACAGTTTTCCTTCGGCACCAATCATGGTAAAAACAGGGACAAAACTAATAATGGTGGTTAACACTGCCGTAACAATAGCTCCTGAAACTTCTGTAGTAGCGTTGTAAACAATCGTGTTGATAGATAGTTTTCGATGGTCGATGGTCGATGGTCGGTTTTCACTTTTATCTCTTTCCTCATCAATATGTCTAATAATATTTTCTGATAAAATTACCCCAACATCAACCATGGTTCCAATGGCAATGGCAATTCCAGATAAAGCCACAATATTGGCATCAACACCAAAGAATTTCATAGCTATAAAAACCATTAATACCGCCACGGGTAGCAATCCAGAAATTAACACAGAGGCTCTTAAATTATTTACCATAACCACAATTACCAGAATGGTAATTAAAATTTCTAAAGTCAACGCTTCGTTTAACGTTCCTAAAGTTTCCTGAATTAATTCAGATCGATCATAAAAAGGCACAATAGTTAACTGAGAAGTTCTTCCATCTTTTAACACTTTTGATGGCAACCCTTTGCTGATTTCTTTAATTTTTTCTTTGGTATTATTAATCACCTCTAGCGGATTGGCCCCATAACGAGCAGTAACAACTCCCCCAACAACCTCTGCTCCTTCTTTGTCTAAAATTCCTCTACGAGCAGCCGGACCTAAATGAACTTTAGCAATGTCTTTTACTCTAATAGATTTAAAATCTTTAGAAGTCACCACTGCATTTTCTATATCACTAATAGATTTTACGTACCCCAAACCACGAACCAAATACTCTACTTTATTAATTTCTAAAGTTTGTGCTCCAATCTCTTTATTACTTTGCTTAACCGCTTTTACCACGGCCTGTAAATTGATATTGTATTGTCTTAACAATTCTGGTTGTACATCAATTTGATATTCTTGTACATAACCACCAATAGAAGCCACTTCTGAAACACCACTTGCCGATGACAAAGCATATTTTACGTAATAATCTTGTGTGCTGCGCAGTTCTTGTAAATTCCATCCGCCTGTTACATTTCCATCCTGGTCTCTACCTTCTAAAGTATACCAAAACACTTGACCTAAACCAGTAGCATCTGGGCCTAAAGCGGGTTTTACTTCAGCGGGTAATAATCCGCTTGGTAAAGAGTTTAATTTTTCTAAAATTCTACTTCTGCTCCAATAAAATTCTACATCTTCTTCAAAAATGATGTAAATACTAGAAAAGCCAAACATAGAGGAACTACGAATGGTTTTTACTCCAGGAATTCCCATTAAAGAAGTAGTTAAAGGATACGTAATTTGATCTTCTATATCTTGAGGAGATCTTCCGTTCCATTGGGTAAAAACTATTTGTTGATTTTCTCCAATATCTGGAATGGCATCAACTGCCACAGGGTTGCTAGGTAAAATTTTGGTATCCCAACCAAAAGGAGCATTTGTAATTCCCCAACCCACAAAAACAAGTAACAATAGTACAGCTACCAACTTGTTTTCAATTAAAAATTTGATGCTTTTATTCAGCATGATTTTTTGATTTTATTATGTTAGAAATAAGTGCAAAGCGCACCAATAAATCATCCTTAACCTTTAATAAAAAAGGCAAAGATTAAAACTTCTAAAAAATAAAAAATCAAATAAGGTAAACCTCATCTAGCTTGTAAATAGGTTTTACAACCAGAGGTGGCGAATAATCTAAAAAAGTAAAATCTTGTTTGTTTTGATTTTTAAACAAGGATAAATATGCAGTTACAAAAGACGTAAAAAATACTTTTTGGTGTAAACTCAACGTAGTGTTTTGTGTCTGAATTTCTGTTTGTGAATCTTTGGTGATTTTTACGTCAGAACAACAAGTTTTTTTTGTGATCTGAGTAATTCCTTCCGAATTTTGAACATCACTACAACATTGTTTTACATTTTGCAACACCGTAACTGCTGAAATTTTTTCTCCACAAAAATGCATGGTTAGCGTAACCGATACTGTAGAAAAAACTACAATAAAGGCTAAAACAACGGCCATGTATTTGTGAAAACTATTTTTCATGATGTTACAAAGTTATGAAATTTTGTGATTGGTATTACAAAATTGAAACAATTACAGAACTCTATTCATAAAAATCACTTTATTCATTTTAATTTTTCATTGTACTAAAAGCTCCCTCTTAAATTATTATTATCAGATTCGGCTAGATTTTGTACTGTACCAAAATCGGCTAGATTTAAAAACAAACAACTAGGCTGAAGTTTTTTATTTCTTTGATTTAACAAAACCATCCCGAAGCTTTAGTACAACAAGAATGGGCTACTTAATAAATACAAAACTCCAAGAAATATAGCCGTTATTGAGTTTTCGTACTTATTTTATTAAGTAATTTGTCGGTGTTTTTCCAAAATGTTTTTTAAAAGTAACTATAAATGAACTCACGTTTTCATATCCTAAATCAAACGCAATTTCTTTTACACTCTTATTTTCTCCTAACTGTTTAACCGCTTCCATTAATTTTAATCGCATTTTCCAGTCTCCAAAACTCATTCCCAGTTCTTTATTAAACAACCTAGATAAAGTTCTTGGACTAACAGATGATTTACTTGCATAATATTCAATGGTATATTTATTTGATAAATCACTCATTAGAGCATCTAATACTGTCTTTATTCTTTTGTCTTGACTGGTTGGTAAAAAAGTTTTACTTGGTTGCAAATTAGAGAGTTCACCAAAAAAAACTTCGATAATTCTATTTTGTTGTTGTGTAAATATATTTGGATTAGAAAAGGAAATTATTTTTTCTAAGATACTTTTTAAAAAATCTGAGGTTTCAAAAGCAAAACTACCTTTTGGTAAATTTTCTAACTTAGATTTATCTATAAAAGCAGTTTTAACTTTTACATTATTAGGAAAATAAACTTGATGTTCCTCATTACTAGCAATCCAAACACTTTGTAAAGAATTAACTATCCAAATATTATTTTTTGTAACAACTTCCATAATACCTGTATCACATGATATAAGTTGAGCTCTAGGATGTGCGTGTGAATTTGCACATTTTGAATTTTCAATATATTCTGAATATGTCGTGACAGGACGTAATTTATTTACCTCAAAACCATAATCTACTTTAATATTTGTCTTGTAATCAATATTCATTGTCCAAATATAGTAATTAAGACTTAGTGATAAGTTTTGAACTTTGTAGAAAATTAAAATATTAAATTTATGAACAGTAAAAAACACAATGAAAACATTGTAGAGCAATTTTCTAAACAAGCAAGCGGTTATAGTGCGATAAATTCACATAGCGATGCTTTGGAAAAATTAATTTCAATAACATCAGCTTCAAAAAATGATGAAGTTTTAGATATTGCTTGTGGATCAGGTATTGTCTCGTGCGAGTTTGCCAAACACACCAATCATGTAACAGGTATTGATATGACTCAAGGAATGCTTGATGAAGCAAAAAAATTACAGACAAAATTTAATCTTAAAAACCTTACTTGGCAAATAGGAGATGTAGAGAATTTACCTTATGATGATAACAGTTTTTCAATAGTAGTTTCTAGATTTGGTTTTCATCATTTTTTAAACCCTCTTAAAGTTTTGTCTGAAATGAAAAGAGTCTGTAAACCAGATGGAGTAGTTATAGTTGTTGATGTTTCTTTACCAGACACTAAAATTAAAAAATACAATGAAATGGAGAAAAATAGGGATTGTTCTCATGTTGCCGCACTTTCATTAACTGAATTTTCTCGTCTTTTTGAAAAAATAGGTTTTAAAAATGTTAATACTGATTTTTATTCAATGAAAATTGAACTTAATGAACAACTACAAGCATCGTTTCCGAGTGATTCTACAGCTCTAAAAAACATGATTATTGCAGATGTTGGTATAGATGATTTAGGAATAAATGTCATAGAAATTAATGGTCAGTATTTTCTACATTATCCGATTCAAATATTTTATGCAAAAAAATAATGAATTAAGAGTCCTTTTGTATAAACGGGCTCTTTTTTCGTATAAAACACATCACCTCCTACGTAAACTAATCATATGTTTGATTTAACTTTTCTAATGGATAATTAGGGTCATTATACCTTACTTTTTTTAATTTCTTCTCCATCTTTTTTACCATATTAGGATGTTTTATAGCCAAGTTATTTTGCTCACTAACATCAGTTTTTAAATGGTACAGCTCTGTTGGAGATTGATATTTTTTAACGATTTTATATTCCCCCATGATCAATGCTTGAACAGGACCTTTTATTTCATTAAACTCCCAATAAAAATAATCGTGTTTTTTTTGATGATGCTTTCCTAATAAAGTAGGCTTCAAAGAAATCCCATCAGTGTCTTTGGTTGATGAAACACCTGCCAAATCGCAAAAAGTAGGAAGTAAATCCCAAAAAGCTGCTCTATGACTTGTTGTAGTGTTTTGAGGAATAACTCCAGTCCATCTTGCTACAAATGGCACTCGTAAACCTCCTTCGTACAAATCTCTTTTTTTTCCTTTAAAAGGCCCGTTGCTATTAAAAAACTCATCATTTAAATCATCATACATATGTCCGTTATCGCTAGTAAAAATAACCAAGGTATTTTCTTCAATCCCCATATTTTTTAACAAATCCAACAACTCACCTATTTGAGTATCTAACCTACTTACCATTCCTGCATAACTTACATGTGTATTTGTATCATGTAAATACCTATGATGTTTGATATTTCTAATAGGCCATCCTAAGTTTTTATAAGGTTCTTTTGAATCTTCGGGTACTGTAATTTCAAAATGAGGGGTGGTATAAGCTAAGTATAAAAAGAAAGGTTGCTCCTTAGTTGATGTGATAAAACTTTTAGCTTGATCTGTAAAATTATCTTGTATATAATGTTTTTCTTTTAATTTAAAATTGTTCCCTTCAATTCTCGTTTTAACATCATTAATCCAAATAGAATCTGGATAATAGTGATGAGCTCCTATATGTGTATTGAAACCATAAAACTCATCAAAACCTTGTTTGTTCGGTTTTCCTTCATCTAAATTTTCGGCTAAGCCCCACTTCCCTATAACTCCTGTTCTATAACCAGCTTCTTTTAATTTTTCTGCAACGGTAATGTCTTTTGCAATAATATCTATAGGCTTTCCGGTTTCGTTCCAATTAACATTCCCTCTAACTCTTGTGTGCCCAGTATGCTTACCTGTCATTAAACTTACCCTTGAAGGAGTACAAACAGTACTTCCTGCATAAAAACTTTTAAACACCATTCCTTGTTTGGCCAAAGCATCAATAACAGGAGTTTTAATTTTGGTTTGCCCATTATAACCAACATCACCCCATCCTAAATCATCGGCAACAATTAATAAAATATTGGGTTTGTTTTGTGCAGTTAGTACATTAATAAAACAGAAATAAAGAATAAACTGTAAGAATTTCATTTAGAGTGTTTTTAGGGGTTGAGTACACAATATATAAAATCTTTTGAAAGAATTATTAAACATAAAAAGCCTCAAACTTAAATTTGAGGCTTATCTTTTTCATCACAATATTCTATTCTCTATTTTGATGAATCATCTTTTTTACCTTTAACTCTAAACATAAGTGGTAAAGAAAATAACATATTTACTTTTTTACCATTTTGAGTAGCTGACTCCATTTGTGGTAATCCCTCCAAAGTTCTTATAAACTCATCTTTCAACTCTTGTTGTTCTCCTTTTACTCTAATATCAGTAACTTTTCCATTGGTGTCAATTTTAAACATGGCTGCCATTTTTTGTACACCTACAAGCCCTAATTCTTCGGCCAACCCTATATTAAAATTTTTAGCTATAAACTTGTTTACATTTTTACTAAAACACTTTTTTAAATCTTCAACCTCTTCACAACCTGGAAAAACTGCTGAGTTTTCTATGTCTGCAAAGGGTACATCTTCGTATAGATTTTGCTGGATAATTAACTCATTACTCTGATTTTCATTTTTATCTACAACTATTTTTTTACTTTTACAAGAAGTGTAAAACAACATCCCCATCATTACAGGAATAATAAACGCATACTTTAACCTTGCGGTAGATTTTGATTCTTTTTTTGTGATCATGGCAATTCTTTTTTTGATTAATGATTTTTTATAAAATGTATTAACAAACGATAGTTCTGGTGCTTTAAACAATTGTGTTAGCATGTTTTTACAATAGTTCTGTTTTCCTGTATTTTGTATCATTTGTTTATCTACAATAAATTCGTGTAAAGACTTTATTTCTTTTTGATATTGATATACCAAAGGATTATACCAGCATATTACACGCTGTATTTCAAAAAACAATAAATCTAAACTGTGTTTTTGTTTTACATGAATCAATTCATGCTGTAATACTATATTTCTTTCTTCTTCTTTTAATTGGTCTCCCATAAAAATCCACTTGAAAAATGAAAAAGTATCATCACTATTTTCTATGACTACAATTTTATAGGTTTCTTTGTCAATTATTTCATTCCTTTTTATAAGCTTATTTATCTTATATAGTTTTGTTATAAACATCAATAACATAATAATACTTACTAGTAAAGGAATATACCACCAATACCATATAAACAAATCAGCATTTGTAGAATTAACAACATCTTGAGTATTATCTCCAATAAAAACTGTTGGCAACATATTTACCACGTTTACATTAGAAATATCGGTTTTAAAAACCTCTAACTTTATAAATGGTAAAACATATGACAATAAAGAGGTTGTTAACAAATACAATCTATTATAATTAAAAAAAGTCTCTTTTTTAAGTATGTAATACAAGCCTAAGAACATGGCTTGAAATAAAATAACTTCTATCATGTATGCCATAACTATTCTTTTTTGTTGTTGATTTCTTTCAATAGAGATTCTATATCAGAAACGTCTACATCATTTTTATCTACAAAAAATGACACCATACTTTTAAAAGAACCTTGAAAATAATTATTCACTAGCTGATTGATAGATTGATTACTGTAATCATTTTTTTGTAAAACAGGAAAATACAAGTGTGACTTCCCCTTTTTCTCATAATCTACATAACCTTTATTTTCTAAAATTCTAACAATAGTAGAAACCGTGTTGTATGCCGGTTTAGGATCAGGAAATTCTTTAATTAGTGCTTTTACACTAGACTTTTTTAAACGCCAAAGAATTTGCATTACTTCTTCTTCTGCTTTGGTAAGTGTTTTCATATCATTTAATTTTTAACAAACATAAACTAAAATTTTAGTTTAAACTAATCTTTTAGTTTAAAAGATAAAAACAAATAAAAAAACCTGTACTATAATCAGTACAGGTTTAACTTATTTAAAAAAAAATTATACTATAGTCACAATATCATTATCAATAGTAACTATTTTAGATAGTCTTTTTTGCTCTTCAGCTCCAGGAATAAAACAACATCCAGCCTTATCTACAGTATATAGAATTTGAAGGCTAATGGTCTCTACATCATTTTCTATTTTTTGACTATAAACAGACACCTCTATATTATCTATATTAGGCCAACCTCCATCAGACACAAATTCACTCACCTTTATTTGATGAATATTGTTTTGTACCAATTGTTTTATTTCTAATTGGGTATGCATTAATTTACAAAATGATATAAGAAAACAATATCAGCATCTAAAGCTGTTTTTCTTTCTCCTTCTATTTCTATGTTAATAGAAAGTACGGCTTTAGAAATACCTCTTAAATTTTCTATTGATTTTAATTTGGTTCTTAGTCTTACTTTACTGTCAACAGTAACCGGTTTATTAAATCTTAATTTTTCAACACCATAGTTCACTAACATTTTACTGTTGTTTACCTCTATGATTTGTTCCCACAAATATGGCATTAATGATAAGGTTAAATAACCATGAGCAATAGGAGTACCAAAAGGACCTTCTTTAGCTTTTTCAGCATCACAATGAATCCATTGGTGATCTAAAGTTGCATCTGCAAATTGATTAATTCTATCTTGTGGAATTGCTAAATATTCTGAAACTCCAATTTCTTTCCCCTCATACGCTTTAAAATCTTCAAAGCTATTGATAATTACTTTTGCCATTAATTAACTTTATTATTGTGTAAATCTCAAATTTACGTTTTTATATCATTTATTTCTCTAATCCTCTAATAAATTATGTAACCATGCATATTGTAACAATATTAGGGTTTTAGCATCGTTAAATTCATTGTTTTCTATCGCTTGTTTTACTTCGGTAAAATTCATCTCAAAAACAATAATATCTTCTTGCTCATCGTTTAAACCGCCGCCTTTAGCAACTTTCATACTCTCATCGTATTCTGCAACAAACATATGTGTTATTTCAGTTACAGCTCCTGGAGTCATAAAACAATGTCTAACTTTTTTAACTTTTGGAACTCTATAACCTGTCTCCTCTTCTATTTCTCTAATAATACAAGTTTCTGGATCGTCTTTATCTAACATTCCAGCAGGAACTTCTGTAACAATTCCAGAAGCAACTCCATTTATATAAGCTGGCATTCTAAATTGTTTTGTTAAAAGCACTTTTTTGGTTTGCTTATTATACATAAAAACTGCAGCTCCATCACCTTTGTCATAAACCTCTCTTACCTGTTCTTCTGTTCTACCGTCTGTACGAGTATATTGATATGAAAACAATTTTAAAGGTTTCCATTTATTGGATAGTATCTTTTCTTTTATATCTGATATTTTCATCTCTATAATTTTAAATACTCATCATACAATGCTTGTAATAATGCTTTAATATTATCTTCTTTATTTTTATCGTGAAACGCTCCTTCTGGCTGATAAATCACCTTTTTTGTTTCAAGATTATAAAATACATTTTCTTTTTCACTTACCAATCCATATCCATCTTTATATACATAAAAACCAAAACCTTTTGTATTAGGGTTGAATAGATTTTTACTCCATTGATATTTCTTAGCATCTAATCCTAATTGATGTAATACTGTTGATGAAATATCTAATTGACTAGCATATTTTGGGTTTTGAACTCCTCTGTATTCTTCTTTAATTACTTCTCCAAAAAACACCAAAGGAATTCTGCTCTTATTGGCTACAAAACCATCCCATTGATTTGGTGTTGGATGACTATGATCTGCAGTAATCACAAACAAAGTATTTTTATACCATGGCTTGGTAGCTGCTACCTTAAAAAACTCTTTTAAACTTTTATCGGTATAATGTCCAGAATTGATGTATTGCTGATATCCACCTCCAAAGTTAAATACATCTTCCATTGGATAATCAAATGGAGAATGAGTGCTTAAAGTAAATGAAGCCATCATAAAAGGAGGTTTCATTTTATCTATTTCTTGAATTTTTCTCTCAAATAAATATTCATCAGCAACTCCTAATTTACCCGTAGGTATCTCATCAGAAAAATCTTCTCCTTTGATTAAATGATCAAAATGACAATTAAAAATATAATCTAAAACTTTTCCATGCTTTAAATCTCCTCCAAAAATATATCCTGTTTCATATCCATTCGCTTTAATGTCTTTAACAAAATTGGGTAATTGGGTAAATTTATCTCTTTGTGTAGCTACATTCACTTTTGGCAAAGCAGGAAAACCACTAAAAATACTAATCATTCCAACATGCGATCTTAAACCAGGAGATACTACATTCGTAAAATTATAACCGTTATGCATAATTGAATCTAATGTTGGTGTTATATTATCATAACCTCCATCGGCAGCAATTAAATCGGCAGAAAATCCTTCTAAAATAATATAAACAATATTGGGTTTTGAGGTTTTTAAAATTGAAAAAGTAGTATCCTTCTTAACCTCATATAATGCGGATATTTTTTTGTTTAACTCTTCTTTTGAAAAAAATTGATAAGGATTCTTATCTCCTATTTTTATATTAGATTCTACACTTCTCGCCAAATTAAAAGTGGAGTTCACCGCTGCAGTATTTGCAAAATCATTTTCAGAAAAATAAGCATCACTTTGATCTATAGGAGTAATTCCTGTACCCCTTAATCCTAAGAAAACAATTCCTCCTGCCAACAAGAAAAAAGGAACTGGGAGTATATAATTCTTTTTTACGTTGATATTTTTAGGAACTATTTTTTGATATAAATAATAGGACAAGACTAACATCAACAAAAATAAAACAGCTCCTGATATCAATAATCCATTAGTTGATGTTCTTAGCACTTCATCAACATCTTTTAAATAAGTTAGTGCTTTATAATTAATTTTAGTGTTCCATTCTTTGTAAATTCCTATATCTCCAATCATTATCATGGCATTAATCAAAGTAAAAATCATAACTAATGATTTTATGATATAATGAGTGACTTTATTAGGATATAAAAAGTTTAAACTCAGTAATAAAGTTGGAATCACCAAAATATAACAAGCCATTACAGTATCCACCCTCCATGCATATACAAAAGAAAGTAGGGCTTGTTTAAAAGAAATATTAAAACTGTTTAAATTGTAAACAATAAATACCATTCTAGAAATGGCATATATAACCAAAAAATATAAATAATTTTTAAGTAAATATTTTAGAGCGTTTATCATAGCATTAAAAAAGCCCAAAGATAGAAAATCTTTGAGCTTTAAATTTTAATTGTTTGATTTACTTCTATACAGAAAAATCTATCTACTGATTTCCTAAAATAATAGGCATTCCATCCTTAGAAGATCCTATTACAATTACTTTTGCATTAGGAGAATTTGCCAATTCTAAAGTAGCTTGAATTCCTTTTTCTTTTAAAATATTATCAGATAAAGAAGCATTCAAAATTTTATTTGCCGTTGCTTTTCCTTCTGCATCAATTCTTTGACGTTCTGCTTCTTTTTGAGCTTTCTGAATGGTAAACTCATATTCTAAAAACTCTTGCTCTTGTTTTAATTTCTTTTCAATTGCATTTTTAATCGTAGTTGGTAAAGTTACATCTCTTACCAAAACCTCATTTAGCTGTACAAATTGTTCATCTAATATCTTTTTTGTTTCGTCAAAAATTTCATTTTGAATAACATCTCTTTTACTAGAATAAATTTGCTCAGGTGTATATCTTCCTACTACAGAACGAGCAGCCGATCTTAAAGAAGGTAAAATTACTCTTGTTAAATAATCTTGTCCTTTTTGTTGATGTAACAATCCTAAATTCTCACTTTGTGGCATATACCAAGCACTAACTTCTAAAATAATATCTAATCCATTAGAAGATAATACTTTCATTTTTTCAAATAATTCTTGTTGACGAACTTCATAAACAAACACTTTATTCCAAGGAGCAATTAAATGAAACCCTTCTCCTAAAGCAGGTTCATCAGTTACTACTCCACCACCAAATGTTTTAAACATTACTCCTGCTTTACCAGAATCTATATTAATTGCCGATTTAGAAATAAACACCAACCCTACTACTATAATAGCAATAATAATTGGTAGTGATTTAGGAATACTTATATTTTGATTGGTCATTGTTTAACTTGATTTTATAAAAATTAATTTTTTATAATTTACGAATTCTTAAGTCCCACAACTAATGATTTTACATTTGTTTTATAGCACTTAAAAACAAAAACTGCTTTAAAGAAAATTCTTTAAAGCAGTTTATTAAATTATAATTTATGGTAATTATGCAGTAATCATACCACCATCTACATTTAAAGTTTGTCCTGTAATGTATGCAGACATATCAGAAGCTAAAAACACACATGCGTTTGCGATATCTTCTGGCTGACCACCTCTTTTTAAAGGAATTGCTTGTCTCCATCCATCAACAACAGCTTCATCTAATTTAGCTGTCATTTCAGTTTCAATAAATCCTGGTGCAATTGCATTACAACGGATATTTCTTGATCCTAATTCTAAAGCAACAGATTTAGTAAACCCTAACATTCCTGCTTTAGAAGCAGCATAGTTAGTTTGTCCTGCATTACCTTGAACTCCAACAACAGAACTCATATTGATAATAGAACCAGCTCTTTGCTTCATCATCGGACGAATCACAGCTTTTGTTAAGTTAAATACAGATTTTAAGTTAACTTCGATTACTTTATCAAAGTCTTCCTCAGAAATACGCATTAACAAATTATCTTTGGTGATTCCAGCATTATTGATTAAAACGTCAATAGTTCCAAATTCTTTTAAAACATCTGCAGCCAATGCTTGTGCAGCATCAAATTCTGCAGCATTAGATTGATATCCTTTAGCTTTAACACCAAAAGCTGACAATTCAGTTTCTAAAGCATTTGCAGCCTCAACAGATGAACTGTAAGTAAAAGCTATATTAGCTCCTTGCTTAGCAAATTCTATGGCAATACCTTTACCAATTCCTCTTGTTGCTCCAGTAATAATAGCTGTTTTATCCTTTAATAATCCCATTCTTTATTATTTTTATTAGTTTGCTACTCCCGCTAATACACTTGCGATAGCTTCTCCAATTTTTGCAGGTGATGCTACAACGTGAATTCCATTCTCAGCTAAAATTTCCATTTTTGCTTGAGCAGATTCTCCTTCACCACTTACGATAGCTCCAGCATGTCCCATAGTACGTCCTGCAGGTGCAGTTTGTCCAGCGATAAAACCAACAACTGGCTTTCTGTTACCATCAGCTTTGATCCATCTAGCAGCTTCAGCCTCTAATTGACCACCAATTTCACCAATCATTACAATTGCTTCAGTTTCTGGGTCGTTCATCAACATTTCTACAGCTTCTTTAGTAGTAGTTCCAATAATTGGATCTCCACCAATACCAATAGCTGTAGTAATTCCATATCCTTGTTTTACAACTTGGTCTGCAGCTTCATAAGTTAAAGTTCCAGATTTAGATACAATACCTACATTTCCTTTCTTAAAGATAAATCCTGGCATAATACCAACTTTAGCTTCACCTGGAGTAATTACTCCTGGACAGTTAGGTCCTACCAAACGAGCATCAGTATTTTGTAAATAAGCTTTTACTTTTACCATATCTCCTACAGGAATTCCCTCGGTGATACAGATAATTACTTTAATTCCTGCATCAGCAGCTTCCATAATTGCGTCAGCAGCAAATGCTGGCGGTACAAAAATAATAGTAGTATCAGCTTGTGCTTTATCTACTGCATCTTGTACGGTATTAAAAACTGGCTTTCCTAAGTGTTCTTGTCCTCCTTTTCCTGGAGTTACACCACCAACTATATTTGTTCCATATTCAATCATTTGTGAAGCGTGAAAAGTTCCTTCACTTCCTGTAAATCCTTGAACAATAATTTTTGAATCCTTATTTACTAAAACACTCATTTAATTTATTTTATTATTTTATTGAAATTCATTGCAAACAAATATAAATATTTGTTTGCAATATATATCCTTTTAATTTTATTATCACAAAATTCTAAAACCTGTAATAATTTTCACAAAAAACACCCAAAATGATATTTCATTTTGGGTGTTAATTTCTTATTGATTATACAAATTAAGACTTAATTCTTTCTTGATAAGTTCCTTTTGCTGTTTCAATTTTAATTAAATCACCTTCGTTAATAAATAAAGGTACATTTACAGAAGCTCCTGTTTCAACAGTTGCAGGTTTAGTAGCATTTGTTGCTGTGTTTCCTTTTACTCCTGGCTCAGTATATGTAACTTCTAAAATTACAGATTGAGGCATATCTACTGCTAGAGGCATTTCATCAGCAGCACGAACAATTACAGTTACAATTTCTCCTTCTTTTAACAATTCTGGTGCATCCAAAGCTGTTTTTTCAAGAGTGATTTGATTGTAATCATCAGTATTCATAAAGTTATAACTATCTCCTTCAGCATATAAATACTGATACTTTCTAGTTTCAACTCTAACTTCATCAATTTTATGACCAGCTGAGAAAGTATTATCAATTACTTTTCCTGTAGTTAAACTTTTTAACTTAGTTCTTACAAAAGCAGGTCCTTTACCTGGCTTTACATGTTGAAACTCTACTACTTTAAACGTGTCACTGTTATAAACAATACACAATCCGTTTCTAATATCTGATGTTGTTGCCATCTAAAAAATTTTATTCTTAATTACTAAAATATCCTTTCATAATTCCTCTTTGTGAGTTTTGGATGAATCTAATAATATCATCTCTTTCACTAGAGGCTTCCATTTCTGCTTCTATAATTCTAATAGCCTGTGAGTTATTATATTTACTTTGAAATAAGATTCTGTAAATATTTTGAATTTCTCTAATTTTCTCAACAGAGAATCCTCTTCTTCTTAAACCAACAGAGTTTATCCCTACATAAGACAATGGTTCTCTACCTGCTTTTACGTATGGTGGAACGTCTTTTCTTACCAATGATCCTCCTGTTACAAATGCATGATCTCCAATAGAACAAAACTGGTGTATAGCAGTCATTCCTGCTAAAATCACATTATTTCCAATATTTGAATGTCCTGCCAAAGTACTTCCGTTAGAAAAAATACAATTGTCTCCAACAATACAGTCATGAGCAACATGGCAATAAGCCATAATTAAACAATTATTACCAATAACTGTTTTCATTCTATCCGAAGTTCCACGGTTAATGGTTACACACTCACGTATGGTAACATTATTTCCTATAATAGTAGTTGTTTCTTCACCATCATATTTTAAATCTTGAGGTACTGCAGAAATTACTGCTCCTGGAAAAATTTTACAATTCTCCCCTATAATTGCCCCTTCCATGATGGTTACATTAGAACCAATCCAAGTACCCGCTCCAATGGTGACATTATTATGGATCGTTGTAAATGGCTCAATAACAACATTACGTGCGATTTTTGCCCCTGGATGAATATAAGCTAGTGGTTGATTCATATCTTTTTATTTTTTCTTAACTATTTGAGCCATTAATTCAGCCTCTACTACTATTCTACCATTAGCATAACCAACAGACCTCATATGACAAATTCCTCTACGGATTGGAGAGATTAATTCTGCTTTAAAGATAAGGGTATCACCTGGTAATACTTTTTGTTTAAACTTAACATTATCCATTTTCATGAAGTATGTTAAATAGTTTTCTGGATCTGGAACACTACTTAAGACTAAAATCCCTCCACATTGTGCCATAGCCTCTACTTGTAATACTCCTGGCATTACAGGTGCATCTGGAAAATGTCCAACAAAAAATGGCTCATTCATCGTAACATTTTTCATTCCAACTACAGAATCTTCTGTTAACTCTAAAATTCTATCAATTAATAAAAATGGAGGCCTATGTGGCAACAATTTCATTATTTGATGAATATCCATTAATGGTGGTTGATTCAAATCAAATGTAGGTACACTTTTTCTTTTTTCTTGTTTGATGATATTTGCCAAACGTTTTCCAAAAGAAGTATTGATTTTATGCCCTGGTTTATTAGCAATTACTTTTCCTCTAATACGAGTTCCAACCAAAGCTAAATCTCCAATTACGTCTAACAATTTATGCTTTGCAGCCTCGTTAGCCCAATGTAATTCTAAGTTATCTAAAATACCATTTGGTGTTACTTTAATATCGTCTTTACCAAATGCCTTTTTTAATTTTTCTAAAGTTTCTTCTGATATTTTTTTATCAACATAAACAATTGCGTTGTTTAAATCACCTCCTTTAATTAGGTTGTGTTCTAACAACGTTTCTAATTCATGTAAAAAACTAAAAGTACGTGCTGCTGATATTTCTTCTTTAAAATCCGATATACGGTTTAAAGTAGCATTTTGAGTACCTAAAATTTTAGTACCAAAATCTACCATTGCAGTAATTTGATATTCATCGGCTGGCATCAAAATAATTTCGCTACCAGTTTCCTCATCTTTATATGATATAATCTCTTTTACAATATACTCATCAACTGGAGCCTCTTGCTCAACGATACCTGCAGATTCTAAAGCTTCAATAAAATATTTAGAAGAACCATCCATAATTGGAGGTTCTGATGCATTAATTTCAATAATTAAGTTATCTATTCCTAAACCAACTGCTGCAGCTAACACATGTTCTGAAGTGTTTATACTTACTCCTTTTTTCTCCAGGTTAGTACCTCTTTCTGTTTCTGTAACATACTCCACTTTTGCTTCTATAGTTGGACTTCCTTCTAAGTCAACACGAACAAACGCATAACCATAATTTTCTGGAGCTGGTTTAAAAACCATCGTAACTTCCTTTCCTGTATGTAAACCTACACCGGTTAAAGTAACTTCCTTGTGGATTGTTTTTTGTTTTAGCATCCTTTTATCTTTTAAAGCTTTATTTATTTCTTATTTCTTTAACAATATCTGGTAACTTCTTAAAAAGCACATATGATTTATTATAATCAGTATAATCCATCGCTGGATTTCCTCTAAGCACCATATTGTCTTTTGTGTTTTTTGCTAGTCCTGTTTTGGCAGATATTACAACCTTATTACCAACTGTAATATGTCCTGAAATTCCTACTTGACCTCCAATCATACAATTATCTCCTACTTTAGAAGAACCTGCAATTCCAGACTGTGAAGCCATTACAGTGTTTTTTCCTACAACAACATTATGAGCTATTTGTACTAAGTTATCTAACTTTACCCCACTTTTTATAATAGTGGATCCCATAGTAGCTCTATCAACAGTACTATTAGCACCTATATCAACATTATCTTCTATAATAACATTTCCTATTTGTGGAATAGCTTTATATTCTCCTGACTCTGTTGGAGCAAATCCAAATCCATCAGCTCCTATAACAGCACCTGCATGAATTTTACAATTATTTCCTATCTCACAATCTGCATATATTTTTACTCCAGCATATAAAGTTGTATTGTCTTTAATAGTTACATTGTCTCCAATATAGCAATGCGGATATATTTTTACATTATTCCCTATTACTACATTTTCACCAATATAAGCAAAAGCTCCCAAATAGATGTCTTGACCTAATGTTGCAGAATCTGATACAAAAGTATTCATATCAATTCCAGACTTTTGGTTTTTATACTCATTATAGAACTCCAATATTTGAGTAAATGCCTGATAAGCATCATCAACCTTAATTAGCGTTGCACTAATTTCACTAGTAGGCTCAAAAGTTTTATTCACAATTACAATTGATGCCTTTGTAGTATATATATATGAAGTGTATTTGGGATTAGACAAAAAAGTCATAGACCCTTTTTCTCCTTCCTCTATTTTAGCTAGCGTGGAAACTGTTGCAGAAGGATCTCCTACAATGTCTCCTCCTAAAATCTCAGCTATTTGTGTTGCTTTAAATTCCATTAAGCGCAAAAATATAAAATTAAATTCTATTTAGGCTAATTTGATGCCTTTAGGATAACAAAGAAAATGTTTAACTACCGGCTTGGTTAAAGCTTGTATGTTTAATTGATCAGAAGCTTCTACAATATCTACAATATCTCCATTTTTATAATACAAATATATTTTACTAGAAATATCGTTATATGCCTGATTAGAAATGGTATCCTCTACAAAAAAGTATTTTAAATCTTCTGATGTCCAACCTTCTTGATTCATTTTATTCTTTATTTTAGAAATGTATTCATCATCAAAAGCCTCATTACTTAACTGCACTTTTAATAAATTTCTATTGATAATCATTTCTGATAAGAGTGATAAAATTTTATCATCATGACTAATCCAGTCTTTTATCGCCGATAAAATATCATAATCGTCTAACCTAGAAAACGTTTTTAAGGTTTGTAATGTAAACGTTTCTTCAACCTCTTTGTATAAAAAATAATGCAATGCTTTACTGCAAGGCAATACTTCTCCTTTATTGGCTAAATATTTAGCTCTTGCTAATAAGTTTACCAACATTTTTTCTGCAACTACCCCAGCTTTGTGCAAGTATACCTGCCAGTACATCAATCTTCTACCTACTATAAATTTTTCTACAGAATATATTCCTTTCTCCTCTACAACCAATTGATCATTAACCACGTTTAACATATCAATTAAACGTTCAGAACTAATATTTCCTTCGGCAACCCCAGTATAAAAACTATCCCTTTTTAAATAATCCATCCTATCAATATCTAATTGACTAGATACCAATTGGTTTAAAAATTTTCTTTCATATTTTCCTTCAAAAATATCAATAGCCAAACTTAGTTTTCCTTTAAACTCCTTGTTTAACTCTTTCATAAACAACAAGGAAATTGTTTCGTGACTCACACCATCAACAATACTGTGTTCTAAAGCGTGAGAGTAAGGGCCGTGACCAATATCGTGTAATAAAATAGCTATACAAACGGCATTTTTTTCATGATCAGAAATCACAACACCTTTGTTTTTTAACACCGTAATAGCTTTTTGCATTAAATGCATACAACCTACTGCATGATGAAATCTTGTGTGATGTGCTCCTGGATAAACCAAATTAGACATCCCCATTTGAGTAATTCTCCTTAAACGCTGGAAATAAGGATGTTCTATTAAATCAAAAATTAATTTGTTAGGAATTGTAATAAACCCGTAGATAGGATCGTTTATAATTTTAACTTTATTGGTTGGGGTTTTCAATTTTTGTACTTTTAATGTAGTACAAATATAAAAATCTAAATCCTTTATATTTAGTAAATCACAGATTCTTACCATATGAATAATATTGAAATTCTTTGGGTTGACGATGAAATCAATCTTTTAAAACCGCATATTCTTTTTTTAGAGAACAAAAACTATAAGGTTACTCCTTGTACTAATGGAGCCGATGCTATAGATTTAGTAAAATCTAAAAACTTTGATATTATATTTTTAGATGAAAACATGCCTGGTTTAAGTGGACTTGAAACATTAACAGACATCAAAAACATTCAGAACAATATTCCTGTGGTGATGATTACCAAAAGTGAAGAGGAATATTTAATGGAAGAAGCTATTGGTTCTAAAATTGCAGACTATTTAATAAAGCCTGTAAACCCAAACCAAATACTTTTAAGTTTAAAGAAAAACTTGGATCATACGCGACTGATAAGTGAAAGAACCACTATAAACTATCAGCAAGAATTTAGAAAAATTTCTATGGAATTGGCTTCTGTAAATTCACATTCTGAATGGGTTGAAGTTTATAAAAAATTAATTTACTGGGAGTTAGAATTAGAAAATATTAGTGATGCTGGTTTGTTAAGTATTCTTGAAAGTCAAAAACAAGAAGCCAACCAAATTTTCTTTAAATACATCAAAAACAATTATTCCGATTGGTTTTATGACAATGATGCTCCTATTTTATCGCATCAGCTTTTTAAAAATATCATTTTACCCGAAATAGAACAAAGTGAAAAAACCATGGTTATTGTGGTTGATAACCTTCGTTATGATCAATATTTGGTTTTAGAAAAAACCATTTTAAAACATTATAAAAAACAGCAAGAAATTCCTTTCTATAGTATTTTACCTACAGCAACTCATTATGCGCGTAATGCCATTTTTTCTGGATTAACCCCTTTGGAAATGTCTACAAAACATAAAGATATTTGGTTGAGTGAAAATGATGAAGGTGGTAAAAACATGAACGAAGAAGAGTTTTTAAAAAGACAATTAAAAACCTTAAAAAAAGATTTGCCCTTTTCTTATCATAAAATTAGTTCACAAAAATCTGGAAAAGAACTTATTCAAAATTACAATCAATACAAAGAGAATAAATTTAATGTAGTCGTTTTTAATTTTGTAGATATGCTATCGCATGCTAAAACCGAAACTCAAGTGATTAAAGAATTGGCTTCGGATGATAAATCTTATCGTGCTTTAACAGATACTTGGTTTCAGAATTCACCGATGTTGGAATTGATTCAAAAAGCACAAAAAGACAATATTAAATTAATTATTACTACAGATCATGGAACCGTAAACTGTAGTAAACCTACACAAGTAATTGGTACCAAAGCCATTGCCTCTAACTTAAGGTACAAAACAGGTAGAAGTATTACTTATCAAGAAAAAGATGTGTACGCAGAACATGATCCTAAGCAAATATTTTTACCACAAGAACATATGAATAGTTCTTTTGTTTTTGCCAAAGACAATTTGTTTTTTGTTTATCCAAACAATCAAAATCATTACACTAAATATTACAAAGACACCTATCAACATGGGGGAATATCTTTAGAAGAAATGATTATTCCTTGCGTTATTTTAACACCCAAAAATTAACATGAATAAACCTAAAATATTAACCAGTAGTACAAAAATTCGTTTTCAAGATTGCGATCCTTTTAACCATTTAAACAATGGCCGTTATATTGATTATTTTATCAATCAAAGAGAAGATCAAATTTTAAATGCTTATGGTATTGATATTTTTCAATTGATTAGAGAAGAAAAAATAGGATGGGTAGTTTCTAACACGCAATTGGCCTATCTATTTCCTGCTTTTACTATGGAAGAAGTTTGTTTTGAATCTCAAACCATAGAATACTCTAAAAAACATTTAAAGGCAGAAATAAGAATGTTTAATAAAGATAAAACCGTTTTAAAATCAATTGCTTGGATGACATTTGTTCATTTTGATTTAAAACAAAATAAAACCACAGAACATTCTAAAAAGATGATGGAGTTATTTAGTGAAATTGTGCTTCCTTTAAATGAAAAAACCTTTGAAGAAAGAGAAAGAAATTTAAGAACTATTAAGAAAAACTCTTAAGACTTTTATCTGTTAACATTGGAACAAAAGCACATTCTTCAATAATTTGCTTGTCAAATTCTTTAGCTGAATTTCTTGTGATTAAAGTCATCATTTGTTGAGCATCACCCACAGGGATTACCATTCTCCCTCCTATTTTTAGTTGAGCTAATAAAGCTCTAGGAATGATTGGAGCTCCACAAGTCACTATAATCTTATCAAAAGGAGCAAATTGAGGCAAACCTTTATAACCATCACCAAAATACATGTACTTGGGTTTGTAGCCCAATTTAGGTAATAACAACTGCGTTTTTTTATACAATTCTTGCTGACGTTCTATTGTATAAACCACTGCACCTAAACGAATTAAAACACTGGTTTGATATCCTGAACCTGTACCTATTTCTAAAACTTTTTCTCCCGGTTTAATTTCTAGTAATTGTGATTGGAATCCAACAGTATATGGCTGAGAAATAGTTTGTTCTGCAGCAATAGGAAACGCAACATCTTGGTAAGCATATTGCTCAAAACTAGGATCCATATACAAATGCCTAGGAATTTCTTTGATAGCCGATAACACGGCGTGATCTGTCACTCCTTTTTCTTGTAAAACCTGAATCAATCGGTTTCTTAATCCTTGATGTTTAAATGTGTCTTTCATCATAACTGTAGAACACAAATATAAAAAACAAAAGTCCCAGAAAATAACATTTCTGGGACTCTAGAGTAAATTTTATAAACAATTTTACTTTTGTCTTTTCTTTAATTCGGCAGTAATATCCGTTAAAGTAAATCCTTTGGCTTGCAGTAACATTAAGTAATGAAACAATAAATCTCCAGCTTCGTATAAAAACAATTCATCGTTATTGTCCATTGCCTCGATTACAGTTTCTACCGCTTCTTCTCCTACTTTTTGAGCTACTTTGTTTATTCCTTTGGCAAACAAACTTGCAACGTAAGATTTTTGAACATCTTTGTTTTTAACACGCTCTGCAATTACGTTTTCTAAGGTAGATAAAAATCCAAAATTCTCTGTATTTTCTTCTCCCCAGCAATTTCCTGTTCCTTTATGGCAAGTTGGCCCTACAGGTTTTGTTTGAATCAACAACGTATCTTTATCACAATCATTTTTAATAGATACCAATTCTAAAAAGTTTCCACTTTCTTCTCCTTTGGTCCATAATCTGTTTTTAGATCTGCTGTAAAAAGTAACTTTATTAGTGCTTATTGTTTTATCAAATGCTTCTTGATTCATGTACCCTAACATCAATACATTTTTTGTTTCAGCATCTTGTATAATTGCAGGAACTAATCCTTTTTCGTCAAATTTAATTTCCATGTTATTAAGTTTATAAAGTTTTAAAGTAAAAAGTGAAAAAGTTACTTTACAAACTTTTAAACTTTCAACATTAAAAACTTATTATATTCTTACAGGAATTCCCTGTTTTTTTAATTCTTGTTTTAAATCTGGAATTTCAATTTCTTGAAAATGAAACACACTTGCTGCCAAAGCTGCATCTGCTTTTCCATCTTTAAAAGTATCTACAAAGTGTTGCATATTCCCTGCTCCACCACTTGCAATAATAGGAATGTTTAATTCTTCTGACAAACGAGCCAAAGCTTCATTAGCAAAACCATCTTTGGTTCCATCGTTATTCATAGAAGTAAACAAAATTTCTCCTGCTCCTCTTTCTTCTACTTCTTTTGCCCAGTCAAATAAATTCAACTCTGTAGGAACTTTACCTCCTACTAAATGAACGATCCATTCTCCATCAATTTTCTTAGCATCAATTGCTACAACCACACATTGACTTCCAAATTTTTGTGATAATTCATTCACCAATTTTGGTCTTTTTACTGCCGAGGAATTGATAGAAACTTTATCAGCTCCATTTTGTAATAAAATATCTACATCTTCTACAGATGATATTCCACCACCTACCGTAAACGGAATGTTTACTTGTGCTGCAACATCTCGCACCAAATTCACCAAAGTCCTTCTACGTTCTTCGGTTGCAGAAATATCTAAAAACACCAATTCATCTGCTCCTGTTTCTGCATATTTTTTTGCCAACTCTACAGGATCTCCTGCATCACGCAAATCCACAAAATTAACACCTTTTACGGTTCTTCCGTTTTTAATATCCAAACAAGGAACTATTCTTTTTGCTAACATCTTTAATTGTATTTGGTACTTGGTATTTGGTGTTTGGACTTTTTTTATTCCAACGACCAATTACCAACTACTATTTACCTATAATAAAATCCTCCAATTGTTTTAAACTAATTCTGTTTTCGTAAATCGCTTTACCAACAATGGTTCCTTCGCATCCTAATTCTTTTAATCTTGGTAATTCATCAAAAGTAGAAATTCCTCCACTTGCAATTAATTTTACCTTAGGACATTCTTTTAAAATTTTCTCATACAAATCAAAAGAAGGACCTTGTAACATTCCGTCTTTGGCAATGTCTGTACAAATTACATATTCAATTCCTTCTTTTTGATATCCTTGAATAAAAGGAATTAAATCTTCATCAGATTCTTCTAACCAACCGCTTACTGCAATTTTTTCGTTATTAGCATCGGCTCCTAAAATAATTTTATCAGCTCCGAATTTGGTTATCCAACTTTTAAAAACATCGGCATTTTTAACAGCAATACTTCCTCCTGTAATTTGATTGGCACCAGATTCAAAAGCAATTTTTAAATCTTCATCGGTTTTTAAACCACCTCCAAAATCAATTTTTAAGGTTGTTTTGGTTGCAATTTCTTCTAATACTTTATGATTTACAATATGACTTGCTTTGGCTCCATCTAAATCCACCAAATGTAAATGCTCTATTCCGTGAGCTTCAAACTGCTTGGCAATTTCTAAAGGATTTTCGTTGTATACTTTTTTAGTATTGTAATCTCCTTTAGACAAACGAACACATTGTCCGTTAATAATATCTATGGCTGGTATAATTCTCATTTTCTTTTGGTATGTGGTAATTGGTTGTTGGTAATTGGTAAAATCCAATACCCAACTACAATGTACCACCTTCTATAAATTCAAAAAATTCTCTAAAATCTTCGCTCCGTCTGTACTACTTTTTTCTGGATGAAATTGCACTCCATAAAAATTAGCTTTTTGCAATGCTGTGGAATATTGTACTCCGTATTCTGTAGTTGCAATGGTTTCTTTTGTAATAGGTGCATAGTAACTGTGTACCAAATACATATAAGCACCTTCTTTTACATCGTTAAAAATTTTAGAACCCAATCCTTTAATCTGATTCCATCCTATTTGAGGAACTTTTACAATGTTTTCAAAACGTTTTACATCTACATTAAAAATGCCTAAACCTTTGGTATCTCCTTCTTCAGAATAGTTACACATTAATTGCATTCCCAAACAAATTCCTAAAACAGGCTGTGTTAAGGTTGGAATTACAGCATCTAACCCGGTAGCTTTTAACATTTTCATGGCAGAACTTGCTTCTCCCACTCCTGGAAAAATAACTTTGTCTGCACTTTTTATTTCTTCAACATCGTTGCTTAAAACAGCTTCATATCCCAATCGTTCTATAGCAAATCGGATAGATTGTATGTTTCCTGCTCCGTAGTTTATAATTACTATTTTCATATATTTTAGTATTGAGTACATAGTACAAAGTACAAAGTTAATACAGTAGTACTGCTAAAACTTAATACTCTTTACTCAGTACTTTGTACTGGTTTGCTAAAGCAAACCTTTTGTACTTGGTAAAAACATTTTATTGGCATCTCGTTTTACAGCCATTTTCATTGCTTTTGCAAAAGCTTTAAAAATCCCCTCTATTTTGTGATGCTCATTTTTTCCTTCAGCTTTAATGTTCAAATTACATTTAGCCCCATCGGTAAACGATTTGAATAAGTGGAAAAACATTTCTGTAGGCATGTCTCCAATCATCTCTCTATTAAATTCAGCATCCCACTCAATCCATGGTCTTCCTCCAAAATCTACAGCAGCTTGAGCCAAACAATCGTCCATTGGTAAGCAGAATCCATAACGTTCTATTCCTAATTTATTTCCTAAGGCTTTGTGGAACAATTCTCCTAAAGCAATCATGGTATCTTCTATGGTGTGATGTTCATCAACCTCTAAATCTCCATCTACTTTTACGGTTAAATCCATAGAACCATGACGACCTATTTGGTCTAACATATGATCAAAGAATTTTACTCCAGTATCAATATCATTTTTACCAGAACCGTCTAAATTTAATTTGATGTGAATTTTAGTTTCGTTAGTATTTCTTGTGATTTCTGAAACTCTATCCTCAAGTTTTAAAAACTCATAAATTTCTTTCCAATCGGTAGAAGTTAAGGCAATACAATCGTGAATAACCTTTACATCAGCTTCCACTTCATCAGCTCCCAATTCTGGATTTTCCGATAAAAAGATTCCTTTGGCTCCTAAATTTTTAGCCAATTCCATGTCGGTAATTCTATCACCTAACACAAAAGAATTTTCTAAATCATATTTTTCTTTATCAAAATACTGCGTTAACAAACCTGTTCTTGGCTTACGCGTTTCAGCATTTTCATGCGGAAAAGTTTTATCAATATGTACGGAAGCAAATTCTACTCCTTCGTTCTTAAAAGCTTGAATCACCTTGTTTTGAGCAGGCCAAAAGGTATCTTCTGGAAAAGAATCTGTTCCCAATCCATCTTGATTGGTTACCATGACAAGTTCATAATCCAATTCATCAGCAATTCTTGCTAGGTAACGGAAAACTTTTGGGTAAAACTCTAACTTTTCTAAACTATCTAATTGATAATCCACAGGCGGTTCAATACAAAGGGTACCGTCTCTGTCTATAAATAAAACTTTTTTCATCTTTTCAGTATCTAGATAAAAGTAAAAGGTAAAAAGACTACCACTTACTTAACTTCTTTAATTCTTAACTTCTTTTACTCTAATTCTTTCAAAGCTTTCATTAGAGCAACATTCTCCTTTATCGTACCCACTGTAAATCGTAAGGTGTTTTCACACAATGCTTGAGTGGTTCTATTACGTACTACAATTCCTTTTTCTATTAGTTGAGTGTAACGCTTTGTAGCATCATCTACTTTTACTAATAAAAAATTAGCATCACTAGGATATATTTTCTCCACAAAAGAAATCTCCTTTAAAGCAATTTCTAAATTGTCTCGCTCCACCAAAACAGCCTCTATTTCTTCTTGTACATCTTCATAAGCCAACAAACGCTCTAAAGCTTTTTGCTGTGTTAATTCATTTACATTATATGGAGGTTTAATTTTGTTTAACACTGCTATAATTTCGACAGATGCATAACAAACTCCCAAGCGGATTCCTGCCATACCAAAAGCTTTAGACATGGTTTGACTCACAATTAAATTCGGATGTTTTTCTAAACGAGCTACCCAACTTGGTTCCGATGCAAAATCTATATAAGCTTCATCTACCACCACCAATCCGTTAAAACCTTCTACAATGGCTTTTACATTGGCATAATCAAACAAGTTTCCTGATGGATTGTTTGGCGAACACAAGAAAATCACTTTAGTATTGGCATCAACTGTTTCTAATATTTTAGCAACATTAGGCTGAAAATTTTCTTTTAAAGGAACTTCTTTAATACTAATATTATTCAAATTAGCCGACACATCATACATTCCATATGAAGGTGGTAAAGTGATAATATTATCTTCTTTAGGTTCACAAAAAGCACGCAAAATTAAATCAATCACTTCATCAGAACCATTTCCTAACAAAATGTTTTCTTGAGCAACTTCTTTAATTTTTGCCAATTCAGACTTTACGGTCTTTTGCATGGGATCCGGATAACGATTCACCCCGTTTTCAAACGGATTTTCATTCGCATCTAAGAAAACCATATCATTAGTAGCTCCAGTAAACTCATCTCTTGCAGATGAATATGCCTTCATGTTAGCTACATTTTCTCTTACTATCTTGTTTAAATTGAAACTCATAATTTAATTAGTATTAAGTATTGAGACAAAGTCCTAAGTTTCTTTGTTACTAAATACTCTGTACTCCGTACTTTGTACTTTGTACTAATTATTTCAAACTTTTTAATCTTAAGGTTACTGCATTTTTGTGTGCATCTAAACCTTCGGCAGCAGCCATTAATTCAATAGCAGGCCCAATATTCTGAATTCCTTCTTTTGTTATTTTCTGATAAGTGATTTTCTTAGTAAACGCATCTAAATTTACACCACTATACATTCTTGCATATCCGTTTGTAGGTAAAGTATGATTGGTTCCTGATGCATAATCTCCCGCACTTTCTGGAGTTAAAGGCCCTATAAACACAGAACCCGCATTTACAATTTCATCAATATATACAGATTCATCAACCACATTTAAAATTAAATGTTCTGGAGCATATTCGTTAATCAACTCATTTTGATCTGCAATATTCTCTAATAAAATAGCACTAGAATTTTCAATAGCTCCTAAAGCGATTTCTTTTCTAGGCAACTCATCCAATTGTTTTTTCAACTCAACTTGTACATCATCTATCAGTTGCTGAGACTCTGTTACCAAAATTACTTGACTGTCAGCTCCGTGTTCTGCTTGCGATAATAAATCTGCTACCACAAAACTAGCATCTGCATTTTTATCTGCAACTACCATAACTTCGCTAGGTCCTGCAGGCATATCAATAGCCAAACCTTGTGTTAAAGTATATTGTTTTGCAGCGGTTACAAACTGATTTCCTGGTCCAAAAATCTTATACACATTAGGCACAGATTCCGTTCCATAAGTCATAGCTGCAATGGCTTGAATTCCACCTAACTTATAAATTTCTGTAACCCCCACTAATTGGGCAGCAAACAAAATTGCTGGATTAATGGTTCCATCTTTAGATGGTGGTGTACACAAAACTATTTTACTTGCTCCTGCTATTTTTGCTGGGACACCCAACATTAAAATAGTAGAAAATAAAGGTGCAGAACCTCCTGGAATATACAAACCTACCTTTTCTATAGGTTTCATTTCTTGCCAGCAATCTACCCCATTAGTTGTAGAAATTACTTTCTTCTCTATTTTTTGAGAAGTATGAAATTTTTCTACATTGTTTTTAGCCAAAACAATAGCATCCTTTAATTCTTGAGAAACCAAAGGAATTGCTTGGTCAATTTCTTGTTGAGAAACTTTTAAATCTGACAAAGTAACTCCATCAAATTTTTGAGTGTATTGCTTTAACGCAACATCTCCATTCTCTTTTATATCATCAAAAACAGCTTTTACAGTAGCTCCTAACGTATTAGCCTCTTTGGCAGGACGTTTGGTAATTTCTGCCCATGTATTTTTTGCTGGATTATTATATGTTTTCATTTGTTTACTAGTACTGAGTACTGAGTAGTTAGTAGTTAGTACAGTAGCTACGCTAACTTTGTACTTTTTACTTTTACTTTGTACTAATTTATAATACCATTTTCTCTATCTCTGTAGTTAAAATACCTTCGGCACCTAAAGCTTTTAACTCATCTAAAATATCCCAAAACTTATCTTTAGGAATTACTGTATGTATAGAACTCCATCCTTCTTGTGCTAAAGGTAAGACTGTAGGAGATTTCATCCCTGGAATTACTTTAATAATGTCATCAACCTTATTATTAGGAGCGTTTAACAATACATATCTGTTAGCACGTCCTTTTAAAATTGCCTGAATTCTAAATTGTAATTTATCTAATAAAGCTTGTTTTTCTTCAGATAATTTAGGTGATGATGTCAATACTGCTTCAGACCAAAACATTACTTCTGCTTCTTTTAATCCGTTGGCAAACAACGTTCCTCCAGAACTAACAATATCACAAATTCCATCTGCCAAACCAATATTTGGAGCAATCTCTACAGACCCTGCAATTTTATGATAACTAGCTTTTATGTTTTTTTCTTTTAAAAACTTCTCTAAAGTATTTGTGTATGAAGTTGCAATACGCTTTCCTTCAAAATAAGAAATACCTGTATAATCTACATCCTTAGGCACTGCTAATGAAACTTTACATTTAGAAAAACCTAAACGTTCTACTATAGGTAACTTATCTCCTTTTTCAATCAAAGTATTTTCACCTAAAATAGCAATATCTACCACTCCATCTTCTAAATATTGAGGAATATCTCCATTTCTCAAATAAAAAACTTCTAAAGGAAAATTTCTCGCTGTAGCTTTTAACTGTGCATTGCGATGATCTATTGAGATTCCACATTCTTTTAAAAGTTGTAAAGAATCTTCATTTAATCTTCCAGATTTTTGAATGGCAATTTTTAATGTGCTCATTTGTATATAGTTTATATCAATTTTTAAAATAAAAAACCCGTTCGAGACAGCTCAAACGGGTTTGAAAATATATGTTCATATTACAACATAATCCTTCCAACTCGCTTAAGCGCAGTACTGGATATGATGATGGTGTAATTTTACTGTATTCATGTTCTAAATTTTCTTCGACAAATATAAGAATTCATTATGATTTAAAAAGCATTTAAAATAAAGAAAATAACATATCTTTAAAATTAATATTGAGTTAATATGATTAACTAATAATTATGGTTAATTAGAGTAAAATATACATCTTATGAGTGAATTAAAAATTGTAGGAAATCAAGAATGGTGTCATTTTGATAAACTAGGAATTCCAGCTATTAAGGCTAGGATAGACTCTGGTGCTAAAACATCATCTATTCAGGCTACAGATATTACAACATATAAAAAAAATCGTGAAAATTGGGTTCGTTTTTATATACAACCGCTTACAGAAAATAGAAGTATTTCTATAGAGTGTGAAGCAAAAATAATAGGAACCAAAATCGTAAAAAGTTCTTCTGGTATTCCAGAAAAAAGATACGTAATCAAGTCTCATGTTACAATGGGTGATGAAACTTGGGAGATAGAACTTACACTTGCTGATAGAGATAACATGGAGTTTAAAATGCTTTTAGGTAGGCAAGCCATGGAAAATAGAATGATTGTAAATCCATCTGAAGAATTTATTTTAGGAAAAATTTCTCCAGAAGAAATAGATCATAAATACAAATCATTTGTTTTAAAAAAATCAGGGTTAAAAATTGCTGTACTTGCTAGTAACCCAGAACTTTATTCTAACAAAAGATTAATGGAAGCTGGTCGTGCAAGAGGTCATGAAATGGTCTTCTTAAATGTTCAACAATGTTACATGAAACTAGATACTGCTACTCCTGAAATACGTTACAGAGGTGGAAATGTAATTAATGATTTTGATGCTGTTATTCCAAGAATTAAAACAAGTATGACATTTTATGGTTGTGCTTTACTTAGAATGTTTAAATCTTTAGGGACTTATTGTTTAAATGAAGCTGAATCTATTTCATCTTCTAGGGATAAATTGTATTCTTCACAATTATTTTCTAAAAATGATATTCATATTCCTACTACTGGTTTTGCTAAATCTCCATTAGATACTAAAGATTTAATTCATATGGTTGGTGGAGCTCCTTTAATTATCAAATTATTAGAAAGTACTCAAGGAAAAGGAGTTGTTTTAGCTGAAACAAATAAAGCAGCTGAATCTGTAATAAACGCCT
Source organism: Wenyingzhuangia fucanilytica (assembly GCF_001697185.1). Taxonomy (GTDB): domain Bacteria; phylum Bacteroidota; class Bacteroidia; order Flavobacteriales; family Flavobacteriaceae; genus Wenyingzhuangia; species Wenyingzhuangia fucanilytica. Next base: position 1,053,694 of record NZ_CP014224.1, on the reverse strand, counting down.
TTAAAAGCCTTAATGCCAATATTTTAGTACAGGAATTTATTAGAGAAGCAAACGGAAAAGACTTAAGATGTTTTGTTGTTGATGGACGTGTAGTTGCCTCTATAGAAAGAACGGCTGCAAAAGGAGAATTTAGAGCGAACATACACCAAGGAGGATCTGCTTCTGTTGTGAAAATTTCACCAGAAGAAAAGAAACTAGCTTTAAAATCTGCTAAAATATTAAACCTTCCTGTTGCAGGTGTAGATTTAATTAGATCTAACAAAGGTCCATTACTTTTAGAAGTAAACTCTTCACCAGGTTTAGAGGGTATAGAAAATGCTACCGGTAAGGATATTGCTGGTAATATTATACAAGCTATAGAAAAAAGATTGAAATACAGTTCTTAAGCTATATTCTAACAAAAACACTAAAAGCCGATTCTAAATAAATAGTAGAATCGGCTTTTTTATTGGTTATTGTTTTTGTTTATGATAGGTTATAAAACAAAAAATCCTCATTCAAATAAATGAATGAGGATTTAAAAAAAGGCGATGACATACTCTCCCACCAATGGCAGTACCATCTGCGCTAATAGGCTTAACTTCTCTGTTCGGAATGGGAAGAGGTGAGCCCTATTGCAATAATCACCTTAAGGTCTTATCAGTTATAAAGTTTTCAAGTTTATAAAATTCTAAAGTATTTAAACCTTTTAACTTTATTCTTTCTAACTTTTAACTAACAGTATATGTTAACATATTGATATCAATATTGTTTGTTTATTTTTCTTACTTGAGTTCTAAAACTTAATAATTAAAGCCCGCAGTACATAAGCCTATGGGTTATTAGTAATACTCGGCTATGACATTACTGCCTTTACACCTATATCCTATCAAGGTCGTGATCTACAACCACCCTTTAAAGAAATCTCATCTTGTGGTGGGTTTCGCGCTTATATGCTTTCAGCGCTTATCCCTTCCCAACGTAGCTACTCTGCAATGCTCCTGGCGGAACAACAGATACACCAGAGGTTAGTTCAATTCGGTCCTCTCGTACTAGAATCAAATCCACGCAAATTTCTAACGCCCGCTACAGATAGAGACCGAACTGTCTCACGACGTTCTGAACCCAGCTCGCGTGCCACTTTAATGGGCGAACAGCCCAACCCTTGGGACCTTCTCCAGCCCCAGGATGTGACGAGCCGACATCGAGGTGCCAAACCCCCCGTCGATGTGAGCTCTTGGGGGAGATCAGCCTGTTATCCCCGGAGTACCTTTTATCCTTTGAGCGATGGCCCTTCCATGCGGAACCACCGGATCACTATGCTCTTGTTTCCAACCTGATCGACTTGTAGGTCTCGCAGTCAAGCACCCTTATGCCATTGCACTCTACGTACGGTTACCAAGCGTACTGAGGGTACCTTTAGAAGCCTCCGTTACTCTTTTGGAGGCGACCACCCCAGTCAAACTACCCACCAAGCACTGTCCCCATCGCTGGGTTAGACTCTAGATAAGCAAAGGGTCGTATTTCAACAATGACTCCAAAACACCTGGCGATGCTCCTTCAAAGTCTCCGACCTATCCTACACATTACTTATCCAAAGCCAATACTAAGCTATAGTAAAGGTTCACGGGGTCTTTTCGTCCCGTAGCGGGTAATCGGCATCTTCACCGATACTACAATTTCACCGAGCTCATGGCTGAGACAGTGTCCAGATCGTTGCACCATTCGTGCAGGTCGGAACTTACCCGACAAGGAATTTCGCTACCTTAGGACCGTTATAGTTACGGCCGCCGTTTACTGGGGCTTCATTTCAGATCTTCGCCGAAGCTAAACCCTCCACTTAACCTTCCAGCACCGGGCAGGTGTCAGGCCCTATACATCAACTTTCGTTTTAGCAGAGCCCTGTGTTTTTGATAAACAGTCGCCTGGACCTTTTCACTGCGGCCCCACATAAAGTGGGGCGACCCTTCTCCCGAAGTTACGGGTCTATTTTGCCTAGTTCCTTAGCCATGAATCACTCGAGCTCCTTAGAATACTCATCCCAACTACCTGTGTCGGTTTACGGTACAGGACGCAGCCCTCGCTTTTCTTGGAACCGCTTACTTCTTTTCGCTTCAACCGAAGTTTAGGCTCAACGTACTATTCCGTCAGTACGTAAAGATCTGGGCAATCCGTCACTTTTAATGGGTGCGTGTACAGGAATATTAACCTGTTGTCCATCGACTACCCCTTTCGGGTTCGCCTTAGGCCCTGACTAACCCACAGCTGATTAGCATCGCTGTGGAAACCTTAGTCTTTCGGAGGGCGGGTTTCTCACCCGCCTTATCGTTACTTATGCCTACATTTTCTTTTCTAGCCGTTCCAGCATCCCTTACAGAACACCTTCAGCACAACTAGAATGCTCCCCTACCACGTATAGTAAACTATACATCCATAGCTTCGGTAATATGTTTATGCCCGATTATTATCCATGCTCGTCCGCTCGACTAGTGAGCTGTTACGCACTCTTTAAATGAATGGCTGCTTCCAAGCCAACATCCTAGCTGTCTGGGCAGACAAACCTCGTTTATTCAACTTAACATATATTTGGGGACCTTAGCTGATGGTCTGGGTTCTTTCCCTCTCGGACATGGACCTTAGCACCCATGCCCTCACTGCTGTAAATCATTATATAGCATTCGGAGTTTGTCAGGAATTGGTAGGCGATGAAGCCCCCGCATCCAATCAGTAGCTCTACCTCTATATAACTAATACAACGCTGCACCTAAATGCATTTCGGGGAGTACGAGCTATTTCCTGGTTTGATTGGCCTTTCACCCCTACCCACAGGTCATCCCAAGACTTTTCAACGTCAACGGGTTCGGTCCTCCACTGTATGTTACTACAGCTTCAACCTGCCCATGGGTAGATCACCAGGTTTCGCGTCTACTCAACCTAACTAAAGCGCCCTATTCAGACTCGCTTTCGCTACGGCTCCGGATCTTAAATCCTTAACCTTGCTAGATAAAGTAACTCGTAGGCTCATTATGCAAAAGGCACGCCGTCACCCAGTTAATGGGCTCCGACCGCTTGTAGGTGTACGGTTTCAGGATCTATTTCACTCCCTTACTTAGGGTTCTTTTCACCTTTCCCTCACGGTACTAGTTCACTATCGGTCTCTCAGGAGTATTTAGCCTTACCGGATGGTCCCGGCAGATTCAGACAGGGTTCCTCGTGCCCCGCCCTACTCAGGAATCTGATACAATCACTTCTCTTACTTATACGGGACTATCACCCTCTTTGGTTAACCTTTCCAGGTTATTCTAATTCGATTGTTTCTTGATATTTCAGTCCTACAACCCCGATCTTGCCGTAACAAAATCGGTTTGGGCTCTTTCGCGTTCGCTCGCCACTACTAACGAAATCATTATTATTTTCTCTTCCTCCGGTTACTTAGATGTTTCAGTTCACCGGGTTTGCCCCTTTCGGTACTATGCCTTCAACATAGTGGGTTGCCCCATTCGGAAATCTACGGATATAACTCTTATGTGCAAATCCCCGTAGCTTATCGCAGCTTATCACGTCCTTCTTCGCCTCTGAGAGCCTAGGCATCCGCCATACACCCTTAATTAGCTTATTGTACTTTTGCGTCTTTAATCATTAATGGTCGAAACCATTCTGTTTTTACAACTTGCGTTGTTATTTTTATTATAATTCTATCATTGCTGATAGATTCTAATGTCTACTCAAGTAATATTATTTTTTAAACAATATTATTATCAATATGTCAATGAACTTTTACAATGAACAATTTTCAATTTACAATGAACAACAAATAATATCGCTTATTGTTAATTGTCAATTGCTAATTGACTTGTGGAGAATATCGGAGTCGAACCGATGACCTCTTGCGTGCAAGGCAAGCGCTCTAGCCAGCTGAGCTAATCCCCCATTACTAGTAGTTAGTAATTAGTTTATTAGTCATTAGTAATTACTAATTCGTAATTCGTAATTATTTCTGCTTCTAGAATTTCCTGTATGATACAATCTATCTTGTTACTTGTTTAGTGTTTTAGTCATTCGTCTTTTCTCAAAAACTTTCAACTTTAAAACCTTTAACTTTGAACTCTTTTGTAGTCTCGGGCAGACTCGAACTGCCGACCTCTACATTATCAGTGTAGCGCTCTAACCAGCTGAGCTACGAGACTCAATATGTGATTGTATATATTTTATAAAAATTAACAGCTAATTAAAAAGTAAAAAGATTCCTCATAACATTCATCTCTTTTCTCTAGAAAGGAGGTGTTCCAGCCGCACCTTCCGGTACGGCTACCTTGTTACGACTTAGCCCTAGTTACCAGTTTTACCCTAGGCGGCTCCTTGCGGTGACCGACTTCAGGCACCCCCAGCTTCCATGGCTTGACGGGCGGTGTGTACAAGGCCCGGGAACGTATTCACCGGATCATGGCTGATATCCGATTACTAGCGATTCCAGCTTCATGGAGTCGAGTTGCAGACTCCAATCCGAACTGTGATAATGTTTAAAGATTTGCATCTAGTCGCCTAGTAGCTGCCCTCTGTCATTACCATTGTAGCACGTGTGTAGCCCAGGACGTAAGGGCCGTGATGATTTGACGTCATCCCCACCTTCCTCACGGTTTGCACCGGCAGTCTCTCTAGAGTCCTCAGCTTAACCTGTTAGCAACTAAAGATAGGGGTTGCGCTCGTTATAGGACTTAACCTGACACCTCACGGCACGAGCTGACGACAACCATGCAGCACCTTGTAAGAAGTCCGAAGAAATATCTATCTCTAAATAATGCATCCTACATTTAAGCCCTGGTAAGGTTCCTCGCGTATCATCGAATTAAACCACATGCTCCACCGCTTGTGCGGGCCCCCGTCAATTCCTTTGAGTTTCAATCTTGCGACCGTACTCCCCAGGTGGGACACTTATCACTTTCGCTTAGTCACTGAACCTAAATCCAACAACTAGTGTCCATCGTTTACGGCGTGGACTACCGGGGTATCTAATCCCGTTCGCTCCCCACGCTTTCGTTCATCAGCGTCAGTACATACGTAGTAGACTGCCTTCGCAATCGGTATTCTATGTAATATCTATGCATTTCACCGCTACACTACATATTCTATCTACTTCCATATGACTCAAGACTGACAGTATCAAAGGCAGTTCAACAGTTAAGCTGCTGGATTTCACCTCTGACTGATCAGCCCGCCTACGAACCCTTTAAACCCAATGATTCCGGATAACGCTTGGACCCTCCGTATTACCGCGGCTGCTGGCACGGAGTTAGCCGGTCCTTATTCGTAGAGTACCGTCAAACAAATACACGTATCTGCAGTTCTTCCTCTATAAAAGAAGTTTACAACCCATAGGGCAGTCATCCTTCACGCGGCATGGCTGGTTCAGAGTTGCCTCCATTGACCAATATTCCTCACTGCTGCCTCCCGTAGGAGTCTGGTCCGTGTCTCAGTACCAGTGTGGGGGATCTCCCTCTCAGGACCCCTACCTATCGATGTCTTGGTAAGCCGTTACCTTACCAACTAACTAATAGGACGCATAGCCATCTTAAACCGATAAATCTTTAATTGTAAAATGATGCCATTCTACAACACTATGGGATATTAGTCCACGTTTCCATGGGGTATCCCCCTGTTTAAGGTAGGTTCTATACGCGTTACGCACCCGTGCGCCGGTCGTCAGCAAATTGCAAGCAATTCCTGTTACCCCTCGACTTGCATGTGTTAAGCCTGCCGCTAGCGTTCATCCTGAGCCAGGATCAAACTCTTCATCGTTAATATTTTAATATTTTGATGATGCTCAAAAAAATCTCATGATATAATCATGTAATTTTACTTTCTAATTTTACGCTGTCAATTTCAATATTCTCAATGAACTTAACCACTATGTGGTTTTTTTAACACCAACTCTTTTACAAGTTAGTCACTTAGCTGCTTCGCTAAGCGGTTGCAAATATAAGAACTTTATTTCTTCTAAAACAAATAAAATTTAAAATATTTTTTAAATCTTTTTTTACCCTAAAATAGTGACCTAAACCACTCATAAAACCCTTAATGTATCTGAACTTTTTCGCCCCTCTTAGCAGTTACCTGCTCGCTGTTGCGGCTGCAAAGATACGCACCTTTTAACTTTATTTCCTAATCTTTTGTAAACTATTTTTTACATTATTTTTAATCAACTGAAAACATGCGAGTTGGAACGCATGAAGTTAATGAAAAAATTTAAATATCCAACCCTATATTTAAATTTTACAATTCAAATCAACAGAAACCACCTAATAACTTAACAAAAAGATATCATCAATTACACATTTAAGACACCTATATCATGTAATCTCGTAGACTGTAACAATACTATTATATATTAAAGCTTCCTTATTATGGCGTATTTTAAAGTAAAAGCAAAACAATTTCCTGATGATTTTAATTGGGGAGTAGCTATTTCGGCATATCAAAACGAAGGAAAGTGGAATACTTACGGAAAAGGAAAGTCTATTTGGGATCATTTTACCAATAAATCAAGTTTTAAAAATGGAAATGGAAATGTAGCCACTAATTTTTATCATCATTATAGAGAAGATATCAAAAAAGTTAAGGAACTCAATTTAGACTCTTTTAGGTTTTCGATATCATGGTCTAGAATATTTCCAAATGGTATTGACGAAATCAATCAGAAAGGAGTAGATTTTTATCACAATGTTATAGATACATGTATTGAGCTTGAAATTAAGCCATGGGTTACATTATATCATTGGGACCTACCTCAAACACTAGAAGAAAAAGGAGGTTGGACCAATAGAGAAATTTTAAGCTGGTTTGAAAATTACGTAGACTTTTGCACAAAAGAATATGGAGACAAAGTTAAACACTGGATTGTTTTAAACGAACCAATGAGTTTTGTTGGGCTAGGGTATTTTATGAATATGCACGCTCCAGGAAAAAAAGGAATGAAAAATTTTTTACCTGCTGCTCATCACGCTACTTTATGCCAAGCACTTGGAGGAAGAATTATTAGAAAAAATGTAAACAATGCATATATAGGTACAACTTTTTCTTGTTCATACGTAAAACCTATTAACAGATCTATTAAGAACAAAAAAGCAGCTGAACGAATTGACGCACTTTTAAATCGTTTTTTTATTGAACCTACTTTAGGACTTGGATATCCTATTGATACCATTACTGGTTTAAAACAAATAGAAAAATACTACCAACCTGGAGATGAAGAAATTATGAAATTTGATTTTGATTTTATAGGAATTCAATACTATTTTAAAATTGTGGCTAAATTCAGCCTACTCCCTCCTATTCTTTTTGCCACAGAAGTTCCTGCTATAAAAAGGAATGTGAAAGTAAATAATATGGGAATGGAAATTTACCCTAAAGGAATTATAAAGATGATAGAAAAGTTTAACGCCTATACTAATATTAAAGACATATATATTACAGAATCTGGCGTTTGTTTTGATGATAATATAGAAGATGGAAAAATAAAAGATAAAAACCGTATTGATTATTTTAAAAAGACCTTTTATTATACATTAAAAGCTATTGAAAAAGATATTAAAGTAAAAGGCTATTTTATATGGACCTTAGTAGATAATTTTGAATGGGCAGAAGGTATTAAACCAAGGTTTGGACTTTATTATACAGATTTTGTTACAGAAAAAAGAATCATTAAGAAATCAGGGGTATGGATTCAAAAATTTTTAAGTAAAAAAAATTAGTCAAAATGTTCTCCCATCATCTCTTTTTCTTCTATTCTTTTTAATTTATGTTCATTTCTCAATCTAGTAATACTAGCATTTAACTCAAAACCTAATAAAAGAATCATAGAGTTTAGCCATATAAAAAGCATCAATACCAAAAGCGTTCCAATAGATCCATATAATTCGTTGTATTTAGAAAATTTAACCACATAAATTCCAAATCCATAAAAAGTCAATAATGACAATACTGTTGTTAAAACAGAACCTGCAGAAAAGAAATTGGTTTGTTTACCTTCTGATGTTCCAAAATAATACAACATTGATACGTTACAAAAAATTAAAAACATAAATAGTAGGTAACGTAAATTTCCAACCCACATTAAATCTTTTGGCAACCATCCTTTTGTGTAGATAAACTCTAAACCAAACTCAAAGAATATAGTAATAGCCACAGTTAAAATCAACATAAAGGACATGGTTAAAGAAGTTCCCAATGATATTAGATACTGCTTAACCACATTTCTTATTTTCTTAACATGTACAGAATATTCAAAAGCAGCAAAAATAGCATTTACTCCATTAGTCATTAAAAAGATAGACACTATAAAACCAAAAGAAAGTAATCCTCCATATTTATTATTTGCAATATCTGCCAAAACTGTATCAACAGCATCAAAAGTTTTTGGTGGTAACAACTCTGATATTAACATCATAAAATTTTCCTGAAAACCATCTATAGGTATAAAAGGAATTAGTGTTAACATAAAAAGCATAAAAGGAAACAAAGCCATAAAAAAACTAAAAGAAATACCTCCTGCTCTAGACGTTAAAGCTCCTTTTACAATTCCTATAAAATACATTTCGAGTAAATCATACAAGGTCATTCCTTCTAAACCGGGAACAGGAATTTTTTTACCAGTACGAACAAACCAGTTCATTACAGGCACATCTTTTAATACTTCTTCTACAGAATCTTCTTTATGTATGTCTTTAATTTCCAAGGTTTCTTTTTTTAAGCAACTAATCTATTGCTTTTAAACTTAAATCTAAATTATAAACAGAGTGCGTTAAAGCACCAGATGAAATATACTGAACGCCACATTCTGCATATTTTCTTAAAGTTTCTTCGTTGATTCCTCCTGAAGATTCCGTTCCTGCTTTATCGCCAATTAAGGCTACTGCTTTTTTAGTATCCTCATAATTAAAGTTATCAATTAAAACTCTATGAATTCCATCAAACTGAATAATTTCTTCAATTTCTTTTAAATCTCTAGCTTCAACAATAATTTTTAAATCTTTGTTGTTTGCTTTTAAATACTCTTTTGTTTGTTTGATAGCTTGAGCCACTCCCCCAGCAAAATCTATATGATTGTCTTTTAGCATAATCATATCATACAAAGCAAAACGATGATTTTCTCCACCACCAATTTTTACAGCCCACTTTTCAATGGCACGAATTCCTGGTGTGGTTTTTCTAGTATCTAAAATTTTAGTTTCGGTACCTTTTAATAAATCAACATAATGAGCCGTTTTGGTTGCAATCGCACTCATTCGTTGCATGGCATTAAGTACTAATCTTTCTGCTTTTAAGATTGACAAAGAACTACCTGAAACATACAGAACAACATCGCCATGATTCACTTTTTCACCATCCTTAATAAGTACTTCTATTTCTAAAGACTCATCAACATATTTAAAAACCTCTAAAGCAAAGTCTACTCCAGCAATAATCCCTGTATCTTTTACCAATAATTTTGCTTTTCCAACGGCGCTTGATGGAATACATGCCAATGATGAATGATCTCCATCTCCCACATCTTCTCTAATGGCATTGGCAATAATCATCTGAATTTCTTTATCAAACTGTGCTTGACTAATCATCTAACTTAATTTTAAAACAAAGATAAACTTCTGTAATTAATTTCTAGTCATTCATCATTATTAATCCACAACTACAACATGCGAAAACGCAGTTTTAAACAAAGCATCTATCAGTTAATCAACAAAATAATTAAGGTAAATTTAGTTTGAAAAAATATGATATGTTAACTATGACCACACAAGAAATTGCAAATAGACTGGTGAACCTTTGTAAAAGAGGACAAAATGCTTTGGCTCAAGTTGAACTATATGATGACCATATTGAAAGTATTGAATTATACTCTAATAGATACAAAAAAACCAAGGGAATAGCTAAAGTGCAAAGAAAAACAGCCATGTTTTTTGAATTGGCACAAAAAATTCATCACTCAGAAGTTTCCGAACCACTTGTTGCTGGAAATCATTTTTGCATAAAAATAAGTCTAGATGTTACTCTTAGAGGATTTGGACGTGTGCAACTAGAAGAACTTTGTATTTATCATGTAAAAGATGAAAAGATTTTTAAAGAGGAATTTTTTTATACACCTTCTTTAGTATAAAAGCTACATATCATCTGTTCTTAGTACCTTTGCTTTTTAAAGAAAAGGAAAACTATGAAAATTGTTCTTTTGGCTATTGGTAAAACTGATGATAAAAATCTGACTCAACTAATAGACAATTATCAAAATAGATTAAAACACTATATTAAGTTTGAACTAAATATCATTCCTGATATTAAAAATGTAAAAAATCTTTCCGAAGCTCAACAAAAAGAAAAAGAAGGAGAACTCATTCTAAAAAAACTACAACCTACAGATCATTTAATTTTATTAGATGAAAAAGGAAAAGAATTTAGATCTGTAAACTTTGCAGATTTTTTACAAAAAAAGATGAATTCCGGAATTAAACAATTGGTTTTGGTCATTGGTGGGCCTTATGGTTTTTCTGATGATGTTTATGCCAAAGCACAAGGAAAAATATCTTTATCTAAAATGACCTTTTCACATCAAATGATTCGTTTATTTATGGTAGAACAACTATACCGAGGTTTTACTATTTTAAAAAACGAACCTTATCATCACGAATAAAAAAGATTATTAATAAAAAAATCATTCCATCTACAATTCTAACAACCGATAACCAAACTTATGAAAATAGTTTTTGCCACTCATAACAACAATAAATTAAAAGAAGTAGCTGCTTTACTTCCTAACATTGAATTATTATCCTTAACAGATATTGGTTGTACAGAGGAAATTCCTGAAACTGCCGATACTTTAGAAGGGAACGCTAAAATTAAAGCCAATCATGTTACAGAAAAATATGGATATCCTTGTTTTGCAGATGATACAGGTTTATTGGTAGATGCATTAAACGGTGAACCAGGTGTTTACTCTGCAAGATATGCCGGAGAACATGGAAATGCTGAAAAAAACATGGACTTGTTACTAAAAAATCTTGAAGGAACATCTAACCGAAAAGCATGTTTTAAAACGATTATCTGTTTAAACCTTAATAATCAACAACATTTATTTGAAGGAATCTGTAATGGTAACATTTTAGAAAAAAGACAAGGTGATGAAGGTTTTGGATACGACCCTATTTTTACCCCTAATGGATATCAACTTTCTTTTGCCGAAATGAGTTTAGACGAAAAAGGAAAAATTAGTCACAGAGGATTAGCGGTTCAAAAATTAATAGCCTTTTTACAAAACCTATAAAGTGTATATTCCTCAAAAAAAATACTATCCTATATTTATAGCCTTGTTTATATTATTAATTGCTATTGCTATTTTTAATATTTACACAGGCAGTATTAGTATTCCCTTTAAAGAAATTTGGAACGTTGTTACCAATAATCCTAACAGCTCTGAAAACTACCAATATATAATTACAGAATACAGACTACCAAAAACGGTTACAAGTATTCTAGTTGGTATTGGACTTGGAATAAGTGGATTGTTAATGCAAACTTTTTTTAGAAATCCATTAGCTGGTCCTTTTGTATTAGGAATTAGTTCCGGGGCAAGTTTAGGTGTTGCACTATTAATTATGGGAGGAAGTTTTTTTGGTTCACTTCCTTATTTGTATCATTTTTCTATACCACTAGCCGCAAGTTTAGGTTCTTTTTTTGTTTTAAGCATTGTAATGATTACTGCAAGAAACATAAGAAACACAATGTCTATTCTGATTATTGGACTTATGTTTGGTAGTTTTACTACTGCCATAATTAGTGTATTGTCTTATTTTAGTTCTGCCACAGAATTACAACAGTATATTTTTTGGAGTTTTGGAAGTTTAGGAAACCTTCAATGGTCGGAATTATACTTATTAATAGGAATAGTTTCTATTAGCGCAGTAGGTTTGTTATTTATCATTAAACCTTTAGACGCCCTTTTACTAGGAGAAAATTACGCAACAAGTTTAGGTATATCAATAAAAAAAACACAAAGTATCATTTTTATTGTTACAAGTTTGTTGACTGGTAGTATCACAGCTTTTGTAGGGCCAATTGCTTTTATTGGGTTAGCTATACCACATATTACCAAATTGATTTTTCAAACTTCAAATCATAAAATTTTACTTCCTGCGGTTGGAATTATTGGAGCTATAGTAATGTTAATATGCGATAGTTTAACTCATATTTCTGTAGGATCAAAAACTTTACCCATCAATGCAATTACTTCTATTTTTGGAGCTCCAATTGTTATTTGGTTATTGGTTTCAAAATCTAAAAAAATAGGATCATGAAAAATGTAGTATTAAAAGCAACAGCACTTAATATTGGTTATCCTGTTTCTAAAAAAACAATTAGTATTTGTAATCAAATTGATTTTGAACTTTACAAAGGAGAGTTATTATGTTTACTTGGCCGAAACGGTTCAGGAAAATCTACTCTTTTAAAAACTATTGCCAATATGCTTAGCCCTATTGAAGGGAGTATTGAGATTAATGAAAAAAACATTGATAACCTGCCACCTAAAGAATTGGCTAAATTTATTGCTGTTGTACTTACAGAAAGCATCCCTGAAAGTTCTTTAACAGTTTATGAAACCATTGCATTAGGAAGACAACCTTACACCAATTGGTTGGGAAAATTATCTGACCAAGATATTTCTATCGTTCATAATGCAATGAATTTGACAGACACTACTGAGTTATCAAACAAATTAATCCATCAATTAAGTGATGGACAATTACAACGTGTGATGATTGCACGAGCTTTAACACAAGACACTCCTATTATTTTACTTGATGAACCAACCTCTCATTTAGATATACATCATAAAATCAACATTTTTAAAATCTTAGCTAAAATCTGTAAAGAGACTGAAAAAACCGTTTTAATATCTACACACGAAATAAATTTAGCTTTAAAAACTTCTGATAGATTGTTATTGATAGATCAAAAGAAATTTAACGTTGGAAAATCAACAGATATAGCAATTCAAGAAAACTTGATGACTATTTTTAATTCTGATGATATACGTTATGATAGCCATAGCAATCAATTTATATTTTAAGCAATAACCACAAAAACAAAAAGTCCTTGAGATTTCTCTCAAGGACTTTTTTGTTTATAAGAACAACTACCTATTAAGCTGCATTTTCTTTTTTAATTAAGTTCAAGGCAGAACCTTCTTTATACCAAGCAATCTGACTTGCATTATATGTGTGATTTAATTTTATAAGATCTTTAGATCCATCAGCGTGTTTTATCTCTAATGTCAATTGTTTATTTGGAGCAAAATCTGCCAAATCAGTAAAAGTAAACACATCATCCTCTTGAATCAATTCATAATCATCTTCATTAGCAAAAGTCAACCCTAACATTCCTTGTTTTTTAAGGTTAGTTTCATGAATACGCGCAAAAGATTTTACAATAACAGCAGCAACACCTAAATGACGAGGCTCCATAGCTGCATGTTCTCTAGAAGAACCCTCTCCATAATTGTGATCTCCAATCACGATCGAAGGAATTCCTGCAGCTTTATAAGCTCTTGCTGTGGCAGGTACTGGACCGTATTCACCAGTCAACTGATTTTTAACTGTATCAGTTTTTTGATTAAATGCATTTACAGCACCTATTAAACAGTTGTTAGAAATATTATCTAAATGCCCACGAAAACGCAACCAAGGACCAGCCATAGAAATATGATCGGTCGTACATTTTCCAAATGCTTTGATTAATAATTTAGCCTCTTTAATTTCAGAACCTAATGGTTGAAATGGCTCTAACAATTGTAATCTATCAGAATCTGGAGAAACTACTACATCAATACCAGAACCATCTTCTACAGGAGCTTGGAATCCGGCATCTTCTACATCAAAACCTCTTGTTGGTAACTCATCACCTGTAGGTTCATCAAACATTACCGCTTCTCCTTTATCATTTATCAATGTATCTTTTGTTGGATCAAAATCTAAACGCCCAGAAATAGCAATAGCTGCAACCAATTCTGGAGAAGTTACAAATGCATGAGTATTTGGATTTCCATCTGCTCTTTTTGCAAAGTTTCTGTTAAAAGAGTGAACAATAGAATTTTTTGGAGCATTTTTAGGATCTGAATAACGAGCCCATTGCCCAATACAAGGACCACAAGCATTGGTAAAAATAGTAGCCCCTAATTTTTCAAACTTCTCTAACAAACCATCTCTTTCTGCTGTAAATCTTACTTGCTCAGAACCAGGGTTGATACCAAAATCTGCTTTTACCTCTATCCCTTTATCTAATGCTTGTTGCGCAATGGAAGCTGCCCTAGACAAATCTTCATAAGACGAGTTGGTACAAGAACCTATCAACCCCCATTCCACATCTAAAGGCCAACCTTCTGCTTCAGCTTTTGCTTTTACATCAGCACCCGCTTCAGAAGCCAAATCTGGAGAAAAAGGTCCATTGATATGAGGTTTTAACTCATCCAAATTAATTTCAATCACTTGATCAAAATATTTTTCAGGATTTGCATACACCTCATCATCCCCTGTTAAATATGAAGCTACTTTGTTTGCTTCATCTGCAACATCTGCTCTATCAGTAGCACGTAAATAACGATCCATAGAATCATCATAACCAAATGTTGATGTAGTTGCACCAATTTCTGCTCCCATATTACATATGGTTCCTTTTCCTGTAGCGGATAAATTTTTAGCACCTTCCCCAAAATATTCTACAATAGCACCTGTTCCTCCTTTTACCGTTAAAATTCCAGCTACTTTTAAAATAACATCTTTAGAAGCTGTCCAACCAGATAATTTACCTGTTAATTTTACACCAATTAGTTTAGGAAATTTTAACTCCCAAGCCATACCTGCCATTACATCTACAGCATCAGCACCACCAACACCTATTGCTACCATTCCTAATCCACCAGCATTTACTGTATGTGAGTCCGTACCAATCATCATTCCTCCAGGGAATGCATAGTTTTCTAAAACTACTTGGTGAATAATTCCAGCACCTGGCTTCCAGAACCCAATACCATATTTATTAGACACAGATGATAAAAAATCAAATACCTCTGCACTTGTTTTATTCGCAAATTCTAAATCTTTAGCCGCTCCTTCTTTTGCCTGAATTAAGTGATCACAATGTACTGTTGTAGGTACAGCTACTTTCTTTTTACCTGCTTGCATAAATTGCAACAACGCCATTTGCGCAGTTGCATCTTGACAAGCAATTCTATCTGGTGCAAAATTTACATAATCAACACCTCTTTTAAAGTCAGTTGTTGCATTTCCATCCCAAAGATGGTTGTACAAAATTTTCTCAGATAGTGTTAATGGTTTTCCTACCACTTCTCTTGCTGCATCAACACGTTCTTTCATGCGAGCATATACTTCTTTTATCATTTCAATATCAAATGCCATATTTTTTGTTTTTAGTGTTAAATGTTGTTTTTTTTGGATACCTACAAATTACAAAAACTAATACTATACTAAAAACCCATTTGCAATCATTTTGAACTCATTTGAAATAGCATGAGATTTTTAACTAAAAAATGAAGTTTTACAACAAAAAAAAGCCTAAATCTTTCGATTTAGGCTTTTTAATATTGAAAAGTAATATAATTACTTAATTAACTGCTTTAAAGATGGTGTAAACTTAGTTAAAACAATACCTTCAACAGCTGCTTCGTATTCTGCCATTGTTGGAGTTCTACCTAAAACAGTAGATAATACTACTACTGGTGTAGAAGATAATAAAGATTCACCTTTTTTCTCACCTGAATCTTTTACAACTCTTCCTTGGAACAAACGAGTAGAAGTAGCCATTACAGTATCTCCTGGTTCTGCTTTTTCTTGGTTACCCATACATAAGTTACATCCTGGACGCTCTAAGTACAACATGTTTTCGTATTTAGTACGAGCTGCTGCTTTTGGAGCATTGTCATCAAATTCAAAACCAGAGTATTTAGTTAATACATCCCAATCTCCTTCTGCCTTTAACTCATCTACAATATTATATGTAGGAGGAGCTACTACTAACGGAGCTTTAAACTCAACTTTACCTTGTTGTGCCTCAATGTTCTTTAACATTTGAGCTAAAATTTTCATATCACCTTTGTGAACCATACAAGAACCAATAAATCCTAAATCTACAGTTTTTGTTCCTCCATAGTAAGATAATGGTCTAATTGTATCGTGAGTATAACGTTTAGAAACATCTTCGTTATTAACATCTGGATCCGCAATCATTGGTTCAGCAACCTCATCTAAGTCAATCTCAACTTCAGCGTGATATTTAGCATTAGCATCAGGTCTTAAAGCTGGTTTTTCACCAGATTGAATTTCGGCAATTCTCTTATTCGCTTTATCAATTAATCCTTGTAAAACTTTTAAGTCATTATCCATTCCCTTATCAATCATGATCTGGATTCTACCTTTTGCAATCTCTAAAGATTCAATTAATGTAGCATCCTCAGAAATACAGATAGAAGCTTTTGCTTTCATTTCTGCAGTCCAATCAGTAAATGTAAATGCTTGATCGGCTGTTAATGTTCCTAAGTGAACTTCGATAATTCTACCTTGGAAAACGTTTTCACCACCAAACTGCTTTAACATTTGTTGTTGAGTAGCATGTACAACGTCACGGAAATCCATAAAAGATTTCATTGCACCTTTAAAAGTAACTTTTACAGACTGAGGAATTGGCATTGTAGCCTCTCCTGTTGCTAAAGCTAAAGCTACTGTACCAGAATCTGCACCAAAAGCAACCCCTTTAGACATACGTGTATGAGAATCTCCACCAATAATAATATCCCAATCACTTACTGTGATATCATTTAATACCTTGTGAATAACGTCAGTCATTGCTGGATAAACTCCTTTAGGATCACGAGCAGTAATTAAACCAAAGTCATTCATAAACTTCATCAACCTTGGAATATTTGCTTTAGATTTATCATCCCAAACAGAAGCAGTATGACATCCTGATTGGTAAGCACCATCAACAATTGGAGAAATAACTGTAGCAGCCATAGACTCTAATTCTTGAGAAGTCATCAATCCTGTAGTATCTTGAGAACCTACAATGTTTACTTCTACACGAACGTCAGAACCTGCATGTAAAGTTTTTCCTGGAGTATTTCCTACTGCGTTTTTATTAAATATTTTTTCTACTGCTGTTAATCCTTGCCCTTCTACAGAAATTTCTTTAGATGGAGCATAAACTGTAGGAATATCAATTCCTAAAACCTTAGCAGCAAATGTTTGAATTTTTTTACCAAAAACAATAGCGTAAGAACCACCAGCTCTAATAAACTCAACTTTTTGAGGAGTTAAAGCAGCTGAAATATCCATTACAGCCTCACCGTCTTTGTATAATTTCTTTTCTTTAGTATTGATCGTTAAAACAGTTCCTGTAGCAACTGAGTATTTTTCTTCTAAAACGGGCTCACCATCAGCATCAAGAATTGTATTTCCTTCAGCATCAGTTTTCTTTACCCAGTTTTTAAGATCTATTCCAATACCTCCTGTAACTCCTACTGTAGTTAAGAAAATTGGAGAAATACCATTAGTTCCTGCAATTACTGGAGCAATGTTAATAAACGGTACATATGGGCTAGCTTGAATACCTGTCCATAATGCTACGTTGTTAACTCCAGACATTCTAGAAGATCCAACTCCCATAGTTCCTTTTTCTGCCACTAACATCACACGTTTATCAGGGTGTTGTTCTTTTAAAGCAGAAAGTTCTTTTTGCATGTCTTTGTTATGCTCAAAAATACACTGACCGTGTAATTCACGATCTGAACGAGAGTGAGCATCTGCTCCTGGAGATAATAAATCTGTAGAGATATCACCTACACCAGCGATGTAAGTAACGATTTCGATCTCTTCTTCAACATCAGGTAATTCTGTAAAGAATTCTGCCTTAGCATAACTTTCTAAAAGTTCTTTTGCAATTTCATTTCCATTATTAAATGCCTCTTCCAAACGGTTTGTATCAGCATCATAAAGATAAACTTGAGTTTTAAGAACCTTAGCTGCTTCTTTAGCTACAGAAATATCATTTCCTAAAGCTAAATCTAACAACACTTCAATAGAAGGTCCACCTTTCATATGCGATAATAATTCAAAAGCAAAAGCAGGAGTAATTTCTTTTACTACCGATTTACCAAGAATGATATCCTTTAAGAATTGTGCTTTTACACCTGCTGCACTAGTAGTACCAGGTATAACATTATAAATAAAGAAGTTAAGAGACTCTTCTCTATACTCGTTATTCAAATCTTTTATTTGCTCAATAATTTGGCTTAATAATTCAGCTCCTTCAATTGGTAGCGGGCTAAGTCCTTGAGCTTTTCGGCTCTCGATTTCCTTGATGTAATCGTTATAAATATTCATACGATTTATTATAGTTTATTTAATTGTTCATTTTTGGTTGGGCAATATACGAAATAACAGCACCATATTAAAAACAGTATTCACTTGTTTTAAACAAACGATTGATTTTTAACAAATTCTTGAATTCTTATATATTTTACTACACAAAACACTATATAAAGCAGTATATATTTTGGAGTATTCCTTAACATTTAGTTTAAAGCTATGGAGATTTGCATATACATCATTAAAAGTAGGTTTATAAGCCGAGTTCTGTAACTTGAAACAAGTTCAAGCTTCTTATCATTTATCTAGAATTGCTGTTACCAACAATCTCAATCTGCCTACCCCTTGGAATTGAGCGAACAACTCTTACCTATTAAAAGGTCTCCAATATACATGGCATTGTACCGCATAGAGTTTACCTGGTTTCACTACAGCCGAACTGTACTTGCTTTCTGTTGCACTTGTCCTACCTTAAACTAGTTTAAGGCGACGGATGTTATCCGCTATGCTGTTCTATGGTGCTCGGACTTTCCTCCTCGTATAAATACGCGGCGATAAGACAACCTACTGTTCAATGATCTATTTTTAAAAGAAAAACCCACCTAGTAAACTAGGTGGGAAAAATTGCTATGAAAAAGAAAAAGTGTGTTATAAATAACACAACAGGACAAATATACATTCTTTTTATATTCTACAAAAAATTATTTGCCTTTTTTTTAATCTTTTCTTAACTTTTAAAACTTATGTTAAGAAAACATATCTTTTACTTTTTCAAAAAAAGATTTATCTCCCTTAGTTGGTGCGGGATTAAAGTTATCATCTCCTAAATTAGCTTCAAAAAACTTTTTCTGATCTTTATTTAATTCTTGAGGAGTCCAAATATTAACATGAACCATTAAGTCTCCTGTTCCATATCTTTCAATACTTGGTAAACCTTTACCTTTTAATCTTAAAATCTTTCCTGACTGAGTACCAGCATCAATTTTAATTTTTACTTTACCAGATACTGTTTCTATTTCTTTACTAGCTCCTAAAACAGCTTCTGGATAACTAATATACAAGTCAAAATGTAAGTTAACACCTTCTCTTGTTAAAGTTTCGTGAGGAATTTCTTCGATAAGAACTAATAAATCTCCTGAAATAGAATTGTTTCCTGGAGCTTCATTTCCTTTACCAGCTACTTTTAACTGTACACCATCAGTAACTCCAGCAGGAATATTAATACTTACTGTTTCTTCTTCCACTGACAATCCTTGTGCATCAGCTCCAGAAACTTTATTTTTCATTACCTCTCCAGCTCCACCACAAGTATTACAAGTAGCTGCAGTTTGCATTCTACCTAAAATAGTATTGGTTACTTGCATTACCTGTCCTGCTCCATTACAAGTAGTACAAGTTCCGTAAGTTACTCCTTTGGCTTTCTTTTTTCTACGAACTTTGATTTTTTTATCAACTCCGTTAGCAATTTCTTCTAAGGTAAGTTTTACACGAATACGCATATTACTACCTTTTACAGTAGCTCTACGTCCACCTCCACGGTGTCCTCCACCTCCGCCAAAACCTCCGAAACCACCACCAAAGATGTCTCCGAACTGACTAAAGATATCATCCATATTCATACCACCACCGAAGCCTCCGCCTCCGCCATGTCCACCTTCAAAAGCTTGGTGTCCATATTGGTCATATCTAGCACGCTTATTCTCGTCACTTAAAACTTCATAAGCTTCTGCCGCTAACTTAAATTTTTCTTCTGCTTCTGTATCACCAGGATTTTTATCTGGGTGATATTTTACAGCCATTTTACGATACCCCTTCTTTATCTCTGCAGCAGAGGCTCCTTTAGAAACCCCTAATACCTCGTAAAAATCTTGTTTTGCCATATCTTTATTCAATTAGCAATTAACAATTAGCTATGAGTAGATTACTCAATATTAATTATTAATTGTGATAGTTAATTGTTCTATTATTGTCCGATTACAACTTTAGGGAAACGGATAATAGTATCTCCTAATTTGTATCCCTTTTCTATTACATCAATCACCTTTCCTTTTAAATCTTCGGTAGGTGCAGGAATTTGAGTAATTGCTTCTTGAATATCTGCATCAAAAGCATCACCTTGATTAACTTCTACAGCAGTTAATCCTTTTTGCTCTAATGTTTTTACTAATTTATCTTGAATTAAAGCCACTCCTTTCTTTAACTCCTCGTCTTCACTTTTATTGATTTCAATCATTCCTCTGTCAAAATCATCAACAACAGGTAATAATGACACGATAATATCTTTTCCTGCAGTTTTAAACAACTCGATACGTTCTTTAGAAGTACGTTTTTTATAGTTTTCAAACTCAGCAAATAAACGTAAATATTTATCTTTTTCAGCTTGAATTAATTCTTCAGCAGATGGTTCTTTTGTTTCTTCTGCTTTTTCTTCTTGCTCAGCAGCCTCCACAGTTTCTTCTACTTGCTCTACGGTTGCTTTTTCTTCTACTGCCTTTTCTTCTTGTTGAATATCTTCTTTCTTACTCATGGTAAATAATTATCAATAAATATGTTTGTTTACTTCCTAAGGCAAAAGGTTTGCCAATTACATTAAAATGCCAAAATGACATCTTTAAAAACGATGCAAAAGTACAACTTTATTTAATTTAGGAGAATAGTGGATTTTAGAATCTTAAATGATTTTTAATGAAGGATTTTAAACAGCAATTCTTTTAACAAATCTCTATCTGTTAAATTTGCTCCTACCCCTTTACTTTTTACATCAGCCTCTCTTAAATAAGTTATGATTTGAGAAACTTTTCGCATAGGATAATTCTTAGCTGCAACTACATAATCATCAACAAAATATGGATTTACACGTAATGTTTTGGCCACATTTCCTTTAGATTTATCTTTTAAACCATGATACATTAACAATTGTGTAAAATAACTATTGATTAAAGAGATGGTCATAACCAATGGGTTGCTTTTAGGATTTTCTGCAAAGTAGTTAATGATTTGATTACACTTTAGTATTTCCTTTTTCCCAATGGCTTTTCTAAGTTCAAAAACATTAAAATCTTTACTGATACCTATATTTTCTTCAATATGTTGTGCTGTTATTGTTGTTTCTTTAGGTAGAACCAACATCAGTTTATCTAGTTCGTTGCTAATTTTACTTAAATCAGTTCCTAAAAACTCCACCAACATTTGAGCAGCCTTAGGGTTTATTTGATATTTTTTCCCTTTTAACACTCCCGAAATCCAATCTCCAATTTGGTTTTCGTATAATTTTTTAGATTCAAAAACAACTCCTTTTTTGGCTATAGCTTTTATTAACTTTTTACGTTTATCAAGGGTTTTGTATTTATAACAAACAACTAAAACAGTGCTTTCTAAAGGATTTTCTACATAGGAAACCAAATTTTCTATAGTTCTAGATAAATCTTGAGCTTCTTTTACAATAACCACTGTTCTTTCGGCCATCATAGGAAATTGTTTTGCTTGCCCTATAATGTCATCAATTGAAACATCTCTACCATAAACTACTGTTTGGTTAAACCCTTTTTCATCCTCGGTTAGGATATTTTTTTCTATGTATTCAGAAATTTTATCAATATAGTAGGCTTCTTCACCCATTAAAAAATAAATAGGTTTAATTCTTCCCTGATTGATATCAGTTACCAACTGTTTTACTTCTACCATAGACTGCTAAAATTGTAAGGAATTGCTCAAAAAGAATGCTTATTTTTGGCACATGCAAAAACTAAATCTTCCTGATGTTTATTTAAAAATCAAAAGTAAAGAAAATAAGCTGTTTATTTTTGACCCTTTTAGAAAAAAAGACATTATGCTTACACCCGAAGAATGGGTGAGGCAACATTTTGCAAATTATTTGGTTCATCATAAAAAATATCCCATTTCTTTAACTGCTTTAGAAAAAGAATTAACCTTAAATAACACAAAAAAAAGAACAGACATTCTTATTTACAACAAACAAGGAACTCCTGAAATTATTGTAGAATGCAAAGCAAGTTCTGTTAAAATAACCCAAGAAGTTTTTGATCAAATTGCAAGATATAATCTGGAATTAAATGCTAGGTATTTAGTTGTGACTAATGGTTTGGAACATTACTTTTGTCAAATGGATTTTGAAAACAAAAAATATGTGTTTTTAAAAGACATACCTAACTACAATATTTAAATGAACATAGCATTAGTTGTTTTAAATTGGAACGGAAGAGAATTGCTAGAAAAGTTTTTACCAACGTTGGTTAAAAATAGTCCTGAAGCAAAAATTTATGTGGTAGATAATAATTCTATGGACACTTCTGTGGCTTATGTAGAAAAGTTTTTTCCAGAAATCAGTATCATTCAACACCAAAAAAATGAAGGCTTTGCCAATGGATACAATTTGGCTTTATCTCAAATTAATGCTAATGTATATGCTTTAATTAATTCTGATGTTGAAGTTACTCCAAATTGGCTTAAACCAATTATTGAGTTTTACAAGACCAATAGCAAAGCAAGTATTGTTCAACCAAAAATATTAGATTATAAATTTCGCTCTTATTTTGAGTATGCTGGTGCTGCAGGTGGGTTTTTAGACAAATATGGCTACGCTTATTGCCGAGGAAGAGTTTTTGAAAATATTGAAGCAGATAAAAATCAATATAAATCTGCCCCTATTTTTTGGGCATCGGGTGCTTGTTTGTTTATCAAAGCAAAAGACTATGAACAACTTGGTGGTTTAGATGGTGACTTTTTTGCACATTACGAAGAAATTGATTTGTGTTGGAGAGCACAAAATCAAAATTTCTCTGTGGATTATATTGCAGAAAGTACTGTATACCATGTTGGAGGTGGAACACTAAGTAAACAAAGTCCTTTTAAAACCTATTTAAATTTTAGAAACTCTCTTTTTACGCTAGTTAAAAATTTACCTAAGAAAAAACTATTCCCTATTATTTTTACAAGAATGGTTTTAGATGGTGTTGCTGGAGTTAGATTTATTTTTTTAGGACAATTTTCTCATTTGTTTAGTATTTTAAAAGCTCATCTTTCATTTTACAAAAACCTTTCGCACTTTTTTAATAAAAGAAAGGGTAATCCTATTAAGAAATATTACAACACCAAATCAATCGTTTTTACTCACTTTTTAAGTTTCAAAAAATAATGACTCCTAAATCAAAAATTATTGGTTTTGTTTTCTTTTTGTGTTTGATTAGTTTTTTTCAATTAAAAAACATCAACAATAAAGTAACCGAAAGACATGCTTGGGCCAACGCAGACCATTACGCTATTGCTATTGGTTTTACTAACAATAATTTTGATTTTTTTCATCCAGAAACTTTTTGTTTAAATCCCCAATTCAAAGCATCACTTGGGCAAAAACAAACTTATACCAATAGTCAAGATTATTGGGACGCTAATATAAAAGATCCTAAAGGAATTACTGCCATAGATTGCCCTATACATCAATATGCAGTATCCATATTAATGACTATTTTTAAAAGTACAAGTCCTTGGATATACAGACTCTATATTCTTTTAATTAGCATGATAGGACTGTTTTTTCTTTTTAAAGCTTTATTACTTATTAATAAATCATATTTAATTAGCAGTTTATTAATTTTATTTATTTACTTATCTCCTACCTATAACTATTATTGCTTTCAATTTTTACCAACTGCTGCATCATTATCGCTCATTTTTATTGCTTTTTATCATTACATCAAATATTTAAAAGATAAAAATCAATCTAACTGGTTACTTTGCTTAGTATTTATACTTATTGCTAGTTTAACTAGACTTCCTTTTATTATGTATGCCCTGGCTCTATTTGGACATTACTTTATACTAGGGATTATTGAAAAGAAAATAGCTTGGAAAAAACTACTAGGACTAAGTTTTATTATTTTAATTGTTGGTGCTTACTTTTTATATAACAAATTATACTTGGCTAAGTTCTATGGCTCTAATTTTTTAAATTATCCTTTATATCCAAAAAACTTTGAAGACATATATTATTCTATTAAAGAAACCATATACTATGAATCTTGGAGGTATTTTACACCAATACATTACTTTATTTTAGTGTTGTTATTTATAAAATTCATAATCCCAATTAAAAACACAACTTTTAACAAAAATTTAATTGGATTATATTTATTATGCGGAGGCGTTACAACCTATAGTTTATTAATGCTAAAGCAATTTCCTGCACATGATTATTATCTATTAGATACTTTTTTTCCATTAGTTATTATCATCATTAGCTTAATTAGCAAGCAAATCCATTTTGATTTTTTAAAAGTTTATGTTGTTGTAGCCATAATGCTCTCTATAGTTTTTTTATTAATCATAACGGACTACGGATACAGAACTAGAGAAAAAAGTCCATTAACCAAAACCATTAATAACTTTACTGGAGCTGATAAAATTTTAGATAGTTTACAAATCACCCCAAATCAAAAAATACTTTTATTAGATTCTTATAGCCCAAACGGAGCATTTATAGAAATGAAAAGAAAAGGTTTCTGTGTAATGGTTACAAAACCTGAGGTAATTAAAAGAGCTTTAAAATGGGACTTTGACTATATAATTACTCAAAACTTTACTTATAAAGAAGATATTTTAAAATCTTACCCTAATTTTGAAAACGAAACAACCCTTTTCTACAAAAACAATAATTTTAGTATTTATCAATTAAAAAACCATGACACAAGAATTAAAAAGAATCAATAAATATTTAAGTGAAATTGGATATTGCTCTAGGAGAGCTGCTGATAAATTAATAGAAGAACAACGAGTAACCATTAACGGAGTAGTTCCAGAAATGGGAACAAAAATTGCTCCTAGCGATGAAGTTCGTGTGGATGGTAAATTAGTTTCTACTCCAGAAGAAGCACACACTTATATAGCGTTTAACAAACCTGTAGGAATTGTTTGTACAACCGATCAAAAAAGAGAAAAAAATAATATTATTGATTACATCAAACATCCTAAAAGAATTTTTCCAATTGGACGTTTGGACAAGCCTAGTGAAGGATTGATTTTTTTAACCAGTGATGGAGATATCGTCAATAAAATTTTGCGTGCCAGAAACAATCATCAAAAAGAATATTTGGTAAGAGTAAACAAACCTGTTACCCAAGATTTTATCAACAAAATGAGTAATGGAATTCCGATTTTAGGAACCATTACCAAAAAATGTAAAGTCGAAAAAGTTAACGATTACGAATTTAAAATTACTTTAACCCAAGGATTAAACAGGCAAATCCGTAGAATGTGTGAGTATTTAGAATACGATGTTAAAAAACTTAAGCGTATTAGAATTATGAATATTTTCTTAGATATTCCTGTAGGTCAATGGAGAGATTTAACCAAAACTGAATTAAAAGAATTGAATAAATTAACATCAGACTCTAACAAACATTATGAGTAGATCCTAATTATCTATCTTCATTATTTTTTTGTATTCCTTACTTTGTTTGATTAGAAAATCTATCAACTCTAGTTTTTCATTATTTGAATACATATCATAGAGAGATTTTTTTTGATTACAAAAACTTAAAAACTCCTCAATTTTTAGTTCTGATATCTTTAAATCATCCGTAAAAAAAGAGTTCCCAAATTCTTTTGAAAAATTAACTTTAAACTTCTCAAACCTTAGCCTTTTTTCTTGTTTGCTTAATTTTTTACTGTTTTTTGTAATCCATTTGTAGGCAGATGAAACCAAACCAATAATATTTAATCCTTCAAATTTTTTAGTAGGATCTGTATTTGCCAACTTTTTAATTTCTTCTCTTTTT